>CAYLXT010000017.1:0-25749 GCA_964387615.1 uncultured Ruminococcus sp.
AACAAATCGCCTTTTGAAACAGTGTCGCCTACTTTTACTACTACATTGCCTGAAGTAATATCTATCCTTTTAATTTTGCCGTCAAATGCGGCTTTTAAGTTTGATGGGTTTTGTCTTTGCTCTTTGTCGGAAACGGTTGTTTCGCTTAAATTTACGGTCAGTACGCTACCTTCAATATTAAGAGAACACCATGCTATGCCGTTTTGTGTCAGCTGCAATCGTTGGGTGTCGTATTTGCTGTTGATTTTGATTTTATGTATACCTTCGTATATTCCGATCTTTTTGCAAGATGATATAATTTCTTGTGTAGAAATAATATTGTTACCTTCTACATTTATGACCCATACAAAGCTTGAAAGAAAAAATAATATTGCATAAAATACTGCAACACCCGCTAAAAATCCAGTACGCTTTTTGTATTTTTTAAGATGAAAAATAAGACCGCATTTTTTAATTATTGTAATTTTACACTTAATATCTCGCTTTATAATACGAAGTTTACGAAAATTTGACGGTGAAATATTTCCATACAAACAACCGCCTTTATACACAAGATTCCAGATTCTAACACCGCCCGCTGTCGCGCGGTTTAATATTTGTTCACCGTTTTCTCCGCTTATTTTTATAACCAAATATCCCATTAAGAAACGCCAAAAAAACAACATAAAATCACCTTAAAAACAAAATTCAATTGACATAATATTACCTTTTATAACTATTTTTTCGCTTTCGAATGCTGTAATCAAAAATTCATTTCCTAAAATATTTATAAAACCTTTTTTAATTTTTAGTTTTAAATAATCACTTTGATAATTGATAATACTTTGGCATCCTTCAATAATTATTTTTTGGTTTGAAAAAATTTCGGTATGAATCCCCGCAAGTAATTGGCTATCAAAAATTTCATCACGGTCCTTAATAAAATTAAATTTATTTTTTCTTGCCTTTTTAAATTTAAATCTTGGCAAGTATAACACTCCCTTTTATATATAACTAATTTAAGATATGAAAAAAATATTATATTAATTCAAAAAAGCATATAAATAATTGGGTGTTGATAATGCTTTTAAAATCAAAAATTTTTCCATATTTAATTGCGGCATTTTTTATTCTGCTGATAATCATTTTTCCTGAAGTGTCTTGCAGTGGTGTGTCGCGGGGACTGTTAATATCTGCCAATGTAATAATACCGTCGCTTTTCCCTTTTATAATATGTGTTTTTATGATTATTAAAAGTGGCGTTGAAATTAAAAATCGATATATAAACAAATTTTTATATAAAATTTTCGGGCATAATTTTGATATGTTTTTTACCTTTTTACTATCGATACTTGGCGGATATCCGGTTGGCGCAAGACTTATTGGTGAACTATACAAACAAAATTCAATTGATGAAAAAACTGCTGATATTATGCTTATGTATTGTGTGAACGCGGGTCCTGCGTTTATAATATCGGTTGTGGGTGGTGTGTTTGGTTCACGTAAAATTGGAATTATTTTGCTGATATCACATATCACAGCCTCGTTTGTTATTGCGCTATTTTGCGGTAATTTGCTTAAAAAACGCAATTTTGAACTTTACAAGAATATAAAAATTAACAAGACCTTTTCAGAAAACATTGTAGAAAGTGTTTCTGATGCCAGCGCAGCGATTCTACAGATTTGCAGCTTTGTAATATTATTTTCGGTTGTAAATTCATATATTGACTTATTTTTCGATAATGTGCCCATACTTAAGTATGTAACCTATTTTACAGAGGTTACCTCTGCCGTAACTAAAACAAATAACATAGTTTTTATTTCGTTTTTACTTGGTTTTTCGGGTATATCGATTTGGTGTCAGGTATTTGCGCTTTCGGGTGGCAGAAAATTAAATTTTTTGCGTTTTTCTCTTGGTAGAATCTTGCACGGAGCCTTAAGTGCCTCAATAACTGCATTTTTGATAAACATTTTAAAAATAAAAATTTCAACATACAGTAATGGCACGGATTTTACAAATGAATTTTTATATACCGATACTGCTTTATTTTTGGCAATGACCATAATGGTTATTGTATTGCTGACATTTATTTATTCAAAAAATAATAGTGGAAAATTTCTGCGGGATGTGGTATAATTATTACTTGAGGTGATTTGTGTGGCGCTAAAAGGCTTTAATAAAAAACTGCAAAAATCTTGTCTTTGGTGTATTCACGGCAGAAACTCTGAATATTCAGACGATATATTTTGTAAAAAACATGGAGTTACTACACGTGCTGATGCTTGCAGACGGTATAAATACGACCCTCTAAAGCGTGTGCCTCAAAAGGTAAAGCCTTCGGGTGATTTTACGGCAGAAGATTTTTCACTTTAAACTACTGTTAAAAAATAAAGAAAGGAGACACTGCTTATGGAAAACACAAAAACAATTGCGACTAATAAAAAGGCTTATCACGAATATTTTGTGCTTGAAAGTTATGAAGCAGGTATCTCTCTTTCGGGTACCGAGGTTAAATCTATAAGAGCGGGTGGCGTCAATCTAAAAGACGCCTGGTGTACTGTTGACGATGGTGAGCTTATTATAAAGCAAATGCACATAAGCCCGTATGATCACGGCAATATTTTTAATCGCGAGCCAAAACGCGACCGAAAACTGCTTATGCACAAGCGTGAAATTATGCGACTTTTCGGGACTGTTAAACAGCAAGGACTTACCTTAATTCCTCTATCAATTTATTTTAAGGCTTCACTTGTTAAGGTGCAACTGGGGCTGTGCCGCGGTAAACAACTTCACGATAAACGCGCAACAGCGGCAAAGCGCGATGCTAACCGCACAATTGACCGTGCACTGAAAGAACAAAACAGATAAATATTTGTTACCTCTTCACTATTACCTCTTACTTATTACTTAAAATACGGGGGCGTAAAGGTTTCGACAGGGATTTTGAACTATTGGAAGCGAGCAGCGGTGCGGAACCGCTTTAAAATCCGCAATTTAAAATTAACTGACAACAATAAAGTTGCACTTGCTGCCTAATTAGGCGGCCGTCTGACCAAAGAATACCGCGGCTTTGGAAGGGCGTCATTTAGCGGTAAATGTGAACAGTGGCTTGTTCCGGTTGCTGTCATAAAGTAGGAACTACCAAGTATAACGGTTTGTTACTTGTCTGATATATAAGGGAAATTTAAACAATTAACTGCGCTCGGAGATGCCGATAGGAATAGATTTTTGGACGGGGGTTCGACTCCCCCCGCCTCCACCAGAAAAAAGCACTTGCGTATGCAAGTGCTTTTTTAACTAAATCCACCCTTACGGGTGGGTGAAATCATCTTTGACGATGAAATCCGCCTCGACGGCGAGTGGGTGGATTTAATTTCATCTGAGGCAAAGCCGAAGATTTCATCCTTGCGTCAGCAAGGATTTGATTTTATCGCGAGAGTTCGAATTCATACGCAAAGCTACCGAAAATATCTCTTTTGTAGCCTATAGACAAACTTAAATAAGTCGAACACCGCGGCAATTTTCTTTTTTGCCCAAAGGTGTGTTTGGACATATTGCTGAAATTGCACATAAGGCGTAATGCTTTATGTGCTTTTTTGATTATAAACATAAACACAGCCCCGGACCATAACGGACCGAGGCTGTTGTTTTTGGTGCAGCAAGAATATGTTTATACATTTTGCCAAAAAAACACATTTCCGCTTTATTCAATTGTCAATTACCAAATCTAAATGTGATATAAAATTAAATGCTCAATCCACACAAGTTATCCCTTGTTCTGCACCATTTTAATTATATTCACTACTTATCAAATGTCAAATATATTTGACATTATGACCTTTGGTCTTCAAAAACGCATGGACCCGAACGTTCGCGACTCATTTGTGTTTCATCAAATTTTGATATCATAACATCACACTTTCACTTCCGGCAGGCCAGCCACCGATGTAAGCAATGATACCGCGCCTGCAAGCGCTGATGATGAAGCGACAAACACCTAGTCAACCTCGCCTATAGCTGCCGATGTTTAGAATTTTGTATCTTGACTTTATTGCACGAATATGTTATCTTTTTAACAGAACCAACAAATGGTTTCCCCCAACGGCAATTGCAGCCTATTCAGGGATAACCATTTGTTGGTTCTTTTTTTATAAGGTCAAAACCTAAATATATTTGTGATTAAACAAAAACTGAAGGATGTAAGCTCATATTCTGTAGTTACCAAACTAAAAAAGTCAAACATATATCAATCAGATTTATGTTTGACTTTTTATTTATTCATAAAAATTACTCATATATTCTTTAGGGCTATAACCCGTAGATTTTTTGAAATGTTTTGAAAAGTAATTTATTGTCTTAAATCCGCAGGTTTCAGCTACATATGATACCGATGCCTGCCCCGATACCAAAAGTCTTTTAGCAAGCGAAATACGCTGATTTATAACGTCATTTATCGGTGAAGTGCCGTATAGCTTGCGATATAGTTCACTAAATCTGCTCACCGAGTAGCCGCACATATCGGTCATTTCTGTTAAAGTCCAATCTTTAGCGGGATTTTTAATAATTTTTCGCCTTACTGCAGCAATGTCTGCGTACGGTTCATCAAAAGAGTTTTCTTTTATATAAGCGCGATAAGTATTTATAATCATCTGAGTGATTAAGCTGTCAATAACATCGTTAGCACCAATTTTTTCAGAGTCATATTCCGAAAGCATTAGGTTGGCATATTTACGAAAAAAATATCCTTCTCCAATATTAAATGCCACATTTTGCGGTAGTGGATATTTATTCAAAAGTGCGGTAAAATCATCTCCTTCTATCTGGAACCAATCGTTTACAAACCCTTCATCGCTGTCTGCGCGCGGCCCGTGATAAACAATATGGTTTGGCGTGTTGATTAAAATATCACCTTTTTCACCCTCACATAACTTACCATCACGGAAATATAAAAAAGGTGTAGAAAAACAGCACACTGTATAAAAAGGATAAGTTGTTTTAAAGCAAAACTCCCCTTTTCTGTGTTCAAAATCGGCTCCCAAATTTTTTAGTTTCATAAAATACACCAACAATCGTAAGATAATACAAATAAATCGTTAGATATTCGCTTGATATCTTAATAATACCATAATAAAATATAAATGCAACTACTTTTAAGAAAAGAGGTAATTTTATGCAAAAATTTTTACTTAACGGTACGTGGTCTATGTCAGGCGCGGGCTACAACTGCGATGGTACAATACCTGGATCTGTGTATTCGTTTTTATTAGACAACAAGTTGATGGATGATCCTTTCTATCGCGATAATGAGCGCGCTGCGCTAAAACTTATGGAAAATGATTTTGATTTTTCAAGAAAATTTGTTTTTGAAAAACCTGACTTCCCTGTTTTGTTACATTGCGATGGTCTTGATACCCTGTGCGATATATACATAAACGAAAAATATATTGCGCATACCGATAATATGCACCGTAGTTATGAATTTGACATAACAGATGCATTGCTTGACGGTGAAAATGAAATTAAACTTACATTTTTATCACCGAATAAATTTGTAAGCGAAATGCACGCAAAAGAAAAGGTTTACGGTTGCAGTGATGCTCTTTTAGGATATCCACATCTCAGAAAAGCAAGCTGTATGATGGGTTGGGACTGGGGTCCGATGCTGCCCGATGCAGGTATCTGGAAGGATATTTATCTGCTCACAATTGATTCGGACAGAATTAATGAAGTGCATATCACACAACGCCACGCTGACGGTAAAGTGTTTGTTACACCGACTGTTAGAACTCAAAACGGTAACGCTGATATTAACGTTAATGTTACGGCACCCTGTGGTTGTGAATATACACTTCCTGCTAATGTTGAAAGTGAAATTGAAAACGCTATGCTTTGGTGGCCTAACGGCTTTGGTGAACAAAATCTATACACATTCGATGTAGTGCTCGTTGAAAATGGTCAGGTTGTTGACTGCGACCGTAAACGCATAGGTTTGCGTGAATTAAAACTAATCCGCGAAAAAGACCAGTGGGGCGAATGTTATTGCCACGAAGTTAACGGAATTCGCTTTTTTGCAATGGGCGCCGACTATATTCCCGAAGATAATATCTTTTCTCGTTATAGTAAAGAGCGTACATACAACCTTATAAAACAGTGTCGTGACTGCAACTTTAACGCTATTCGTGTTTGGGGCGGCGGTATTTATCCACACGATTATTTCTTTGATGCTTGTGATGAGTATGGTATTGTAGTATTTAATGACCTTATGTTTGCTTGTATGCAGGTGCCATCTTATCAGTCAATGCTCGATAATATCGCTGTTGAAATACGTGAAAATCTCACACGAATCCGTCATCATGCCTCGATTGCTATAATTTCAGGCAACAACGAGATGGAAGAGGCAGTCGTACATTGGTGGAGAGGTGTTGCAAACGAAAACGATATTAAAGCCAACTATTTTAAGATTTTTGAAAAAATAGTACCTCGCATTGTTGAAGAAACTTGTCCGTATATCCCCTATGTTTCCTCGTCGCCAACATCATTTGGTTATGGCATAGACCCACGCAATGAAAACTATGGAGATTGCCACTATTGGCAGGTATGGCACGGCGGCTTGCCCTTTACCGATTATCGCAATCATTATTTCAGATACCTTAGTGAATTTGGTTTCCAATCATTCCCTTGTGAAAAAACAGTAAATTCCTTTACTTTGCCCGAAGACCGTAATATTTTCAGCAGAATTATGGAAATGCATCAGCGTAACAAAGGCGCTAACAAAAAAATTCTCACCTATCTTGCGGATACATTTAAATATCCTAATGATTTTGGTACTCTGCTTTATACATCACAGCTACTTCAGGCAGAGGCAATCCGTTATGGCGTTGAACATATGCGTCGTAACCGTAACGATAATCGTTGTATGGGTACACTTTATTGGCAGCTTAACGATATATGGCCGGTTGCATCATGGGCAAGCATTGACTATTTTGGAAGATACAAAGCACTACAATATGTAGCAAAACGTTTCTTTGCCCCTGTTATGATTTCTTGTGCAGAAATTGGCGAAACTGCTACTCGTCCATTTGTTATTATGCAGCCCGACGCTTACGATTACAGTACACAGGCACGCCTTTCGGTTACTAACGAAACCACAAAAGAAGTATATGGTATCGTTAATTGGGCATTGCGTTCCTCTGATAGTAAGATATTACAAAGCGGCAGCCAAGATGTTACTGTTCCTGCTCTATCATCTGTATGGCTTGATAATATGGACTTTAACAAAACTGACGTACTTAACAACTATTTATATTTTGAATACGTCGTTGATGGTAATGTTGTTTCTGAAGGTACGGTATTATTCACCGTACCAAAACACTTTAACTTTATTAATCCAAATCTTCGTTGTGAAATTAAAGGTGACGAAATTACAGTATTTGCTGATGCGTATGCAAGATATGTTGAAATAGACTCACCTGATAGTGACTTTATACTGAGTGATAACTATTTTGATATGAACGCAGGCAGTAAGACTGTTAAAATTCTTGAAGGTACGCCAAAAACTATAAGACTTCGCAGTGTATATGATATAAGATAAAAAATAAAAGGTAATCAATAGTGAAGATTACCTTTTATTTTTTTATAAATATTATCGGTTATATCACAAATTCGTAGTGATTCACAATATGTAGCGGTTTTAAGTTTTTTCTTTTTAGGAAGTCCCCATATATTAAATAGCCGAGGACCTATCCACTCATTTGTTTTGGTGCTATAAAATATACCCCAAATTACACACAGGGCGGCTTTTTGAGGTTTCATAAAGATAAACTTCATTGGATGCTTAATAAGCGCGAAAATCAATTTTGGATAATGATTTGTAATGTTGGTAAAGGTAATGCCCGGATGGACAATAGATAAAGCATCATCATTACCGGACAAACCGTAAAGCGAAAATGTTAAAAAACGTTTTGCATTGCCGTAAACTTTGCCGGAAGCCGTTCGGGTAGAAAAATCAATATCATTGGCATCAATTTTTGAATAGTTGTGAGCAATACTGCTGACTGCAACTACCCTTCCTCCACGCGCTTTAATCTGTGGCATCAGCTCGCGTGCCAGATAGTATGGAGAAATAAAGTTTATCTGAAATACATTATTATACCCTGTCGTACATTTATAACGTGGTATGTTGTATGCACCTGCGTTAAGAATAAGATAGTCAATATCGGTTTCTTTTAAATGCATTGCAACACTTTTTACCATATCAAAATTTTCAAGGTCAACGGTAATATGTCTTGCTGACAAATCAGGATATTTTGCCTTTAAATCTGCAATCAGTTTATTTGATTTATCAGCGTTTCGGTCAAGGCAAATTATATCTGCGCCTAAATATGCCAAATACTCGCACAAAGCCGTACCAATTCCACCTGTAGCCCCTGATACAGCAACAGTTTTGCCACACAATGATTTTGTATGTTTATTAATCCATTTTGAATACTTCATATATCAAAATTTATAATTTAATCTTTAATTAAATCATATTCTCCCGATTTTAAAACATCAACCAATATCTTTTCGCCGATAATCCGAGTCGAAGTTTCAATACCAGCCCAGCACGAAGCATTTGGTCTATGAGCATCAGCGCCTGATACTAAAATCCACTCGGGATGTTCTTTGGCGGCAATTTCAGCTTTTTCGTTGTCATCAGGGTTATTACAAGCGTTAAAAACCTCTATACCATCGATATACTCAATAGGTAATAATCGTGGATTTGGGATATAATCTCTTTTTCTGAATGGATGCGCCTGAATACATAATGCACCGAAATCATGTAAAGCCTTAGACCAGGTTTCTATAGTATGGTCATCTTTAAGTTCAGGATGATTATACAAAAACTGAGGAGTTATTCCATAACAAAAAATTTCAAGTCCATCAAAAAGATGTTCTTCTATGCTGAAAATAACGTCTAAATCATACTTTTGCGCAAGCTTTTTGCATTCATAGTAGTCTTTTTCGTATTCGGCAACAAATTCATTCCAGGGCAAATTTCGGTCAATACCGCTATTGCCCTTAAAGAAATGATTTGTAAGCACACAACCTTTATATCCACCTGCAACCAAGCTATCAATAAGTTCTTGTGGCGTCATTGGTGCGCAAGCGCTGCACGGGGTTGTGTGGATGTGCATTTGGTATTTATACTTCATAATATTATCACTATCCGATTTTTAAAGATAATTCATCATTAGATATCGTCGCTGAAATTTTTTGAACCAAGTTGTTGGAAATGATCATATCTACAACAGGAGTTTCAATTTCACGGCGAATTATATTGCGTAGTTCTCTAGCACCTGTTTTTGTACCGTCGCATTTAGCAGCAATATATTTTGAAACTTTATCATTGAACGAAAAATTAATATTTCGTTCTTTTAATGCATCGCATAATTCGTTAAGCATAATTTCGGCAATTTTTTGCAGTGATTCTATCGATAAAGGACTAAATACAACAATTTCATCTACACGTGCAATGAATTCCGGTCGCAAGAATTCGCGAAGTGCTTTGAGTGCTTTGTCTTTCGAAGCCTCGCCAACTGTTTTACCAAAACCTAAAAGATTATCGTTGCGTTCACTTCCTGCATTAGATGTCATAACAATTATTGTGTTTTCAAAATTAACGTTTCTTCCGTGAGCGTCTGTCACTCTGCCCTCATCAAGTATTTGTAAAAGTATATTTAGTACATCGGGATGGGCTTTTTCGATTTCATCGACTAAAATTACCGAATACGGTTTGCGTCTTACCTTTTCGGTAAGCTGACCTGCTTCGTCATAACCAACATATCCGGGAGGCGCACCGATAAGACGAGATACCGAGTGTTTTTCCATAAACTCAGACATATCAAGTCTAATAAACGTTTCAGGTGTATCAAAAAGTTGTTCTGAAAGTGCCTTTACAAGCGCGGTTTTACCAACGCCTGTAGGGCCAACAAATATAAATGATGCGGGACGGCGCAATGCACTGGTTTTTACTCGAGAACGTTTTACCGCATTTGCAACAAGCTTTGTAGCGTCGTTTTGACCGATAATTACTTTGTTTAATTCATCTTCTAAACGAGCAAGTTTAGAAAGTTCGTTTTCTTCTATTTTAGATGCAGGAATACCTGTCCACATTTCAATAACGGTTGCAAGATGACGCTCTGTAACGGTATTATTAGCTGCAGCCTCGCAAAGATCATCGGCCTGTGTTTTGTATTTTTCGAGGTTAGATTTAACCATTGCCTGTTTTTCATAATCGGGATTTTCAACCTCGGCAGTAAGCTCGTCTAATTGTTTTGAGTATTCAGCAACCTTTTTATTAGCAACATAAAGTTCGTCAATAGCCTTGTTTTCAAGACTGGCGCACGCACACGCTTCGTCTAATAAATCAATTGCTTTATCCGGCAAAAATCTATCGGTTACATATCTTTCAGAAAGATATACTGCCTTTTCAACGATATTGTCAGGAATTGTTACGGTATGATAACCCTCATAATACGGTTTTATGCCAAGCATAACATTAACCGCCTCGGCAATTGATGGTTCTTCAACTGTAATTGGTTGAAAACGACGTTCAAGAGCCGCATCTTTTTCAATATACTTACGATACTCTTTAAAGGTCGTAGCGCCAATAACTTGAATTTCTCCTCGCGAAAGAGCAGGTTTTAAAATATTTGCAGCATTCATTGAACCTTCTGCAGAATCACCCGCACCAACAAGATTATGAATTTCATCAATAAAGAGTATAATATTACCCGCTTCTTTTACCTCTTCAATAAGTCCTTTAACTCTGCTTTCAAACTGTCCACGGAACTGAGTACCTGCAACAAGACTTGTAAGATCAAGCAAAAGAATTTCTTTATCAAGAAGACGCGCAGGGGCAGTTCCGTTTACAATCCTCAAAGCAAGGCCCTCTACAATAGCAGTTTTGCCCACACCGGGCTCGCCAATAAGGCAGGGATTATTTTTAGAACGTCGTGAAAGTATCTGCAACATTCTGTCAAGCTCACGGTCACGACCGATAACAGTGTCAAGCTTGCCCTCTTTCGCACGTAATGTGAGATTATTACAATACTGATCTAAAAATCTTTTTTTCTTTTTTGGCTTCTCACCTTTTGATTGTTTTTGTTTAGTATTATCGGAACTCTCTTCCTTATTACCGCCAAAAAGATTTTTTAAAAACGGTATTGCGGGTGCGGTTCCCAAATCAAATGTACCATCATTGAGCGCTTCATCATCAAGTGAAATATCCTCTGACATTACATCAAGAAATTGATTGCTCATCATTTCTATGTCTTCGTCAGATATATTCATACTTTTAAGCATATCGTCAACAGGTTTAATACCGAGTTCTTTTGCACACATAAGGCAAAGACCTTCGGGCTGCTCATTAGGATTGAGCGGATTAGACATAAAGACTACAGCGGGTCTTTTTTTGCATTTTGAACATAATTTCATTTTAATAAAACTCCTTGGAAAAATGCGATAAAATAATTACAAAAATGGTGAAAATCCCATTAAAAATTTAAAGATATACGAAGCATTGATAGCATCATATGTAAAAATTAAAAATCCGTCCTTAGTAAAAGAAAGCACTAAACTGATTACTAAACAAAAAATTACGGCAACAGCGGCGCCCTTTACAAGACCTAAAATGCCGCCTAATGTTTTGTTAATGTCGCCAACAACACTGAAGGTAAATAATTTATTGATATATTTAGCAAGTATTTTAACAACAAACAACAATATTACAACCAGAATAACTGAAATTAAAACAGAAAGCAATTTGGTAGTAACAGGCTTTACAAAACTGTCAGAAATATTTTGTGCTAACTGTGCGCTGCTTTCTGCCGCCTGATTTTGTACGGTAGCTGTTATATTGGATTTAGATAAATCAAAGAAACTGCTCTCGGTAATAAATGCCGGCATTTTTTCCCAGACAGCATCAACAGCGTCGGTAGCGCTTGATATGCCGTCATTAGCAACATTTTCAACAGTTTTTACAACAGATGGCTGTATTATTTTATCATAAGTTATATTTGCAATTGGTGAACTAAATGAAAACGCTATAACAATAGCAGCAACAAAACCGACAACCTCAATTAAAGTACGGACAAAACCCTTCTTGGCAGATAAAAAAACGAATAATAAAATAATCAAAAAAATTATTGCGTCAAGAACAAATGACATATTAGCTCTCTCCCTCTTGTATGTTAATTTTTGAAATTTCAAAATCACTTACGGCTGCTATCGAGTTGGCGCTCAAAACAGCAAGCATCTGAGTTTCATAATTGCAGGCATCTGTTTTTAAAATATTACCGTTTTTATCAAAAATGTTAACGGTAGTATCACAAATTGCATAAAGCCTGCCTTTGTTATATTGAATATCAGTGATTGTACTGTTAATATTAAATTCAGATATTTTTTCGCCTTTTTTAGAAATTAATATAATAGTGTTATCGCTACGGTCGTTTGCCCTGTTAACTGTAAGCAAAACACCGCTTTTACTGTTTTTGAAGGAGTTTATTTCACCTGAAACTATAACTTCGTTTGTTGTGAGTTTACTCCAGTGCAAAAACTTGTATTTGTTATTACAAATTATCGAAATACCATTGCCTGTATTAGTTATTGACAAGGCCAACGAAGTTCCAAGATCAACTGTGTGCAACGGATCGGCCGATTCAAAATCTAAAATCATAAGCTTAGAACTATATTGCCCTGAGATAACATCTAAAGTTGAAACCGCCAATTTGTTTCCTGACGGACTAATTAAGACATTGTTTATAATTTCTTTTGCCGAATTCCAAGTAAAGACTTCATTGAAATTGTTATCATAAACAATAGCCACAGATGTATAACTATCGGAATGAGTAGCAACAGCAAAATCGCCTTCGGTAGAAACAGAGGCAACAATAATTTCATTTTTGGTCTGTAAAGTATGAATTTTACCGCTTAAATTATAAATATATAACGCTTTACCGCCCTGATCATACACTAAAGCACGTGTTGCAGAAACAGAAAGAATCGGATTTGAAAAACCATGCAGTTCATCAAAAACTATTTTTCCACTATTAGCATAAGCGGTAATGTTTGTATCGGTCAGGACATAAAAATACGATCCGTTTGAAACAGTATTAAGTACATTACTACCTGAAACGCTTACGGGATAACTACCATATCCTAAAAGCGAAGAATAGTTAACAATATTTTCATACAATCTGCCCGGAAGTATAGCAGACAAAACAATACAAATCAAAGAAATTAAAATAATTGCAATCATCAGTACCTTTGTTTGTTGTTTTCTTTTATATTTGTTGCCACGCACAACCTTGATATTTTCTTCAGGAACTATACTCATTTGACTTTGTTTTTTGTTTGTCATATTAATTTCGCTTTCATAATTAATATGATTTTTTTTAGGTTTAGAGGATTTTTTAAACCTTTTCCTTTTGTAGTCAGGCAATCATAACACCACCTTTATGTTGTTTTGTTATTCGACTATTTATAACTATTGTAATATACTTTATCAAGAAATAATGCAAACGCAGGTAAGGTATCGCCCGCTTTGGAACGGTCACCATTTTTGAATATATCAATGTAGCAATCATAATTAAGCCTTTTTTGACCCACAGCAAGTGCCGTACCGGCAAGTATACGCACCATATTATATAAAAAACCGTCACCTTTAATTTCAAAAGTAATTATATTGCCATCTTGCTTTACAAAACATTCTGTAATTGTTCTGACGGTATCTTCAACGGTTCTTTTTGAGCAAGAAAATCCCACAAAATCGTGTGTACCGACAATGCCGTTACAAAATTTATTCATTAAAATGATATCAGGCGTTCTTTCAAGATGCAGCATATATCTTGAATCAAAAGGATTTAACGGACCTGTGTACATATAATAAATGTATTTTTTACCCAACGCATTGTATCTTGCATGAAAATCAGGTGGTACAGCACAACAATCAATAACCGTTATATCATTAGGTAATAAAGAGTTAAGACCTTTTAAAAAGGCATTTTCCGGAAAATGATCCTCGCAGTCAATGTGGCAGCAAAACTGCCGCGCGTGAACACCGGCATCTGTTCTGCTACAACCGGTAACATCCACTCTTTTTCCAAAAAGTTTTTCTAAACCATCCTGTAAGGTTTGCTGCACGGTAATTCCGTTTGGCTGTACCTGCCATCCGTGATAAGTTGTACCATCATATGAAATTGTAAGCAGCATCCTTTTCATAAAAAACTCCAATTAAAAAATTATGTTAAAAATAATTACGATAGCACCCGATAAAGCGACAATTAAAAATGCGACAAAATCATTGATTTTATATCTTAATTGCTTCATTCGGCATCTACCCTCTCCACCGTTATAGCAACGGCACTCCATAGCCTCGGCGAGCTCGTATGCGCGTCGTACAGAAGAAATTAAAAGAGGAATAAGAATAGGTATTAAAGCTTTTATTCGGTCAATAAGCTTGCCGTTTTCAAGATCTGCACCACGTGCTTTTTGTGCATTCATAATCTTTTGTGTTTCCTCAATGAGAGTCGGAATAAATCTCAAAGCAATTGTCATCATCATGGCAAGTGTATGGACTGCATTTTTAAGACCGATAAACTTAAGCGGTGATAATAGGTTCTCAATCGCGTCGGTCAGATCGTTTGGCGTAGTGGTATATGTTAACTCAGCGCTTGCAATTATAAGTAATAAGATGCGCGCCGCCATATAAAACGCCCGATAAAGAGAGCCGGTTGTAATCGTCAGCTTCCAAAAAGAAAATATGACGTCGCCCGATCCGTTATAAAACAAATTAATGATCATTGTAAAAATAATTATCGGTAAAATTGCCTTAAGATTTTTTAAGTACATTTTTACTGATACTTTTGAAATCAGCATACTAAAAAGTATTATTAATGCAACAATCGATAAAGCAAACGCACTTTGCGATACAAAAATTAAAACAATTATTGCCACTAAAAGCAATAGCTTTGTTCTGGGGTCAAGCTTGTGAATTAGAGAGTCACATTCAAAATACTGACCGAAGGTAATGTCTTTAAGCATTAGAATTACCTCCCTTGGAAATATTAAGAAGATAATCTACAGCACTGTCAACAGTAAAAATGTTATCAGGTATATCAATACCCTTGTCTTTTAAAGCAAGCATAACCTGTGTAACTATTGGAACATTAAGTCCAATACTCTTTAAAAAATCATATTTTTTAAAAACATTTTCGGTTTTGTCAAACAAAACCATTTTGCCTTTATTCATAACAATGAGCTTGTCGGCTATAAGCGCCATATCCTCCATATTATGAGAAATGATTAAAACAGTAGCATTATATTTATTTCGGTAATCAGAAATCATCTTAATGATATCTGCACGACCGCGTGGATCAAGACCTGCAACAGGCTCATCAAAAACTATAATTTCAGGTTGCATAGCCATAACGCCTGCAATCGCAACGCGGCGTTTTTCTCCTCCCGATAAATCAAACGGTGATTTATCAAGATATTCGTGTTTTATACCAAGCAAATCGCAAATTTCTGAAACGCGGTCAGAAATCTCATTATTAGAAAGTCCCATATTTTTCGGACCGAAAGCTATATCTTTACAAACAGTGTCTTCAAACAATTGATATTCCGGATATTGAAAAACAAGGCCGATTTTTGAGCGAATTTTACGTATTTCTTTTGGATTATTCCAAATATTAGTATTATTAAATAAAATTTCCCCATCTGTAGGTTTTAAAAGACCATTTAGATGCTGAACAAGGGTTGATTTACCCGAGCCGGTATGACCAATTATTCCGACAATTTCGCCCTTTTCAACACTAAAACTAACGCCCTTGACCGCATCATGCATAAAAGGCGTATTACCATCATAAGTGTGAGTTAAGTTTTTAACTTCAAGTATAGACAATTAAATTTCCTCCAAATGAATCGCGTCGTATATTTTTTGCGCTGATTCTTCTATAGAAATAACATCTGTTGAAATATCCAATCCGCCTTGCTTTAAACGGTAAAGCAGTTCAGTTGTTTGCGGGACATCAAGCCCTACCTGTTTTAGTAACGATATATTACTAAAAATATCCTTTGGGGTGGAATCGGCAACAATCTTACCATCATCCATCACAATAACGCGGTCGGCATCAACTGCTTCCTCCATAAAATGAGTAATAAGCACTATTGTGATACCGTTTTCACGATTAAGCTTTTTTATGGTAGAAATTATCTCTGCTCTACCCTTTGGGTCAAGCATTGCAGTTGGCTCATCAAGAACAATGCAATCGGGTTTCATAGATATAATGCCCGCAATTGCAACGCGCTGCTTTTGACCGCCTGAAAGTCTGTGTGGCGTTGATTTGCGGAATTCGTACATATCAACGGCCTTTAACGCCTCGTCTACTTCGCTTCGTATTATTTGCGGGTCGTGCCCTAAATTTTCAGGACCGAAAGCCACATCCTCTTCAACAATAGAAGCCACAAGCTGATTGTCAGGATTTTGAAATACAAGACCTACCCTACGCTTAATTTCAATTTCCTGCTGCTCGTCTGTCGTTGCAATTCCGTCAACAAGAACTTCGCCCGTATTTGGCTTATATAGCCCATTCAACAATTTTGCAAGCGTGGACTTACCTGAACCGTTATGACCTAAAATGACGGTAAAGCTTCCGCGTTCAATATCCAGCGAAAAATCACATAAAACGGTATCCTTTTGTTCGTCATTTTCATATTCAAATGTAATGTTTTTTACTTCAATTATATTATCCATTTATTTTTTCCAAATTGTAGTATTGCCACAAGGAAGAATAACATTTCGCTTTGTAACCTTTATGCCAATTTCTTCAGTAAAAACAGTGCCAATGTTTTTGGGGGCAATACAACTTTTAACCATATAGTTTAAAATTGTTGGCGAAATACCGCCGGTATATGAGTTGAGAAAGAAAAACAGCGGATCGTCACTTAAAATCTTACCGGTATCGGTGAGCAATTCTGAGAGTTGTTGTTCAAGTTTCCAAACCTCACCATTTGGTCCGCGCCCATAAGATGGTGGATCCATAATAATGGCATCATATTTGTTGCCGCGTCTGATTTCTCTTTTTACAAATTTCATACAGTCATCAACAAGCCATCTGACAGGTTTATCAGCAAGACCTGATGCAGCTGCATTTTCTTTTGCCCATCCAACCATACCCTTTGATGCGTCAACATGCGTTACTTTAGCGCCTGCTTCAAGGCAAGCAATAGTGGCGCCGCCTGTATACGCAAACAAATTAAGCACAGAAACCTCACGATTTGCCTCTTTAATGAGTTTTTGTGCATAAGACCAGTTAACTGCCTGCTCAGGAAAAAGCCCCGTATGCTTAAATCCCATAGGCTTTAAGCGAAATGTAAGGTCATTATATTTAATGTTCCACACATCAGGGACCTTTTTAAGTGTTTCCCAGTAACCGCCGCCGCTGTTTGAACGGTGATATATAGCGTGAGCGTTTTTCCAACGTTCATCACGATGTCCTTCGTTCCAAATGATTTGAGGATCCGGTCTTATGAGAATTATATCACCCCAGCGTTCAAGTCGTTCGCCATTATCAGCATCAATTAATTCATAATCATTAAAATTTTCAAAAGTTCTCATTTAAAAATCCTTTTACAAAAGTGATTGTTGTGTATTGCTGTTTTTTATACCAAGATGTTCGTATGCAGCCTGTGTAACACATCTGCCACGCGGCGTACGGGTTAAAAATCCAATTTGCATAAGATACGGCTCGTAAACATCTTCAATAGTGATGGCCTCCTCGCCAACCGCTGCTGCCAAAGTGTCGAGCCCTACAGGACCGCCGCCATAATGGGTAATTATAGCAGTTAACATCTTACGGTCAAAATCGTCAAGGCCTAATTCATCAATTTCAAAACGTGCAAGCGCACTTTGAGCGACTTTAACATCAATACTGCCATCAAACTCTATTTCTGCTATGTCACGCACACGCTTGAGCAACCTGTTAGCAATACGTGGTGTACCGCGTGAACGCGATGCAATTTCTAACGCACCCTCATCATCAATCGGTATGCCTAAAATACCTGCAGAGCGCTTAACAATTTGTCCGAGTTGTTCAGGCGTATAGAGTTCGAGTCTAAGTAACACGCCAAAACGGTCACGCAGCGGTGCGGTTAGCTGACCCGAGCGTGTTGTGGCACCTACTAACGTAAAATGCGGCACGTCAAGTCTTATAGAGCGCGCAGAAGGACCTTTACCAAGGATTATATCAAGAGAAAAATCTTCCATAGCAGGATAAAGAATTTCTTCAACATTGCGCGACAGACGATGAATTTCGTCTATAAAAAGAACATCGCCTTCATTAAGCGAGGTAAGAATCGCAACCAAATCGCCCTGTTTTTCTATTGCGGGCCCTGAAGTGACACGCAAATTAACACCCATTTCGCGAGCAATAATGCCTGAAAGTGTTGTTTTTCCGAGTCCGGGAGGGCCGTATAGTAATACATGGTCAAGAGATTCTTTTCTTTGCTTTGCCGCCTTAATATATATACTAAGATTATCCTTTGCCTTATCCTGACCGATATAATCGTCAAGAGTTTTAGGTCTTAGTGATAGCTCGGTGTCATTATCTGCAACCGTATATTCGGGAGAAACAATTCGGTTTTCAAAATCCATTTCTTGTTCGATCATAGATTATAACCCCCTTGCAAGTAATTTAAGCGCTTGCTTGATAAGCTCATTGGTATCAAGTGCAGCGTCAAGACGACCTACAGCAAGTGAAGCCTCGCTTTGCGAATACCCCAAGGATACCAACGCCTCAATAGCTTCTTTTGACGAATTATTAGCAGTCGCATTGCCGACGGCCTTTACATCAAAAGACATATCGCCAACAGAAATATTACCAACCTTATCTTTAAGCTCAAGCACAATGCGTTGTGCAAGCTTAATACCAACGCCGGAAGCTGCAGTAAGAGATTTTGCGTCACTGCTCGCTATATAAAGCATAATTTTATCGGGTGTAAATTCAGAAAGGATAGCAAGACCGATTTTTGAGCCGACACCACTTACAGATGTTATAAGTTTAAAAACCTCTAACTCGCTATTATCGGCAAACCCGTATAAATCAAGCGCATCCTCACGCACAGAAAGGAATGTGTAAAGGAAAACGTTATCACCGATATTTCCTACAGTAGCATGCGTATTCTGAGTTATAGAGCATTTAAGCCCCACACCACCACATTCAACAACAACATAGTTTAATTCTTTTATAATAAGTTTTCCGTTTAAAGTAGCAATCATTATTTAATATTTCCTTTCGCAAGTTTTGAATAAAGACTGCCCGAGCAGTGTCCATGACAGATAGCAAGAGCCAGTGCATCGGCAGTATCATCAGGTTTCGGCACGGAATTTAACTGTAAAAGATTTTTAACCATTTCCATTACCTGATGTTTTTCTGCACGTCCATAGCCTGTAATAGATTGCTTTACCTGTAAGGGTGTATATTCGTATATATCAATTCCTGCAGTTCGTGCCGAAAGCATAATAACACCGCGAGCCTGAGCCACATCAATAGCTGTGGTTGTATTTGTATTAAAATATAGTTTTTCAATTGACAGACAGTCAGGATTATACATTTTGATAAGTGTTTGCATATCGTTATAAATATCACAAAGTCTATCAGAAAAAGCTTTGTCAGGTGTTGTGGTTATTGCACCGTACGCAACTGTTTTAAAATGAAAATTATCGTATTCTATTATTCCGTAACCAATAGTCGCATAACCGGGATCAATACCCAAAATACGCATAATTATCACCTCGCAAATTATGAAAAGGCATAATAACCCAATATCTTGTTAATTATATCACATAATGATTGTTTGAGCAATGTTTTTTTGTAAAATTAAAGAAGTATTCATATATCGAATACTTCTTTAGTATATATATTAGGTTACTCAATGTGTGATTGGACGCTTTCGTTTGATGAATCGTTTTCTGAGCTGTCATCTATAACTTCACTTGAAGAATCATCCGATTCATTAGCTTCGCTTGAATTTTCGTCAGAAGATGGTTGAGAATTGGATGACGATTCATTTTCATCATTTTCAGATTCAACGCTTGAAGCTTCCGACGATGCGACGTTCGATGATGTTTCTGACGAGGAGTTTTCACTTGA
This sequence comes from uncultured Ruminococcus sp., assembly GCA_964387615.1. Lineage (GTDB taxonomy): Bacteria > Bacillota > Clostridia > Oscillospirales > Acutalibacteraceae > UBA737. Next base: position 20,173 of record CAYLXT010000017.1, read on the forward strand.
AACACTCTCCGAAGATGTTGCTTCCTCCTCGGACTCAGGTTCCGGATGTCCTCCCTTACAGGTTTCGATTTCAACACCGGAAATATAGTAGCCCGTTGATTTGCTATAGCACGACGGCACGGCAAGCTTGCCTGTAATATTACAATATTTAGCCTCAATAATTTCATCACTGAACGTAAATTCTTTTTCTTCGAGCCCTTCGTGTATCTGGGTCATAACATCGCGCCAAACCTTTGCGGCAGCGCCCGCATTATTAACATTTTCGGGTTGGTCAAAGCCATACCATACGCTTCCCACATAATAAGGCGTGCCGGCCACCATCCACAAATCGTTAGATTCACTTGATGTGCCCGTTTTGGCATAAACCTTCATTTTACTGTAGCTTGCAATGCCTTTGCCTGTGCCCTGTGAGCCGTAAACAACATTTTGAAGCATTTTATTCATAACAGTAGCGGTTGTTTCTTTAATAACACGCTCGCCGTTTGACGCTTCTAATATCACCTCATCATTGATATTCAAAACCTTTGTATATGTTGTTGGTTCGTAATAATTACCGCCGTTACCAAATATAGCATAAGCCGCCGCTGATTCGGTAGTAGTTATGCCGTATTGACATCCGCCAAGAGCCAACGAAGAAAGGTTTTTATCAACATCATTAAGATATTTAAAATTTAACTTTTGGGTCAAAAAATTATAAGAATTTTCAATTCCAACTTTGTCCTTCAATATCCAACAAGGAATTGTATTCGCGGAACGTTCAAGCGCCTTTGCAACAGTCATATTACCGGCGTAATAGCCGTACCATTCCTTTGGTCCTTTTTTACCGTCTTTATAATATTTTTCCAACGGCTTATCTTCAATCATTGTTGAATAAGAGATCTGACCGTTGTCAATTGCTTGAACATAAACGCCTAAAGGTTTCATAGTGGAACCGGGTTGGCGCGGCGAATCAATTGCTCGGTTCAAACCGCGATTAACGGTTTTTTCGCCCACACCACCAACAATACCTTTTATATTTCCGTTATAATCCATTATGGTCATTGCGGACTGAACATAAATACTTTTATCCTCAGATGACCTTTGTGAAAAATAGGTTTTTTGATTAAGATATACCGATTCCATAACATCCTGTATATCAGTATCAATCGTGGCATAGATTTTGTAACCGCCATTATAAAGCATAGCCGACGCTGTGTCGGTACTACAATTATATTTGACACTTAAATCGTTAATGATATCATCGATAAGTGCATCAACAAAATAGTTGTTAATTGGAATTTCAAAATCCTGTTGTTGAGTTTTATCTACAATAACATCTTGTTTTAACGCTAAATCATATTCTTGGTTTGTAATTTTACCAAGTTCATACATCTTGTAAAGAACATCATCACGACGTTTTTTGTTACCATCCGGCTTTGAAATAGGATTGTATGCGCTTGGATTTTTGGTTATTGCAGCAAGAGATGCACACTCTGATAAAGTAAGCTCATCAACATTTTTGTTAAAATAATAGTTAGCCGCAACCTGAACACCGCAAATGCCGTTACCAAGTGAGATTGTGTTTAAATATGCTTCTAAAATGGTTGTTTTGTCAATCATTTTTTCGATAAGTAAGGCGCGTCCGATTTCACGAACTTTTCGCATTGCACTTTTGTCATTATCGGATGTTATATTTTTTATCAACTGCTGTGTTACCGTCGAACCGCCTTGATTTGATGAATATATATTAACAAACGGCAGATAGTTTAGAAAAGCACCGGTAGTGCGTTTCCAGTCAACACCGGAATGCTGATAGAAACGTTGATCTTCGATTGAAATAAAAGCATCGATTAATCGTTGCGGCATTTTTTCAATATCAACCCAAATACGATTTTCCGTACCATGTATGCGTTGATACTCTTCCCATTCATCTGCATCATTTTTTACATAAATTACTGAGGTCATATTCATCTCGTAGTTTTTGATATTATCTACGATTTCCTTACAACCTAAAAAGTCATATTGCTTTTGCTCGCCGAATGCAACGGCAAAAACAATACTAAAAGAAGAAATAATTATTATAACAGACATTATAACGCAAAAATATCTGAATGCTTTTTCCATAATATTCCTCCTTTCTGTTTTAGATAAGTATAACACTTTTTTCCGCATTTATCAAATAATATATAAAATTTTTTATAATTATTAACAATTTAGCGAAAAAAAGGTATATAATTGTCCGTAACAAAGGTAATTACGAGAGGAAAATCAAAGTGTTGAGATTAAATAACATTACAAAAGAATACAATATGGGTGATACAAAGGTTGAGGCGTTAAAGGGAATTGACATAGAATTCAGAAGCCACGAGTTTGTATCAATTTTAGGTCCTTCAGGTTGTGGTAAGACAACATTACTTAATATTATTGGTGGTCTTGATCGTTATACCAAAGGTGACTTGATTATTTCGGGTCGTTCAACCAAAGAGTATAATGATTCCGATTGGGACACATATCGTAATCATTCAATCGGATTTGTTTTCCAAAGCTATAACCTTATACCACATCAAACGGTTTTGCAAAACGTTGAGCTCGCGCTTACCCTTTCGGGTGTTTCTAAAGCCGAGCGAAAAGCAAGAGCAAAAAAAGCCCTTGAAGATGTTGGACTTGGCGATCAGCTTAATAAAAAGCCTAGTGAAATGTCGGGCGGTCAGATGCAACGCGTGGCTATTGCGCGCGCTTTAGTAAATAATCCCGATATAATTCTTGCCGACGAGCCTACGGGTGCGCTTGATACAGAGACAAGTGTTCAGGTTATGGAAATATTAAAGGAGATTTCAAAAGATAAGCTCATAATTATGGTAACCCATAACCCCGAGCTTGCACAAAAATATTCCTCTCGTATTATAAATATGCTTGACGGTTTAATCACACACGATTCTCAGCCTTTAAACGATGATGAATTAAAAAATGAAACTGCTCTTGACACTGATAGAAACGAACTGCACAAAAAAACAAAAAAGCCGTCAATGTCCTTTGGCACTTCATTTATGCTTTCGCTTAAAAACCTTATTACAAAAAAAGGCAGAACAATTTTAACCTCGTTTGCAGGTTCAATCGGTATTATAGGAATCGCATTAATTTTAGCGATTTCACAGGGCATGACCGCGTATATTGACACTGTACAGGAAAACACTTTGTCAGTCTATCCGCTGACGCTTGAAGCTTCTACGGTTGATATGACGACCTTAATGGAAACCTTTATGAACATTACTGATAATAAAGCCGAGCACGAAAATGATGCAGTTTACGAAAAGCCTGCACTTTACGATATGATAAACGCTATGAACAGCATCGAGGAAAGCAAGAACGATTTAAAGGCATTTAAAACATTTATTGAGGATGAGATAAAAAATAAAGAAACCGAGCTGTCTACTGCTGTAAACGGAATACAGTATTCTTATGATCTCGATTTACAGATATATACCGTAAATGTAGACGGTAATATTTTACATTCAAATCTTGAAAAAATACTCGGCGACCTTATGTTAAAATATATCGGCATTGATATGTCTTCAATGACAACACTACAGCAAATGTCGCCTACAGGTTCAATGTCATCAATGAGTCCTAAGCTTTGGCAAGAAATGCTACCCGGAAAAGACGGCGCGCCAATAAACGATCTTATATTAGACCAGTATGATATAGTATACGGCGCATGGCCAAACAGTTATGATGAGATGGTACTTGTTTTGGATGAAAACAATGAAATTGATGACCTTGTGCTTTATACATTAGGTCTTATATCCGCAGAAGAAATCGACGAGCTTTCAAATTCGGCAGTAAACGGAGCAAAATTAGACGAAAAGCAAGAAAGAAAATGGTCATACGAAGAAATATGTAATCTTGAATATAAGAGTATTTTGAACGCCGATTGCTACCGCTACGATGAAGCATCGGGTAAATATGTGGATCTTCGTGACACAGAAACAGGTCTTCGCTTTTTGTACGATAACGCGATGTCACTTAAAATTACGGGCATCATCAAACCAAAAGAAAACGCCGATACAACAATGCTTACGGGTAGCATAGCATATACAAGCGAGCTTACCGAGTTTTTAGTTAATAAAGCTGACGACAGTGAAGTTATAAAAGCGCAGCTTAATTCCCCCAATACCGATATTTTGAGTGGGCTTCCATTTGATACTACAACAGGCACTCTTACCGATATTGAAAAAGAAACAGAGTTTCGCGAATATATAGATACGCTTGATGATGCGAGCAGGATTACCGCATATATTGCTATAAACAGTATACCCGACGAATCATTTGTAAATAATCAAATTGAAGCAACTATGAACTCAATGACCCGAGAGAATATGGAAAATATGATGTTAGAGGGCATGAGTAAACAGGTGAACGTTTCAAGCGAAGAAATTTCCGGTTATTTATCGGAGATGAGTGACGAGGATTTTAACAAAATGTTTACACAAATGCTGCGCGAGCAAATTAAAGCGCAGTACGCGTCAAATGTTACCTCACAGATGTCGGCTATGAGTCCACAGCAGTTGTTATACGCTTTTAATGTGGCGCTACCTAACTATACAACCGAGCAGTGCGCAATCTATTATGATGAAATAATGGTATTCTCTGAAAGCAGTTACGAAGATAATCTTGTTGATATGGGATATGTATTGCTTGACTCCCCTTCTGCTATAAACATTTATGCCTCAAGCTTTGAAAACAAAGATGTAATAACTGACGCAATTGAGAAATACAATGACGATGTTGAGGAGCTTAAACAAATTAAATATACCGATTATCTTGGAATAATGATGTCTTCTATTACAACGATCATCAACGCCATCACTTATGTTCTCATTGCGTTTGTAGCGATTTCACTGATAGTTTCTTCAATTATGATTGGTGTAATAACCCTGATTTCTGTTCAAGAGCGCACCAAAGAAATTGGTATATTGCGCGCAATTGGTGCTTCAAAACGCGATGTATCAGGTCTGTTTAACGCCGAAACGGTAATAGTTGGCTTTACATCGGGATTACTTGGCGTTGTAATAACTTATTTACTATGTATACCAATAAATCTTATACTTCACGCGCTTACGGGTATAGCAAATCTAAATGCAATTTTACCGCTTGGCGCTGCGATAATTCTTGTTTTAATCAGTGTTTGTTTAACATTGATATCGGGCGTTATACCGTCAAGAAGCGCTGCTAAAAAAGATCCCGTTACCGCGCTTAGAAGTGAGTAAACAAAAAAACAGCATACCAAAAGCACTCGGTCTGCTGTTTTTACAAAAGAAAAACCGACGGATTTTCCGTCGGTTTTAAAATATTAGTCGTTGCTGTAAGGAAGCAATGCTACCTGACGAGCACGTTTGATAGCGGTTGTAAGCTCACGCTGATGCTTAGCGCAGGTACCGGTTGTTCTGCGGGGCAAAATCTTTGCTCTTTCAGAAACGTACTTGCGAAGGCGTGCTACATCCTTATAATCAATAGCTTCTACACGGTCAGCGCAAAAATGACAAACCTTTTTGCGTGGCTTTCTGTGAAGCGGTCTATCTGTCTTTTCCATGGAAAAGT
>CAYLXT010000018.1:0-24968 GCA_964387615.1 uncultured Ruminococcus sp.
TAATTGAACTACAAGCCTATATCACCGCGAATTACTACACCTGCACAAACGAAATCCTCGCAGGCCTTGGTCAAATGTATGTCGCCGATGAACGTTTTAAAAACAATATTGACAAGCACGCTGTCGGTACAGCCGATTTCGTTCATGAAGCAATAGAAAAATACTGCAAATGACAACAACCGCTGAAGCGTAAAAACTTCAGCGGTTTTAGTATTACTTATCAAAAGATACAGGCTTTGTATCACCCGTTGCAAATGCGTTAGGACCTGGGTCTGACATTGAAAAATACATCTTAGCGGCTTTGGTTGTGCCGAAATCTCGGTTAGAGCCTGAATTTTGCACTTTGTTAAAGGCATCGCGGAACATTTGATTGTGCGCTTCCTCGAGGTTCAAGAAAAAATCAATAGTCTCTCGCACCTTTTTGTCGTCAATCTGGCGATAAAGATATTCATAAACCACCTTTGCGCGCTGTTCGGATGCGATATTGCTAAGCAAATCGGCGCACAAATCACCTGTAACGGTTACATAATCGCCTGTCCAAGAGTAACCCGAAGCGTTGATAAGACCAGGATTGAGTCCTAAAAGAACGTGTGACTGAATCTCGCCGCAAGGCACCTTGTCGGCATCAACATCGTGACCGTTGAGTAAATTGATGGTTTGCGCAATCATTTCCATATGACCGAGTTCCTCTGCTGCAAAATCAAGAAATCTTTAATTTCAGGGTCTTTAATCCTAAAACTCTGCGGCATCTAGTTCCCAAAGAATAGTATAACCGTACTATCCGCTTATTTCCGCTACATTTGGCACCTTCCACTCGAAAAACGATACTCTTTAGAACTCTCGTGTCCACTGATTCCGTATACTCCAGACGTGTTTGTGGGACAAACTGTGGTCAAAAAATTTACCCTGATAAATGGTATTGCGCCATCTATCAGGGGTGTTTTATTTTGCTTGAATATTAACTTATAAAAATCATATTGTCAAGTATCATAGAGACTCAAAATTTGCGCCTCATTAAACAAAGAATAAGTGATTTTTTAAGGGACTGACTTGGGTCGGTCTTTTTTGTTTAAGTATATTTTTTGATGTGAAATCTTAATTTTGTCCACAAACGAATTAAGGCAGTATATTTACTTTTTTGGTTAAAAACATTAAAATTTATATTGTAAAGTTATTTAAAACTGTGAATTTTGATATGAAGGGTGAGGAAAATGTGTCGTAAAGCAATTATTAAGCGATTTGTAGCAAGCATTTTGGCGATTGTTATATGTTTTTGCGGTTTGCCGTTTACAAAGGCTTTTGCAACCGATACGGCACAACCTTTAGAGCAATCAGAGCAGTCGACAGCAAATTTAAACACGTATAGTGAATATATTAAGCAATACAGCACGCCCAAAACCGAGTTTTATGTTGAGCCTACCGATATGGCGGGTGGCGAAAATGCAGAATTATTAACTGACTATTATGGTCGCTCAGCAGTCTGCACAAAAGAGGACGGATATGTAGAGTACACATTTTTGGTACAAGAGTCGGGTAATTATGCGTTAAATGTTGAGTATTATCCAATGCAGGGCAAAGGCACTTCGATTTTGCGAACAATTTACTTAGATGGAAAAATTCCATATGACGAATTGCAGGAAATTAAGTTCCATCGAATTTGGGTAAATGAAAGTGACACAATTAAAATAGATAATGTTGGTAATGATATCCGCCCAAGACAAAAAGAAGCTCCAAAATGGACGCAGGTTGATATAACTGATTCGTCGGGTTATTACACACAACCACTCACATTATATTTAACACAGGGCGAACATACCATTAGATTTGAAAGTATTCAAGAGCCTATGGCGTTGGGTATCCTTACATTTCATCCCGTTGAAGAAGCAATATCGTATAAAGAGTACATATCTAAATATGAAAAAAAGGGTTATGAAGTTGTGCCCGAATCATATATCGAGATTCAGGGTGAGGATGCTACTTTTAAATCTGACAGCACATTATATCCAACTTCCGACAGAGTGTCGGCATCGGTTGTGCCGAATGACCCCACAAAGCAAAAAATTAATACCATCGGCGGTGAAAAGTACCAGTCGGTTGGTCAATGGATAGAATGGACTGTGCCAGTAAAAGAAGCTGGATTTTACCGCCTTACTTTTAAAGTAAGGCAAAACATTATTAACGGTGCTTATAGTACACGTACACTCTTGATAAATGATGAAATACCTTTTAAAGAAGCGGCCGAATTAAGATTTAATTATGATACCGGTTGGCAGATTGTAACAATGCAGGCCAACGGTGAAGATTTATTAGTGTGGCTTGACGAGGGCGAAAATATACTGCGACTTGAGGTTACACTTGGTGAATTATCTGAATTGATGTGGCAGGTTGATTCTGTTGTACAGGAACTTAATGATATTTACCAAGAAATTTATATGATTACCGGTGCTACACCAGATATTTATTTTGACTATCAGTTCCATAAACAAATTCCTCAGGTAATAGAGCGAATGGCTGATCTTAGCAAAATAATGGAAGATTGTTACAATGAATATTGCACCATTACCGGACAAAACGGTGAGCAGGCACAATCATTGGCAAAGCTGGCGCGTCAACTAAAAGAAATGTCTGACGACCCCGACCAAATTGCCCGTACGCTTACACGCTTTAAAAACAACATTTCAGCGCTAGGCACATGGCTTCAAACAGCGGGTCAGCAACCGCTTGAAATAGATTACTTTATTTTGTCAGATCCAAAGTGCGAGCTGCCTAAAGCAAATGTAAATATATGGAAAAGACTTTCCTTTGGCTTTAAGGCATTTTTATCATCTTTTACTGAAGATTATGCTATGGTTTCAGGCAGTACCGACGGTGAAAATGATACAACCATCACTGTGTGGTTGGGCAACAGTATGTCGGGCGGTCGTGATCAGGCACAAATGCTCAAACAGCTTGTTGACGAACAGTTTACCGTTGAATCGGGTGTTGGAGTTGAGGTGCAGCTCGTATCAATGAACTCACTGCTTACTGCAATGCTTGCAGGTAAGGGTCCTGATGTTGCTATATCGCTGTCAGGTTCAGATCCTGTTAACTATGCTGTTCGAAATTCTGTGTTGGATTTAACACAGTTTGAGGGCTTTAGCGAGGTTGAATCGCGTTTTTATGACAGTGCTTTAACACCAATGCGCTTTAATGGCGGTGTATGGGGACTTCCTGAAACACAGTCGTTTTATATGATGTTTTACCGTGAAGATATTTTGCAGGAATTAGGTCTCGAACTGCCGCAGACATGGGACGATGTAATTGAGATGTTGCCTGTGTTACAAAAAAAGCAACTACAGTTTGGTTTGCCACAAACTATTGGTGAATTTGTTGGAATTGGCTTTTATGCGTATGCTATGTTCCTATTCCAGAATAACGGTGATTTTTATTATGATGACGGCATTGCTTCTGCACTTGACAGCAACGCGGCAATTGACGCATTTGAGCAATGGTGTCAATTCTATACTGAATACAGTTTGCCCGATGAATACAACTTTGTAAACCGCTTCCGTAGCGGTGAGGTACCCATTGGCATTGCCGATTACACAACCTGTAATTCTTTATCGGTATTTGCGCCCGAGATTCGTGGACGTTGGGGATTTACACTAGTACCGGGTACTTTACAAGAAGACGGTAGCATCAACCGTTCGGTAACAGGCGGTGTAACGGCTTGTGCAATAATGGCCGATACAGACGAGCCACAGGCATCGTGGAAATTCCTTGAATGGTGGACACGTGATGACGTTCAGACACAGTACGGTATAGAACTAGAAAGCACATTGGGTTCGGCGGCGCGTTATGCTCCAGCAAATCGTAACGCTTTGCAAAATATGCCGTGGTCAAATTCACAGTTAAAAAAAATATTAGAGCAGTGGACATATGTTAAAGGTGTTCCCGAGGTTCCGGGCGGATATCTTACACAGCGTGAGGTGGATTTTGCTTATCGTAGTGTAGTTTATGATGCGCAAGATCCGGGCGAGGCTATAGAAGACGCTGTGCGCTCAATCAATCAAGAAATAGATAATAAACGGCGAGAATTCGGCTTGCCAATTCGTAAGTAAAGTAGGTGAAATTTATGAAATCCAATACAAATATGCGTTTGGGCAGACCATCTTTGTTCAGGCAAATAATCAAGAACTATTCGTGTTATTTGTTTATGTTGCCATTTGCAGTGGTGTTTGTGCTTTTTACGGTTGTACCTGTTATAACGGCTATTGGATTTTCTTTCACCGATTTTAACGTTTTAGAAACACCCGAGTGGGTAGGTTGGCATAATTACCGACAGCTTTTTACAGGTGATGATCTATTTTTAGATGCCTTAAAAAACACTTTAGTTATTGCGGCTATTGTGGGACCCGCAGGATATATAATGTCGTTTATTTTTGCGTGGTGTATTAACGATTTACCGCCGTTTTTTAGAGCGGTATTAACGCTGATGTTTTACGCTCCCACTTTGTCAAACATATATGCAATCTGGAAAATTATTTTCAGCTCTGATGATTATGGCATAATGAATTCGTATCTTCTTGAATGGGGTATTATTGATATACCGATTAAATGGCTTCAGGATTCTGATTACATTATACCTGTAGTGATAATAATTTTGCTTTGGTCAAGTTTGGGCACAAGTTTTTTGTCGTTTATAGCAGGCTTGCAGTCGGTTGACCGCACACTTTATGAAGCAGCCGCAGTAGACGGCATACACAATAGATTTCAAGAACTTTGGTATATTACATTACCTTCTATGAAACCACAGTTGATGTTCGGTGCTATTATGAGTATTTCTACATCATTTGGTGTTGGTGATGCCATTACGGCAGTATTGGGTTTCCCAAGTCCAAGTTATGCCGCGCATACAATGGCGCATCATATTCAGGACTATGGTTTTACTCGTTTCCAAATGGGTTATGCCTGTGCAATTGCAGTTATTTTGTTTGTAATTATGGTGTCAACCAATCAAATTATTCAGCGTATGCTTAAAAATGTTGGAAAATAATGTTCAATTAAAATGAAAGGAGAAGGAGAAATGAATGCTGCTAAACGCTTTCGTTTGTGGTGTAGCACACTACGTAAAAGAAAAGTAAATCGTTCAAAAGCAGGATCTTTTGTAATGTTTACGTTTTTATTTATATGTGCAGCATTTACAGCGCTGCCACTTATATACACAGTTGTTACGGCATTTAAACCATTGGATGAATTGTGGCTTTTTCCACCTTCTCTTGTTACGGTAAATAATCCTACCATCAAAAACTTTATAGATATGTTTGTTTTGATGGCGGATTCTACTGTTCCTTTTACGCGATATATATTCAACACTGTATTCATTACATTTGCCGGTATGTTTTTGCATGTTATTTTTGCAACAATGTGTGCATATCCGTTGGCAAAAAAACAGTTCCCCGGTAAAAATTTATTTTTTGGTTTAGTAACCTTGGCGCTTATGTTCAACACCTATGTTACATCAATGCCAAACTACTTAACGATGGCTAAATTAGGTTGGGTAGATACATATTTGGCAGTTATTATACCTGCTATCGGCGCACCTATAGGACTTTATCTTATGCGACAGTTTATGGAACAAATTCCCGATGCTGTATTAGAGGCGGCGCGAGTTGACGGTGCCAATGAATGGCAAACATTTTGGCGGGTTGTAATTCCACAGGTTAAGCCTGCGTGGCTTACGATTATGATATTCTCATTTAACGGTTTGTGGAACCTACAGCAGAGCAACTACATATATAGTGAAGAACTTAAAACACTACCGTTTGCTTTAGGACAGATTGCCAACGGTGGTATCGCTCGAGCAGGTGTGAGCGCAGCAGTAACTATGCTGTTGCTGTCTGTTCCGGTACTGTTTTTTGTTGCAACACAAAGCAATATTATTGAAACAATGAATAGTTCAGGTATCAAAGAATAGCAATCTATAGAAAGGATAAAAACTATGAGCAAGCGTATTTTGGCATTGGTGATAGCTATTACAATAATGACCGTTTCCTTTCCGGTTTCTGCGGCATATGCCAATTATACATACGACGTATGGGGTGACGCCTATATAGAGCCTGACGCATACGTGGCCGAAATGGAATTAGACGGTTCACAAATCGGTGTAGGGCATTTTTCTACACCCAAGGATTTGTTTGCTGCAGAGGATGGACAATTATATATTGCAGATACAGGAAACCACCGTATAGTAATATTAAATTCTGATTTTTCTCTAAATCGCGTAATTGCTTCTTTTACATACAAAGATAACGAAGAAAAGTTTAATCAACCAAGTGGTGTTTTTGTTGATAAAGAAGGAAGATTGTTTGTAGCCGATACCGAAAATCATCGCATTGTGGTATTTAATTTCGGCGATGAATGTATTGCAATTTACGATACACCCGAAAAAATGACCGAGCTTACCGATTTTGAATATCGACCAATTCGCATCAGCGTTGATTCGGCAGGGCGCATATTCGTGGTATCTCAAGACTTAAGCAAGGGTATGCTTGAACTTGACAGTCAGGGCAATTTTGTTAGTTTTTTCGGTGCTACTTCGGTTAAGGAAAATTTTGTTGATTTAATTTGGAGCAGGCTTTTAACACGTGAACAAAAGGATAACGATTCACATAGTCAACCTACCGAATACAGTGCAAACGATATTGATGAAGACGGTTTTGTATACGGTACCATCAGTGCAAAACTTGGTTATTCGGTTTCTATTCGTAGACTTAACCCAATGGGTGAAGATGTGCTGCGACGTATGGGAAATCAAGATCCAGTTGGCGACTTGGATAGCGTTGCTACATCCGGATCAGAATCAAGTACACAATTTATAGATATTTGTGTTCACAACAATGGATCTTACAGTGCACTAGATCAGCTTAGAGGTAGGGTGTTTACCTATGATTCAGACGGAAACCTTCTATATGTATTTGGCGGCATAGGTCAGCAACAGGGTGAAGTTACTTCACCAAAAGCAATAGAACGTTTGTCTGACGGTCGTTTTGTAGTATTGGATGGCGGACTTCAGCAATTGATTTTTTACAAACCAACCGAATATGCCTTATGGATAGAAAAGGCTGTAACCGCGCAGGATTTAAGACAGTACAAAGAGGCAGAAAATTATTGGCGCCAAATTTTAACCATGACTACCAATTCGGAGCTTGCGTATGTTGGCGTAGGTAAAGCACTGTTTCGTCAAGGTTCTTACAAGCAGGCGATGGAATATTTTAAATTGGGGAATAACCGCGAATGGTATTCCAAAGCGTTTAAAGAGTATCGCCGCGAGGCTTTAAAGGAAGGCTTTACCTATATAATTTGGGGTGTAGTAGTTTTAGCCGGTGGTGTGCTTGCATTTAAAGTTGTTCGTAAAATACGAAAACGTGGAAGGATGGATTAAGTATGAAGCAATTTTGGCAAGAGCTTAAATATGCGTTTTATGTTATTGTCCATCCGTTTGACGGATTTTGGTGTATCAAACGAGAGGGAAAGGGTAGCATACGCGTAGCTAACTTTATCGTGTTTATGTTGCTTATAACTTCTGTGCTTTCAAAGCAATGTACTTCGTTCGCGTTTAATTTGACCGATAAAGACGCTTTGAACATTTTTAAAGAGTGCTTGTTGGTTGTTCTTCCAATAGCGCTTTGGTGTGTTGCGGGATGGAGCATTACAACGCTTATGGACGGTGAGGGCAAACCGCGAGATATTTATATTTCCTGCGTGTATTCAACACTTCCGTTAATATTGCTTAATTTACCGTTGGTACCCATAACCCATATGCTTTCATTAGACGAGGGCTCGTTATATACGTTGGTGCAGGGAGCCGCAATTTTATGGACCGCATTTTTACTGTTCATTGCAACAATGACAGTACATCAGTACACGATAAAAAAGACCATACTGATGATTTTGCTTATGATATTAGGTATGGCACTTATAATATTTTTAGTTTTACTATTTTTTGTTTTAATTCAGCAGTTAATCAATTTCATTTATGTTATGTATAAAGAATTTTCATTAAGATTTGTGTAAAGGAGGAATATGTTATGAAACGTTGGCTTGTGTTTGTCTTGTGCTTATGTATGGTGACGGCAACAGCTTGCGCTAAAACAGATACCTCCACAGTTAAAAGCAACACTGATTTAGATACCGTGTCCGATTCTTTTGGCGAGGGGTTAGCAGGTCAAGAAGGCTTTGTTTCGGTAGCCTCAAACGGTAATTTAGAGTTGTTTATTAACCCTCAAACTACCGAGATTGCAGTCAAAAATATCTCGTCAGATTACATATGGTATTCAAATCCACAGAATAGTACCGATTATAAAGAACAGATAACGCTTACATATTGCGACCAGTCTAATAACATGAGCGGTATGAATAGTTATGACGATTCTGTAGCCGAGGGTCAGTTTGCATTTCAAAAGATAGATAACGGAGTAAGAGTTGTATATGAAATAGGTAAAAAGGTAAAAGTATATGCTATACCTCAGGTTATTTCCGCAACAACTTTTAAGGAGAAAATATTAAGCAAACTTAGCGAAGAAGATGCCGAGACGGTTTTAATGCGTTATGACCTGTATTCAATGAACGACGAGCGCCTTACTGAAGAAGAAAAGCAGGAACTCAAAAAAACCTATAAGCGTTTTGAAAAAGAAGATATTTATGTTCGTGCCGAGTCATTACCTGAATTTGCGTTAAAGCGCTTGGAAACCACAATTGTGCCTACAGGCTACAGTCTTCAAGATTTGGCTGAGGATAATGAGTATCACGGCTTAACTGCTCCCGAGGTAAGCAATGTATTTGTGGTAGCTCTTGAATACAGATTAGACGAAACATCGCTTTCTGTTACAGTTCCGGTAGATTCTATTCAGTCGCCGTCTGATCTTACACTTACTAATTTACAGCTTATGAGGTGGTTTGGCGCAGCTGATGCAACGGCAGACGGTTATATGCTTGTCCCTGACGGTTCGGGCGCGATTATTAATCTTAATAGTAATAAAGGCAATTTAAACCCTTATGTTTTGGGCGTTTATGGCGAGAATATGGGAGACGATGGCAGAATTTATGCTACAATGTGCCATTTACCTATTTTTGCTTTAAAAAACGGTGACAACTCTTATTTAACCGTTATTGAAAGCGGCGAGGCTTCGGCAAGTATTCAGGCTCAGGTGCTCAGCGATACAAATCCGTATAACAATATTTTTGCATCATTTGAAATACGACGCGGTGAAAAGCTTTCTACCAATTATTCTACAGGTCTTGGTTCAGATACAACCGATTTATACGTATTTCAAAAAGATCCTCTTTCAGAGGATATATCCGTACGTTATATGTTCCAAAGCGGTGACAACTCAACCTATGTAGGAATGGCAACTGCGTATCGCGAATATTTGATAGAAAACCAAGTCTTTGCCGAGACTAAGGATGCTAAAGAATATTCTATGACTTTAGATATTTTGGGTGCTGTTGAGTATCCCGATTCGTTGTTTGGTATCCCCGTTACCCGAAGCAAAGCCTTAACTACATATGCTCAGGCAGAGCAAATTTTGACTTCCCTTTATGATAAAGGTGTAGACAATGTTGATGTACGACTTTTGGGCTGGGCTAACGAGGGAATTGAAGGTTCGTCAATGAAAAAACTAAGTGCAATAGGCAGTCTTGGCGGCAAGCGCGAGCTTGAAAATTTGATTGAAACTTCAAATTCATTATCGTGGCAACTTTATCCAGATGTGGATATTCAGTTTATATATAATAACAGGGTGTTTGACGGATATACAAATCTGCTTGATTCTCCTAAGAATATTTTGGGTGAATCATGGTTGAGAACCCGTAAAAGTATTACTACACATACAGAGGATACTTCGCATTTTGTTGTGCGACCGACATTATATAGTGATTACACGGAATCAATTTCTAAAAAACTTAAAAAATTAGGTTTTAGCGGTGTGTCTACCTCAGAACTTGGATATACGTTATATGCCGATTACAGTAAAAAGCACACAACCGACCGCAGTGCTGCTACTAATTTAGTAAGTGAATCCGTTTTAAATTTTGCAGCGGCTGGATTTAAAACAGCGGTTGAGCGAGGAAATATATACACAATTAAAAATGCTGCTTTAATAACCGATTTACCACTTAATTCGAGCGGTGTTTACTATCTCGACGAGGACGTACCGTTTTATCCAATAGTATTGCATGGTTATGTTTCGTATTCGGGTGAAGCACTTAATATGGCGGCAGACAGTACATATAGTTTTTTGCGTGCTTTAGAATACGGCGCAGCGCTGCACTATACGTGGATGTTTGAACAAAATAATGCTTTGCGCGAGATAGATACAAATTATTACGGCGTTTGTTGGGAAGGTTCGTTTGAAAAAGCTGTTGAAAATTATGCTCAGGCTGCCGAACTTTTAAAACAGGTGACCGACGCTACAATAGTAAATCATCAAAGGATATCTGACGACGTATATTGCACGACCTATTCAAACGGAATAACAATTTTTGTTAATTACGGTACGCAAGGCTATGATGTCAACGGCGTTTATGTTTCACCGCAAGGATGTGCTATGCAAAAGGAGGCGGTGAAATGAAAAAACATAAAAAGACCTTAGCTCAGCAAAACGCCAGAGCAGGCGTGTTGTATTCGCTGCCGTTTATAATAGGCTTTGTTTGCTTTACGTTGTTTCCTACGATACAGTCAATTTTACTTAGTTTTCATAGTGTTTCGGCATCCGGAAAAGGTATGGTAATGTCGTTCAAAGGTTGGGATAATTACCATAGGCTGTTGTTTGAAGATGCATCTTACTTGCGAGATTACTTACTACCATCTTTAAAGGAATTGGCAATTAATTTTCCGTGCATTCTGATTTTCAGCTTTTTTATTGCGGTAATGCTTAATCAACAGTTTCGTGGCAGAACCTTTTTCAGAGTAATATTTTTCTTGCCTGTTGTAGTTAGCTCGGGTGTTATATTGCTGGTGCAGGACAATCAACTGCAAACCAATATGCTTAGCGAAATTACGGGAAGTGCCTCAGGCGGCGGTGGAATATCACAGTTTACCGATACAGTAACCGACCTGCTTGAAGATTTTGCCGTTGGTGAGTGGCTCATTACATTTGTTACGAGCGCTGTTGATAGAATATATGACATAGTCACATCGTCAGGTATACAAATTCTTATATACCTCGCGGGCTTGCAAACAATTTCACCCTCGTTATATGAGGCTTCAAGCATTGAGGGCGCTACGGGATGGGAAAATTTCTGGAAAATTACCTTCCCAATGATAAGTCCTATGATTTTGGTGAACGCCGTATATACCATAGTTGATATTATGGGCGGTCTTAACAATAATCTTGTTAAGCAAATTTATAATACGTCATTTGTCATTGGCGATTACGGCTACGGCTCAGCAATGGGTTGGATATATTTCCTTGTTATAGGATTAGTACTGCTGCTGTTTTTGGGCGTGGCTTCGCGTATGGTTTATTATGAAGACAGGTAGAAAGGTGGGATAATATGCTTGCGCAAATTAAAAAGAAAAGCTTTAACATACAAAAAAAGAATATGGTTTCTTTTATATGGAACGTATTCAGATATGTTTTGTTTGCAGGTCTTGCGTTTGTTATTTTGCAGCCTTTAGTTGTAAAGCTGTCTTCCTCTTTTAAGAGTATTTACGATTTATATGATTCCACCGTTATCTTTTTTCCAAAACAGGCAACGCTTTATAACTATGAACGTGTTATAGAGTATTACGGATACGGCAAACGCTTTTTTAAGTCGGTTTTACTTTGCGGAATGTCGGGTCTGCTGCAAACGGTTAGCTGTACATTGGTGGCTTATGGTTTGGCGCGGTTTAAATTTAAGGGAAGAAATATTATTTTTGGTATGGCAATTTTCACTATGATTATTCCCACGCAAACGGTATTGTTACCATTGTTTTTGCAGTTTAAGTATTTTAGCCCTGTAACCTTCTTTACGTTAGGCTTTAATTTACAGGGAACAGATTTGATTGGTACACCTATACCGCTGCTTTTGTTATCGTGCACGGCAAACGGATTTAAAAACGGCTTATACATATTTATGCTAAGACAATATTTTAAAAATTTGCCCGTAGCACTTGAAGAGGCGGCTTATATTGATGGCTGCAACCGTTTTACAACGTTTTGGTATATTATGCTACCGGGTGCGAAAACCATGATGATAACAATATTCCTGTTCTCGTTTGTGTGGCAGTGGAACGATTATTTTTACTCAATGATTTTAATGCCCGGTATGGACGTGTTTACCACGGTATTCAGCAAGGTGGGTGAGGCAATAACTCGCAGTGATGGTGCGATGCGCGACACAATGCAAATGATGCTGTATGACAGTGCAGCGATGATATTGCACATTATTCCTCTTGTTGTATTATATATTTTCACGCAAAAGTTCTTTGTCCAAAGTATTGAAAGGAGTGGTATAGTTGGATAAAAGACAGGTAAAATTTCCAGCAAGTTTTTTAGCAAAGGTTTTGTGCATGGTATTGGTGGCAACACTGTGCATAGGCTCAGCAGTCGGTTGTAGAAAGGTTAATCCTTCAACCGACTCAAGCAGTTCGGGTTCTACAGGTGTAGTTGGCACAATTAATTCTGATGTGATCAACAGTGACGAAAGCACACCTTCCGATGCAACCGAATCTACCGATTCAACTCAGTCGGAGGATACTGCTTCAAGCACCACCCCAAGTGGTGATAACGGTAATACACAGACACCGTCTGTAGCACCAACTGATGAAGATGTAGACACAGGTATTGTTACCGACCTTAAGGGACGCACCATCAGAATATTCAGTTATGGATATACTAAAGAGTGGGCAACCAATACCGCAGTAGGACGCTTGCAAGAACAAACATTTGACAAGGTAGAAAAGGAACTTAATTGTAAAATTGAGATTTTAAGCGGTCCTGCTGATACCGACTTTGATCCAATTTTCACATCTATCCTTGCAGGTGACCCGATTGTTGACATTGTTAACACAGCAGGTCCTCATACATTGGCAAAGCCAATAACCACAAATCTTTATATGGATCTTAACCAATTTGAAGTGTTTAACTGGAAAGAATCCAAATGGGATAACGACACAATGGAAATTGCCGAATTCAGTGGCAAACAGTATGTTGCATTTATTGATCTTATAGGCGACAGCGCAGCACTTATGAACAATGTTATGTTCTTTAACAAGCGTCTTGTAAAAGAAGCGGGCTACAACCCCGATGATATTTACAAATGGCAGGAAGAAGGCACATGGACTTGGGCAAAATTCAAGGAAGTCGCTTCTAAAATTTCAAAGCTTGATCCGGGCAACATTTACGGTGCAGGTGGTAACGGCGCAGTTCTTTATGAAAACTTGGTAGTTTCTAACGGAACAGACTATTTCCTCAAAAGCGGCGACGGTGTTGTATTTAACGGTGGCAATTCCGCTGCAATGGAAGCTATGAAATTCTATCTTGAACTTCATCAAGAAGGAATTATGAGCGACGATGATACCAGTGCAAATGCAACACAGTTTATTGCAGGTAAAATTGGCTTCTTGCCTGACGTATTAGAGCGTTTGCAATATTCAAATACATATGGCAAGATGAAAGATGACTACGGCGTAGTTATGATACCGAAGGGTCCTCAGGCAGAGGACTATGTATCAATGGTTAACTGGTACGGTGGTTATGCTATTCCTACAGGAACTAAGAATGCTAACGAGGTTGCAGCCGTGCTTAATGCTATTTGTGATTCACCTTACGGTAGCACAGCGGCTGCTAACAAGGCAGCAATCGTAGCACAAGAAACCTATGTCCGTGATGAGCAGTCATTGGCAGTATTTGATATGGTTAAGACTCGTACATTTACATCTGCTCAGTGGTTGGGCGAGCCCGTTCGTACACAGTGGTTGGCATTACTTCCCGACCTTAAGGCAGGTAAGCTTACTCCTGCAAATGCTGTTTCAGAGCATAAGGATGAATATGCAGATATGCTTAAAAACACGTGGGCATTTAAATTTTAATATTTTTTTGAGGAGGAATTATTCTTGAAACGAATATTATCAATCCTATTAGTTATTTCGTTGGTGGCAGGTTTACTATGCGGTAATTTGACTGTTTTAGCAACAACTGATAATGTCACTGTTGAAAAAGTTGATTTTTACGATTATACCGAGGCTTGGGGCAGAAGCGCTTTTCAGATTATGATTGATTTGTCAAAAGACTTCACCACAGCAGGAGCAGGTAGCTATATTACAGCCGATTATGCTGATTATATTACTATTAACGGCGTAAATATGGCTGACAGAAACAACAATCCTGCTGACTTCGGTGTTCAGGCTGATTTCTGTTATCCGAATGGTTCCATTGCTGTTCAGCCATATCCCACTTTGGATGTAATGACACTTACAATGCAGGGCGGCGGTATCGGTAACATCGATGTTACTGCAGCTAACACAATTGTTATTTCTAAAGATATGCCAATGGCAGACGGTACTACCTTGGGTAGAGATATTGCTTTGGTATACGATCCTGCAACAAACGCTTGGAACGAGAGCGTTACTGTTGAAAAAGTTGATTTTTACGATTATACCGAGTCTTGGGGCAGAAGTGCTTTTCAAATTATGATCGATTTGTCCAAAGACTTCACCACAGCAGGAGCAGGTAGCTATATTACAGCCGATTATGCTGATTATATTACTATTAACGGCGTAAATATGGCTGACAGAAACAACAATCCTGCTGACTTCGGTGTTCAGGCTGATTTCTGTTATCCGAATGGTTCCATTGCTGTTCAGCCATATCCCACTTTGGATGTAATGACACTTACAATGCAGGGTGGCGGCGAAGGAAATATTAATCCTAGCGCTACTAACATAATTATTCTTGATGCCGATATGCCTATGGCAGATGGCACCACACTCGGCCGTGAAATCGTTTTGATTTTTGATCCTGAGACACAAGCATGGGCAGAGGGTGAAAAGCCATCTGATGTTACCGCAGAGGTAACTATGTTTGCCGATTATACAGAGGCTTGGGGCAGAAGTGCGTTCCAAATTTTTATAGATTTATCTAAGGATTTCACTACGGCAGGTCAGTATGCTTACATTACTGAGGATTATGCTCAGTATATCACTATAAACGGTGTAAATATGGCCGACCGCAACAACAATCCTGCGGACTACGGTGTACAGTCAGATTACTGTTATTCTAACGGTTCAATTGCCGTTCAACCTGATACCGCAGATGTAATGATACTCACAATGCAGGGCGGCGGTATAGGAAACATCGATTTTAGTGCAGTTAACTATATTACCCTTAGCAAGCTTATGCCGATGGCTGACGGCAGCTACTTGGGTCGTGACATTACATTGGTATTCGATCCCGAAACACAGACATGGGCAGAGGGTGAAGTTCCCATAAGTGATGCAACCGCTGAGGTTATTGGCTTCTTTGACCAAACAGCAGCTTGGGGACGTAGCGCATATCAGCTCTTTGTTAAGCTTTCTGATGCATATACCAATGCCGCTCAGTATTCATATCTTACCGCTGATTTTGCACAGTACATAACAATTAACGGTGCTAATATGGCAGACCGTAATGCTAACCCCGCAAAATATCGCGTAGATTCTGATTTCCATTATGATAACGGTCCTATCGCAGTACAAAATGACACAGGCGACGTTATGATTTTCACAATGCAGGGTGGCGGCGAAGGTATGCTTGATGCTGCGGCCGTTAACGCTATTACAATCAGCCAATTCTTACCGCTTTTAGAGGGCGGAACATTAGGTCGTGATATTACATTAGTATATGACCCTGCAACACAAACCTGGTCAGAGGGCGAAGCACCCGACTTTGATCTTGACCTTGATGATGGTAGCGGTGAAGGCGATGATGAACAACCACCTCAGGTAACCGATCCTATTGATGTAAACGTTCTTTCTTCTGATGTTAACGATTTCAGTTCTTCACGCGGTATGCCCGATGAAACCTTCTTCCAGATTAACATCGTATTTGAAGAGGCATTTACAAACGAAGGTGTATGGTCTTACTTTACCGAAACACTTGCTCAATATATTGAAATTAACGGTATTAGCTTAAAAGACCGTTATGAAAATCCCGCTAATTATAACGTAGGTGAAATTCCCGAAGATTTCTACGGTGGCAACTCGGTTGCAATTCAAAACGGCTCAAAGAGTCAGCTTACTATACTGCTTATAGGCGGCGGTGACGGAAATATCGACCTTTCTGAAAAGAACACCCTGGTTATTAAGGCAGGCTTCCCATTCCTTAACGGAATTTTAGAGAATGACATTGTAATGGAATCCATTCCCACCGAAAACACCTACAGTAGCTGGAATGTCACCAGCAGTGGCGGTAAGGCATATAAGCTGTTAGATAACGAGTGGGTACGCGATGAAGAAAACCTTATCACCAATTTCTACAGTATGTATCAGCCTGAGGTGGTTTATGTAGAAGAATGGGATGACGGTGAAAATTATCCTTACCTTATGTACTTCTTCGGTTGGGCATGCAACCAAGAAAATGATGCAATGGGTACATATCCGGGTTACCCAGGCGGCGATGCTATCTTTATGGCACGTGCAAAATCGCTTGAAGGTCCGTGGGAAGTATATGCTGTTGACCGCGAAACCGGTGAAAATTATTGGGATACCGAGCAAAAGCCGATAACTTGGGAACCTGTGGTTACCTGTCAGGATAAATGGTATGACAGTTGGCACGTGGGTGATCCGTCAGTGGTATATAAAGATGGCACATTTTATATGGCTTACTCAGCAATGGGTACCGATGCAGATGGTTTGTTCTACACTAATGAAAACGATACAGATGGTCAAGCTTCTTGCATTATGGGTGCTACTTCAACCGACGGTATTAACTGGGTACAAACTGATGCTCCATTACTTGTATGGTCAGGTGAAAAGGGATTTAATGAGCAAACAGACGCTAATAATTATTTGGGCGGATACCAGCGTCCAAGTCTTATGTTTGAGGACGGAAAATGGCGTATGTGGTTTGACCTAAGATATAACGAGTATGGTTATGCTGAATGTGAAGGTGATTTCACAAATCCAGATGATTGGACCGAGGTTTATGGCGGTGATAATCGATACGTTGATGAAAACGGTCAGCTCTTTAATATAGTTGATATGGATGTAATTAAGGTTGAAGATACATATTATATGTATGGTGACCCATATCTTAACTGGTACGGAATTGTTGATGATGAAATTCCTTATTATCCATCCGATGCAAGTCAGTGGTCAAACAGACAAATTGTAGAATTCGTTTCAGAAGACGGTATTACTTGGAAACTAAGCGGTTATTTCCGTCCTGATTCTGATACCGATGCAAACCAGATTCCTCAAATATTCTTTGATAAAAAGGGTAACCGTCTTTGCTTGTTCTATGCAACACAGCGTGGTATGCAGGGCGACGGCAGTTATGACTGGCGCTGGGACAACATCCGTATGATGTATAAGCGTTTAGGTTCTTCTGCCATTGTTCGTACCGAAAGTGAAGAGATAACTGTTACTGTTAAAGATGGTATTGTAGACCGTAGTAAAGAATTAGGTCTTGAGGCTGGTAAGGCTATGGAGATTACCTTGCAATTCTCAGATTCTATCACTACTGCTGTTGATGGTACAATAATTACTGATGAATTAAGTAGCTTTATTACTATTAACGGTATTACCTTGGATCGTCGTATGGAAGGCGACCGCAAATTGAAAATGGACACAGTTTCTGATGATATTTACGACGGTTATAATGTTGTAATTATTAGTGAAAACGGTGGTAAAACCATCAATGTATTGCTTTTAGGCGGTGGCGAGGGCAATCTTGTAGCCGGTGCAGCCAATACAATTTCAATCAGTGCTGATCTTCCAATTAAAAACGGTAACGTGCTTGGTAAAGAGGCAAACTTCTACTACAATCCTATTACGAATAAGTGGGATGCCACTGAAGTTATAACTCTATCTACAAAAAGCCCTGATACTAGTGATGCTACACTGCCTTTTACGGTTGCTGCAGCAAGCGTTATAGCATCTACCGCTGTAATTATTACAGGAAAAAAGAAAATAGCAAAAAACAATAAAGCCTAAAATGTTAATTAGCAGGCAGCATTTTAGCTGCCTGCTAAGTTTTATTTGAAAGAATAGGTATAACTATGACAAACAAAATACAAACTTTTTGTGAGTATCAAAGTACGCCACTTGGTATACAAAATGCCAATCCTCGTTTTAGTTGGCGCATAGATGATAAAGAGGCCGGTTTACAAAAAGCGTACAGGCTTACTGTGCTTACCGAAAATGGCGAAATGTATTGGGACAGTGGTGAAGTAAAAAGCTGTCGTTCTGTCTGTGTAGTATACGAAGGCCCATTATTAAAAGAGAAAACCCGATACAATTGGCAGGTTATTGTAACTGATGTTAATGACACACAATATGTATCAGAAATGTCGTGGTTTGAAACAGCTATCCTTGATGAAAACACCTGGCAGGGAGAATGGATAGGCGAATCATCACATACATATGGCATATCTCCACGATTTAGGCGAGAATTTACAGTGTCAGAAACTACAAGACGCGCTCGTCTTTATATCAGCGGTTTGGGTTATTATGTTGCCTACCTTAACGGACAAAGAATTGGTGATAGGCAGTTAGAACCCGGTATGACCGATTATCGTTTTCGCGTACTTTATAGCGTTTATGACGTTACCGATTTACTGAAGAACGGTGAAAATGTACTGGCGGTAGAATTGGGCGAGGGTTGGTATGGCCATCAACACGAGTGTATTCAGCGTTTTATTGGTCATCAGCCACTTTGGAATGACACTCCCAAAATGCGGTATGATTTAGATATTACTACAATTGATGGGCAAAATCTATATGTTGCGAGTACGCCAGGTTGTGATCGTTACGGATACGGTCCAATAGTTGAAAACAGTATATATGATGGTGAAAAATACGATGCACGCTTAGAAGTGCCTGATTGGAATATCGGTACAGAGCCTAACGGTTATCTACCGTCGGTTGCTGTATCTGCTCCTAACGGCAAAATGGTCGCTCAGCAGTCACCACCGATAAAAATAATAGAAACTTTGCCTGTGGTAAGCGTTCAGCAGACTGACGAAAATACTCAAATATACGATTTTGGTCAAAATCTTTCGGGGTGGGTGCGTATGCGTTGCCGAGGTGCACGCGGTGCAGTCGTTATCTTGAAATATGCCGAAATATCTACTGATGGTCACGCCGATCAAAGAAATCTGCGTTCGGCTAAGTCTACCGATATCTATATTTTGTCGGGCAATGGAGAAGAAGAATATCAAGCTCGATTCACATATCACGGTTTTCGTTTTGTTGAGGCAATATGCGAAGGTGATGTAACAATCGAATTGTTAGAAGCGCAGGTGGTTCATTCTGCGGTAGAATCGACAGGGTCTTTTTCTTGTGATAACACTATTATTAACGGAACTCAACGCGCAATGGTGTGGACAGAACGCAGCAATATGCACAGTATACCAACCGATTGTCCACAACGTGATGAACGACAAGCATGGCTTAACGATGTTACTGCCAGATGCTCTGCCGCACTTTATAATTTTGATATTTTGCTATTTTATGAGAAATGGCTCGATGATATATTAGATGCTCAGGACGAAAGCGGAGCAATACCTGATACCGCTCCATTAGTATATGGTATGCGTCCTGCGGTACATATTTCAAGTGTTTTTATATTATTACCATTGTTATTGTATCGTCATTACGGTGATTATACTGTTATGAAGCGGTTATATCCAGCAATGAAAAAATATCTTGAACGCAAGGCAGCCGATAGAGGTGAGGATGGTCTTTTGGGCGGTCTTTATTACGGTGAGTGGGCACCTCCCGCTTCGGAATGTATGGATGACGGTGCTTGGAGTGCTACACCCGCTAATATTCCACGGGGTCTGGTTGCTACAGGTTTTATATATGCCGACTGTTGTTGGATGAAAGAAATTGCATCTGTATTGGGATATACGGAAGATATTCAGCAATTTGAAGATTTGGCATCAGAGATTGAAAAAGCGGTAAATAATAGATATTTACACGATGACGGTCGCTATGATTTAGGGGTGCAAACAAACCAAATTGTACCACTTTATCTTGGTATTGTTCCGCCCGAGCAAGAAAAAAAGACATTGTCTGTACTGCTTGAAAATCTTGAAGAAAGAGAATATCGTTTGGCTACCGGTAACCAGGCATCAAAATTATTGTTTGATGTACTGTCAGCGTACGGACGCAATGATGTGGCATTTCGCGTGGCAACTACCACAGAATATCCAAGTATTGGCTATATGCTACAAAACGATGCAACAACCCTATGGGAAAGATGGGAGTATTTAATAGGCGACGGAATGAATTCGCACAATCATCCAATGCTCGGTTCGTACACATTTTGGTTCTACAGCGATATAGGCGGCATCAGACGTGATGAACCTATGTGCGAAAAAACAATAAAAATATCGCCTGATATTACCTTGCCGATAAGTTCTGCACAAGCATCTACCTTGTGCGGAAAAGGGCAGATATCATCTGCTTGGCAAAAGAAGGATGACCGTGTCACCTTACAGATTTCAGTACCTTGGAACACAGAGGCTGTGTTGTCGTTGCCTTACTTTACTGCCGCGCCGCAAGGATGGCAGTTTACATCTGAACGCAGTGATATACGTCTTGCAAGTGGTGATCATTCGCTTATCTTTGACGGAATCAATTGGACAAATGAGGTGCTTTGATGGAATACATTACCGAACAACTAAAAACCAAGGTATCCGGTGAATATGATGTTGTAGTCGTGGGTGCAGGACCTGCCGGTGTATGTGCCGCCATTGCAGCGGCTCGTAACGGAGCCAACACTTTACTTGTAGAGCGCTACGGCTTTTTGGGCGGTATGTGGAGCGCCGGACTTATAATTCCTTTGTTTGATTACGAAAATAAATCTTATGTAGTTACAGAAATCGTTGAGGAGATTAAAAGAAGAAATGGTTGGGGCGGCTTTTGCAATATTGCCTTTGACTTTGAGGTGATGAAGCAGGTATTGGATGAGCTTATCACCGAGAGTGGATGTCACTTGTTGCTTCACACATTTTTTGCAGGTGCATATGTAGAAGACAATGTTGTAAAAGGTGTATTTGTGCAAAACAAAAGCGGCCGTAGCCTTATTCGTGGAAAGGTTGTTATCGACTGCACTGGTGACGGTGATGTAGCTGCAGCCGCAGGGGTTCCTTTTACTATTGGCAGAGATAGTGATAATCTATGTCAACCTGCTACCTGTATGTTTATGTTATCGGGCGTAAATTTTGTGCAACAGACCCCGTATCATGTGCATGATTTGGTGGTTGAGGCATCCCAAAAATGTGGAGTTCCATTTCCATTTTCATACAAACGTCCGTTTGTACTGCCAATACCAAACTCTGATCGCTGTGTGGTGATGTGGAGTCATATAAGAGGAACAGTTCCTATGGATGCAGAAGCTTTCAGTGAAACCGAAATGGCTTCACGCAGAGAGATACATCAGATAGTAGACTATTTGCAGAAATATGTTCCCACCTTTAAGGGCGCACAATTAGTGTCAATTGCGGCGCAAACAGGCGTGCGTGAGAGTCGTCATATACACGGTAAATACACTCTAACATGCGAAGATTGTGTAACGGGTGCAAAATTTGATGACGCCATTTGCGATGCAAGTTTTTCAATTGATTTGCACAAACCCGATTCTAACGAGCAAGATAACATTAAGGTAGGGGAACCGTATCAGATTCCATATCGTTGCTTGCTTCCAATAAATCGCGATGGTCTTTTGGTGGCGGGTAGATGTCTTTCGGGCACTTATGAAAGCAGTGGCTCATACCGCGTTACAGGCAACTGTATGGCAACAGGTCAAGCCGCAGGTGTTGCCGCAGCATTAGCGGTTAAAAATTCAATTCTTGTATCTCAGGTTAATGTTAAGGAAATACGAGATATAATAGGTATGAAATAAACTATAAAAGGAGTAATTTATTATGAAATTGGTTAAAGATAAAAAATTAGTAGTAGGCGCAGACTTTGCAGGTTACCCACTAAAAGAAGCCGTTGTTGCTCATTTGAAGGCTAAGGGATGGGAAATTTTAGATATGGGTGTTAAAGCTGATAGCGACCCTGACGATACCGATTTAATGTTCCACCGTGTGGGCTTACGTGTAGGCGCTATGATTTCCGAAGGCGAATATGAGCGTGCACTTCTTTTCTGCGGTACAGGTATGGGTATCCATATTGCAGCAAGCAAATGTCCTCATGTCCATGCCGGCGTTGTAGAAAGCGTTCCTGCTGCATTGCGTGCAATTACAGGTAACGGTGTTAACGTGCTTACTATGGGTGCATTTTATGTTGCTCCTGCAATGGGTTGCGATATTGCCGATGCATATCTTAACGCTGAACTCGGTAGTGGATATGAATGGTGGCACAATTTTTATGAGTTCCATAAGCTCGCTATTGACGAGTTAGAAGCCTTCAATTATGAAGAATACAAGAAAAACGGCTTTAAGGTTAACAAACTTGGCGACTTCCCATTAAAGCTTGAAACAAAACCTGAATAATTTTTAATGGAAAAAGGTATTTTTGATCACTTTTTGTCGTCAGAGCCGATTGTGGAACATATTCCAGAGTTTGATCCGCACAGCAATCCTTCTGCCGATAAAAATGAATGGTCTAATATAAAAGCGATTACCTATGACGGAGCGACGATAGACGGACAAAAAACAAAGGTGTTTGCCTATTTAGGTTTTCCCGAATGTGCATCACATTTATGCAAGGTTCCTGCCGTTGTGCTAGTGCACGGCGGCACGGGACACGCCTATACGGAATGGATAAAACTGTGGAATGACCGCGGTTATGCTGCAATTGCTATGGATAATACTGGTTGTTTTCCGTCAGAAAAAGGAAAGGGAATTGCCGGTCGAGAGTTAGAGGAGCAGTGCTTATGGCATTACGGCCTTTACGGAGATTTTTTACAAAAGGGTTATGTTAATGCGCCTGACAATGACAATGTTAAAACCGCTGCTGAACCGATTGAGCATCAGTGGCTTTATCACGCAATTGCCGACACGATAATTGCTCATAAAATATTAGCTAATGATGACCGTGTTGATAAAAACAAGATTGGAATCAGCGGTATTTCTTGGGGTGGTGTAATTATTTCGTTGGCCATTGGCTATGACACGGATTATGCATTTGCAATATCTATTTACGGTTCGGCATATTTAGATGAAGGTCACGGCTGGATGGGTCCAATTTTTTCTGAGCCTAATGCTAAAAAATTATGGTCAGCGTCTGATAGATTGCACAAAGTGAAATGTCCGGTTTATTGGCTATGCTGGGCAAATGATCCACCGTTTTCTCTTAACTCAAACAGTAAATCATACAGCGCTACAATGTCGACGGGTTCGGTGCTTAATGCCAAGGTTGATTGGGGACACTGTCATAGCTGGGGCTGGAATTTGCCCGACAGTTATTTATTTGCTGATACCGTGATTGGTAGACGAAAACCTTTAACTACTATCGCCCGAGAACCTGTTTTTCAAAAAAATGTTGATGGTACCTATAAGGTAACGCTACAAGTTTTGCCAGACAGTGACACTGCTTGTCTTACTGCTACGGCTCACTATATTACTGCCAATTTGTCTTATAGCAGTAAAGAGCAGGGTGAACAGGCTACAATTGACCAAAAATGGCAAGCGGTAGAATGTTCTTTCAGTGATAATAAAAATATTACTGCTGTTCTACCAGAAGAGGCTGTAGAGTTTTTTATTTCTATTACTACCAAAACAAATGAAGAGGTTTACCAAATTAGTTCAAGGTTAACCAATTTGATAAATAATTGAATTTAGGTTAAAATTAATTGTGTAAATACATTTACAGTGAGGTGTTTGTTTGTGGATAACGTTTTATTTTCGCATTTAGAAAAAGTACAACCTGTATTGTTTTTAGGTGACTTTACCGAATGTGAAAAGGATTGGGGATATCATAATATCCGTCCAAGCTATAATAAGTTTTATTACGTTACAGAAGGCGAAGCATATATAAACATCGAAGGAAAAGAATATATCGCTAGACCGGGACAGTTGTTTTTACTTCCTTGTAACTCTAAGCAAACATATCATCATACCACGGCCAATCATTTGGTTAAATATTGGATTCACTGTTCTTTTAACTGTGGCGAAAAAGATTTGTTAGAGATGTTGCAACTACCACATTATATTGATGTGACATCGCCCGAATATGTTGAGAAGTTGTTTGAAAAACTTATGGAAGGTTTAAATGATACTTCGGTAACAGGAAAACTGTATCAAAAAAGTTGTTTGCTAGAATTACTTGCATATTACTTTGATCACGTTGAGGAGATCCGCAAGGATTATTTTCGTGACGAACGAATCATGAGTGTTCTTAAATATATTGACCAAAATTATCAGAGAAGGCTTACCATACAAGAACTTAGTGATGTAGTGCATCTGCATCCAAACTATTTTATTAATTTGTTTCATGATGTTGTAGATATGACACCTATGGAATATGTTAACAATGTGCGAATAAATCGAGCAAAAGAATTGATGCAAAAGGCAGTTCATAAAATTCCTATTAATGAAGTAGCGAGTCAAATAGGATTTACCGATGTGCATTATTTTTCCCGCTTGTTTAAGAAAAAGACTGGATATACCCCAACTGAATATATGGAAACATTGTTCTTATAAATGATTAAGGAAAGCAATGATTTTTTGCTTTGCTAATAATTATGTGGTATCAAAATTTGCGCAGCATTAAACAAAGAAAAAGAAAATTTTCACCAATGAAAAATAGTGAAAAAATAATGTAAAAATAGTGGAAATTTTGAATTTGTTAT
>CAYLXT010000019.1:0-13795 GCA_964387615.1 uncultured Ruminococcus sp.
AAAGCAATGGTATATCATCAACGATAGCGTTGCTATCGTTGTATCTCATCAGTCCATCAGAACTGCATATCGTCACGCGTAGCGTGTATCAAAAAAACTTTCGCAATGATGATATACAAGACTTTGTCTTGATGATATGCAATTTCTTCGAAATTGATGATATACAACGGCAAAGCCGTTGATTAAAAATGTAGTGGTTTGAACACATAGGTCAAAAAATAAAAAGGCATTGAATTTGTGCTACCTTTCCAGAAAAACCGACGTGTTTTGACAAGTCGGTTTTCAGTTATATTTGCCTTGCGGCGAGTTGTATTACTTCGCAGTGATATTTGGACTTTGTCCAAGAGATATTCACTTCGCGAGTTTTGGCGGCTAATGTAATATCACTTTCACGAAGTGAAAATATCACTGTATCATAGGCACAATATCACTAAAATTTAGGTCAAGATGGATTCAAACAACCGAAAGTGTGATGCACTTGTTTAATTCTTTCGTTTATGCTATAATTAACAAAATGCGGTAAATTTATGAAAAAGATAAAGAATTACAAAATAAATTTACAAGGGTGATTTTTATGAAAATTATGTCATTTAACACACAGCACTGTCTGAATTATCTTGAACAAAAGATAGATTTTGACATTATGGCAAAGGCTATTCTGACCTGTGACGCTGATATTATTGGTCTGAATGAAATGCGCGGCGAGTGCGAGCAAGCGGCGGATTATGCTGATCAGACGGCGATTCTATCGCGCCTTACGGGCATTCAGAATTATTATTTTGCCGAAGCTATAAAATTCGGCGGCATAAAGCCATACGGCAACGCTATGCTTTCAAAGTTACCGATCCTTTCGGCTGAAACCATAATTATCCCCGACCCTGACCCAAAAGGTTATGACGGATACTATGAAACCCGTTGCGTTTTAAAGGCAAAGCTTGAAGGCGGTATTACGGTGCTTATCTCACATTTTGGTCTTAATCCCGATGAGCAAGAAAATGCTGTAAAAACCATTATAGAAAATCTGGCAGGCGAAAAATGTATTCTTATGGGCGACTTTAATATGACACCTGAAAATCCGATTTTAAATCCTATTCGCGAGCGTATGGTTGATACATCGCAATATTTTAGCGAGCCGAAGCTTTCTTTCCCATCAGATAAGCCCGATAGAAAAATAGATTATCTTTTTGTGACTCCTGACGTTCAGGTTATAGAAGCTGATATTCCTGCGATTGTAGCTGCCGACCACCGTCCACATACAGCAACAATTAATTTATAATGGTGAAAATATGTACGACGAATTAACTAAAGTTGATATTAAAAAAATGCAGGACGAGCTTGACTATCGCATTACGGTAGTGCGACCAAAGATACTTGAAGAGGTAAAATTCACCCGCAGCTTCGGCGACCTTTCCGAAAACTTTGAGTATCACGCCGCAAAAAGAGAGCGCGGTAAAAACGAAAGCCGCATAAGATATCTTCGCAATATGATAAAAACCGCAATCATTATTGATACCGAAAGTGCCGATGATGTTGTAGGTCTTTTTGATACCGTCACCTATTATGTAGAAGAGGACGACTGTGAAGAAACGGTGCGGATTGCCACCTCCTTGCGCCGCGACCCGTTTCAGAGCATTATAAGCAAAGAGTCGCCGCTTGGCAGCGCAATAATGGGCAAACGCGTTGGTGACAGGGCAGAGGTAAAGGTAAACCCTGATTATAGCTATTATATTGTCATTCGCAAAATAGAAAAAGGTTCCGATGACGAATCACTTGAAATCAGAAAATATTAAGCACAGGAGTTTTTTATGCGCAAAAACGGAATTTTAATGCCTATATTTTCGCTTCCCTCTCCCTAT
Source organism: uncultured Ruminococcus sp. (assembly GCA_964387615.1). GTDB lineage: Bacteria > Bacillota > Clostridia > Oscillospirales > Acutalibacteraceae > UBA737. The sequence goes on from CAYLXT010000019.1 coordinate 1,857, forward strand.
GGCATAGGTACATTCGGCAAGGCGGCAAAGGAATTTATAGACTTTTTACATAAGGCAAAGCAAAGCTATTGGCAGATACTGCCGCTAAATCCTACAAATTTCGGCGACTCACCCTATCAGTCTTTTTCCAGCTTTGCGGGCAATCCATATTTTATTGACCTTGATTTGCTGGTAAGCGAAGGCTTGTTGACAAGCTCCGAAATCAAAGTCTTTGATTTTGGTAACGACCCCGAAAAAGTTAACTACGAAAAGCTTTACAATAATCGTTTTAAGGTTTTAAAATTGGCTTTTGACCGTTTTAAACCCGACGCCGATTATACCAAGTTTGAAAACAAAAATTCTCATTGGTTAAACGACTATTCGCTTTTTATGGCAATCAAATCATCAAACGATGGCAAGCCTTGGTATGAATGGCCCGATAGTATTAAAACAAGAGAAGCAAATGCTATCACGGCGGCTCAAAAAGAGCTTATTGATGACATAAGCTTCCACAAATTTTTGCAGTTTAAATTCAGCGCACAATGGTCAGCGCTTAAGAAATATGCAAACAAAAACGGCATAGAAATCATCGGTGATATACCTATTTACGTGGCGCTTGACTCGGCAGACGTTTGGGCTAACCCAAAGCAGTTTCAATTAGATGATGACTATACACCTCGCGCTGTCGCGGGTGTGCCTCCCGATGCTTTTAGCGAAGACGGTCAGCTTTGGGGCAACCCGCTATACGATTGGGAATATATGAAAGCAACCGGATACTCTTGGTGGAAGCAGTATCTCTGCAACGCGCTTAATAGATATGACACAGTTCGCATTGACCATTTTAGAGGGTTTGAGTCGTACTTTGCTATTCCCTACGGCGACACCGATGCCAAAAACGGCAAATGGATAAAAGGCCCCAATACCGATTTATTTAATGCGCTTAAGGCTGAATTTGGTAAGAATTTACCTATAATTGCCGAAGATTTGGGTGTTATAACCCCCGCCGTGTGTAAGATGCTTAAAAGCACGGGTTTCCCCGGAATGAAGGTGTTACAGTTTGCTTTTGACAGTGACAGTGCTAATGCTTATCTTCCGCATAACCTTACCAACAACTGTGTTATTTACACCGGCACTCACGACAATGACACCATTATGGGCTGGCTTAAAAATACCGATAAAACGACGGTAAAGCACGCAAAGGATTACTTTAACCATTTGGATGATAGCGATTTCAACTGGGTGATGATGAAGGCGGCAATGAGCTCTGTGGCTGATACCTGTATTCTTATGATTGGAGACCTTTTAGGTCTTGACTCGTCGGGCAGAATAAACACCCCCTCAACGCTAGGCGACAACTGGCAGTGGCGCATAAAGGGCGAGTGTATAAACGACTGGCTTGCAAATATCTTAAAAGAAAATACCGTTCTTTACGGTAGAGAAAATAGTCTATAAAAACAAAAATCTGCTTGAGTCTCAAGCAGATTTTTTATTATTAAATATATGTTCCGTTACTATATTTTGTAGGCAAACCCTCACGATAAATATGCGAATCGTTTGACAAGGTAAGTATTTTAGGCAATACGTAGCCGTCAGTCTCCGGAAAATGAATAACCGTAACGCCTGTATGGGTCATATCAAAACGAGTGCTAAAGGTTGGGTACGGTATCTGTGTGATTATACTAAGAAGCAAAACCCCCATTCCCTGATGCGCAAAAAGTGCCACTCGTTTGTTACCCTTGGCGGTACATTTATACATTCCCTTTTGCTCGTCATACTCAAAGCCGAGACCTGCCAAAAATTCAAAGGCGTTTTTACTTGTAACCTCTATTCCCTCTTTGAATTTTTTATCGGCAAAATATGGGTGGTCGTACCACTTATCTCTAAGCTCTACAACCTCTCTTGACGCAAACTTTTCAATATAACTTGGCTGTGCAAAAGCCCAGCCACGCTCACCGTTTTTACTGTCAAAGGAAAAATATTTAGCCGCCTCGCCCTCGTGACACCATTCAAGTATGGTAGCCTCTTTTTTTAGTATCTCACAGGTGGGCTTTGATGTAAGTATTGCTCGATTAGAACTTGAAGAATATATTTCATCCATACCGTGAAGTGCAAGTCTTTTAGCTACTGCCTCCGCCTGTCTGTGACCAAGGGGTGTAAGGCTGTCGGGATAATAGATTGGGTCACCGTGTCTTACGTAATACAAAAGCATTCTTATCTCTCCTTTTTATACTACTTCGGGCGATTTGTGAATCGCCCCTACAATATATTTATTTTCGTGATACGCCGCTGTTGCGCGCCGCCTCGGCAACTGCCGCTGCTACTGCGGAAGCAATACGTTTGTCAAATGCCTTTGGCAATATGTAATCTGCGGCAAGCTCGCTGTCAGCTACAAGTGACGCTATGGCATGGGACGCGGCGGTAAGCATCTGCTTGTTTATGTCAGATGCTCTTACGTCAAGCGCGCCACGGAATATACCGGGGAAAGCAAGCACATTGTTTATCTGATTGGCAAAATCCGACCTGCCTGTACCGACTACTGCCGCGCCGCCCGCTAATGCCTCATCGGGCATAATTTCGGGCACGGGGTTTGCCATCGGGAATACGATTGAGCCGTCGTTCATTGAGGCTATCATCTCACGCGTTACGATGTTAGGAGCAGATACGCCGATAAACACATCGGCATTTTTAAGAACATCGGCAAGTCTACCCTTTTCGCGTTTGGGATTAGTCTTTTCGGCAAGCGCTTTATGGGCGTCGTTCAAATCGAGCATACCTTCGTATATAGCGCCCGCCTTATCACACATAATAAGGTTTTTAACGCCTAAATCAAGCAAATGCTCGCCAATTGCCGTGCCTGCGGCACCTGCGCCGTTTATGACACACTTAATATCGGATATATCTTTGCCCACAACCTTAAGCGCATTTATAAGCGCGGCGGCAACAACCACCGCTGTACCGTGCTGGTCATCGTGAAAAACGGGAATATCACAGATTTCCTTGAGCTTGCGTTCAATCTCAAAGCAACGGGGCGCGGCAATATCCTCAAGATTTATACCGCCGAATGAGCCCGAAAGCAGATAAATTGTGCGCACAATTTCATCCACATCCTGTGTTTTTATGCAAAGTGGGAAGGCATCTACGCCCGCAAATTCTTTAAAGAGCACGCACTTGCCCTCCATAACGGGCATACCTGCTTCGGGACCAATATCGCCAAGGCCCAGCACCGCACTACCGTCGGTTATAACCGCTACCAGATTGCTGCGGCGCGTAAGTTCATAAGATTTATTTATATCTTTTTGTATGTGGAGGCAAGGCTCGGCAACACCGGGGGTGTACGCAAGTGACAACGACGCACTGTCAGTAACGGGTGTGCGCGATACTACCTCTATTTTGCCCTGCCATTCGTAATGCTTTTTTAATGATTCTTGTTTTATATCCATTGAAAATGCTCCAAAAACTCTATTTTTGTTTCTTAGTAATTGCAATCATAAACGGTATTGCAAGAAGCGGGAAAATTGCGCCTATTAGTATTCCTATTTTCATACTTAACTGTTCTACGGTAAGCGATAGCTGTGATGCAAGCTCTGCTACATTTGCGCTAAGCATTGATTTGTCGGTTACCACCCCTAAAAGTTGTGGTCCGATAGCCGCGCCTAAATCACCGCCTGCCGCCATCATAGCAAATATAAACACGCCGCCCATTTTAAAAGATTATATTTTATTTTCACTATTCTATCCCCAAAAGCTTCCCAGCATTTATGTGTGTAATTTTGTCAATATCGCAGTCACTCAGTCCCAGTGTATCAAGCAATCGTTTTTCCATATCGGGTGTGTGCCACGGCGTATCGGTGCCAAAAAGCATACGGTCGGGAGTGTGAAGCTCCATAATCTTTTCGGCATAATACTTTGGCATCATTGAATAACCAAAAGACACATCAAAATAAATGTTTTTACCGCAAAGATGTGTGATAACGTCTTCATTGCAGTTTATACCGCCCCAATGAGCCGCCACCACGGGAGTGCTGAACCATTCAAGCGCCCGAGCCATTTTTTCGGGAGTAGCACCATAGGGTGGCGCAAAACCGTAATCAAAACCTGCGTGAAAAACGGTAACGAGTCCTAACTCTGAAATTTTTCTGTAAAGCGGTTTAAGACGAATATCATCAACATTAAAGCCCTGATAATCGGGGTGCAGTTTTACACCCTTAAGACCTAATTCTTTTATTCGTTCTAATTCTCCAATTGCATCGTCACTAAACGGAAAGACTGAGCCAAATGCAAAAATAGTTTTGTTATCATTTATTGATGAGGCAAAGTCATTTACACTGCGCTGCTGATGCGCGTTGGTAGCAATATTTAGCACTACCGACGCATCTACCCCACCTTTTTTCATAGACTCGTAAAGTCCACTTACCGTACCGTCGGTATAAGGGGTTAAGCCGCCCGAAGAAAAGCTTAATTTTTCTATAGCCTTGGGCGCTATTTTATCGGGAAAACAATGTGTGTGAAAATCTATAAGCATTTAAAAAACCTTCTTTTTTACGTGGTGAAATTAGTATCTCCCCCGCGCATATACAAAATTCGGCGCGGCGCAAAATTCGCCACGCCAAACCTTTTTACTTAGTGTGCTTTGCGCCACTCGTCAGCCTTTTCGGCAGACATTCTTTTGATATTTTCCTCTGGGTAAACAGAGTCAACGCCACCGTTTACATAAAGAAAATATTTACCGCTCTCGGTAACGTAAAGGCTTTCTTCATAACCATCGGTATCACCAAATGCGCCATGTGTATGCTTTTTGATAAGCGTTGCGGTTTCGGTATCGTATTCTACCTTACAAATAATTTTTTTCATGAGCTTTCTCCTTTTCTTTTTTCGTGTAATATTATATATTATTGAAAAACAAATTTCAACCATAAACTAAAAAGCCGAGAAAATCTCGGCTTTTTAAACAAAATTATTTAACAAACTTAAGTGTTACTATCTCAAAGTTAGATACGGGAACGGTGACTTTGTTGCCGTTAAATTCTAGTGCTTTAAGTTCGTTTTCCATAAGGTCGCAAAGATACGCCCCCTTGAAGCCGTCGGCTACGGTAACGGTGGCATTTGCGCGGCGGTTAAATGCGTCGTACATACGAACTATCATGCCGTCATCCGCCTCTGCCTTTTTAACCGTTTCAACAATAACGTTTGCCTTGTCGCAGGAAACGAGTGAGAACGTGTCGCTAAGTGTTCCGTTATTGGCTTTAACCTCAGCTAAGGTAAATGGCTGATTGAGCGCATAGGCCTCGTTAATCAGACCTGCATCGCAGAAATTACCCTCATAAGCCATTATTGAGTATGTAAGCTTGTGCTCACCCTGGTCGGCCTCGGCGTTGGGGTATTGGCTGCACTTAAGCACCGTAAGCTTCATAGTGCTATCCTCGGTGTTAAAGCCGTATTTGCAGTCATTAAGCAGACCTACGCCATAACCGCTATCAGAAACGGTAATCCACTTGTGAGCGCAAACCTCAAACTTGGCGGCATCCCAACTGGTATTAGCGTGGGTTGGGCGCTCTATATGACCGAACTGTGTTTCGTAGGTTGCAGTATTAGCAAGAACGTCTACAGGGAAGGCAACCTTCAGCACCTGATGATGCTCGTGCCAGTCGATGTCGGTATCAAAATCTATACGGTTTGTATCGGAATACAACCAGATATTTTGTGAAATCTCGGAATCAAAGTAACGCTTTTCAACCTTAAAGCCTGCACGGCTGCCATCGGTGATGGGTGTAATCTTGGCCTTGTCATCAAGCACCCATTTTTTCTCTTTGTAATAATCTGTAATCTCCCAGTTATCATAAAGTCGTGGGTAATCTTCAAATGCCTGGAACTCGTTACCAAATTCACCGCTCTTTAGCACCTGACGGTCTGCCTTTTTGTCATAGAGCTCTACAATGCGACCTGCCTTATCAATAGTCATCTTATAGAACTTGTTTTCAGCGGTAAGACCGCTGAGTGTAACTTCGGCTTTGTCGTTGTAACCGTTTATTACCTTAAAGCCGAATGCGGGAATAGCGTCACTAAGCTCAACAGTTTTGCCACCTATAGTTGCTATACCCTTACGCTCGAATCCCGATGGGTTATAAACCAACACACCGCCGTCGGTGGTGATGTTCTTTGCTATAACGTCCATTTTTTCGTTTATAACGTTGTCGGTATATTCGGCAATTTCTTTGTAATCAATATCGGTGCCGTCATAAACCTCTTTTATAGAAGAACCGGGTATAATATCGTGGAACTGGTTATGAAGAACACGGTTCCAGTTGTTATAAAGACCTTTTGCGTCATAACTGCTGCCAAGCATCAAGCCGATATAAGAAATACCCTCTGCCTTGCCGAGTGACAACTCGCTCTTACGGTTGCCGCGCTTGTTTTTTGCCATAGAGGTATATGTGCCGCGGTGCAGTTCAAGATATAACTCACCCACCCACTTTGGTGTACGGCGGAGTTTTGCGCAATTTTCATCAAACTCTTCGCGTTTTGTATCAAGGTGCTCGAGCAGTGTCGGTAATTTTGTAACCGGCATACCGGGAATACCCCGAGCCATACGGCGTTGTTTTTCAAGCATCTCTTTGGTAGGACCGCCGCCGCCGTCACCAAAGCCATAGGTTGTAAGCGCGTGGTTAGAGTACTGCTTATTTGCAAACTTGTTCCAAGTACCCTTGATTTCATTGGGGTTGTTGTGCGCTACGTAGGTTGTGTATCTGTCGGGGTCAATACCGTGATATGCCTGCGCGGTGATGAAGTTTGTAAATATTTCGGTACCGTCAAGACCCTGCCACATAAATGTGTCAACAGGCATTGTGTTGGTTTCGTTCCAAGAAATTTTAGAGGTTACAAAGTGTCGGATACCACTCTTTTTAAGTATCTGAGGCAATGCGGCAGAATAGCCGAAAACGTCGGGCAAGAAGAGTATTTTATTGTCAACACCAAACTCGTCCTTAAAGAATTTTTTGCCCTGATAAATCTGACGAACAAGGCTCTCACCGCTAATAAGGTTACAGTCAGCCTCTACGTACATTGAGCCTTCCGCTTCCCATCTGCCGTCGGCGATAAGCTGCTTTAGTTCCTCATACTTTTCGGGAGCCTCTTCTTTAAGATAGCGATAAAGCTCAGGTTGAGAAAGCATAAACTTATATTCAGGGTACTTTTTCATAAGCACCAACGCGTTTGTAAAGCTGCGCTGAATTTTTTCTCTTGTTTGCGCGCGCGCCCAAAGCCACTCAATGTCAATGTGGGTATGCGCTATGCAGTCAACAATCGGCTTGCCCTCTTCGGTACAAAGCTTGTCATAAAATTCTTTTGCAATAAAATCTACAGCCTTTGTTACGCTCGCTTTGTATTCTTCACTGCGTGGCTTGCGAAAATCTATAAGATTACAGGTCTGCTCAAGCACAGGTATAATAATTTCGTGTGGGTCCTCGTTTTGCTTGTGCATCATAAACACGTCATAAGGCACACGTATATCATAGTAAAGCTGTTCGCTGTTTTCATCTAATTCGCACATAGACATATAAAGCGGAACGTTGTTTTTCTGAAGTCCTAAATAAAAATAGTTGTACATTGTGTACTCGGTATCGGGCTCAAGATAAACCTCGGTATGATTGGTATCTATACCCTGCACCATTTCACCGTTTAAGAAAATAAGACCCTGCGGATTTGTGCCGTCCCACTCGCCTTCGTAACCCGTAGTACACTTAATGTAATAAGACGTATTTTCTTTTGCCGGCGGAGTCTTAAAGTTTGCGCGAATCCAATAGTGCGCGTCGCGACCCGTCATACGTGTATCTCGGGTAAAGGGTTTCCAGTCGGCCTCGTCACCCGGTAAAACGTTGTTGGTTTTGTAATCACACTGCAAATACTGAGCATCTACAATGTCGTAAAGCTTTGTGTTTGCAAACTGGTTTAGTTTTTGCCAGGTTATTCTGATTTTTTCATCAACAAATGCCATAAATAATCCGCCTTTCAAACATATAGTTTTATGATTTTATTTTAGTATTAAACCGCTTGAAAATCAAGCGCTTATGTGATATTATAATTATGGTATTGTGATATTTTGAGGTGTGTTATGAATCCTAAACTACTTACTGAAAATTATGAATTTGATGAAAGACTTGAATGCTTGTATCGTTACGTTTACAGTGCCAGCGAGCATTTTGACCCGCATTACCACGAGTTTTACGAGTTTTTTATTATATTAGAGGGTGATGTCTATCACCTTATAAACGGCAGTAAGACTAAGCTTACCAAAGGTAGCCTTGTGTTCATTCGCCCGAGTGATATACACGATTATATATCTATAAATTCAAAACCGTTTGTTTTTCTTAACATATCTTTTTCGGCAAAAACCGCCAAGCAGATATTTGACTTTTTGGGTGACGGATTTCCAAGCAATGCGCTTATAAATTCGCCAATGCCACCCGAGGTGCATCTTAACGATTATGACCTGAAGCGATTTAATAACCGATTTGAAAGCATTAAGGCGATTGACCCGCAAAATACCGCTGAGCTAAAAACCGCAATGAGAACATTTTTGTTCAACACTTTTACAAGGTATTTTTCCGTAGGCGAACAGGTGCGCGAAGATATGCCTGTATGGCTTGAGCAAATGTGTGACAAGATAAAGCGCGACGGTAATTTTGCGCTGGGCTCTGATTACTTTTTTAGCCTTTCCGATAAAAGCCGCGAACACATATCCCGCTGCTTAAAAAAACATACCGGTATGACGGTTAGCGAATATATAAACTCACTGCGACTAAACTTTATTGCTAATATGTTACGCAATTCCAACTACAGTATATCGCAGATAATATTTGACAGCGGATTTAATAATATAAGCTGGGCAAGCGAGCAATTTAAAACAAAATACGGTATAACAATGCGAGAATACCGAAACGGAAGCTATACATAACAAAACTCCTGACTTAAAAAGCCAGGAGTTTTTGCTTTAAATTGAATTTTCTTTTGTGAATTTGATAAGCTCGTCAACTGTGGTAAACGCCAAGCCAACCACGGTATCAGCCGCGCCGTAATAGATTGCAATTCTGCCGGTGTCGGCATCGCAAAGAGCAGATACAGGGAACACAACGTTTGGCACGTCGCCCGCGGTTTCATATATTTCACGTGGATTTAAGATATAGTACTTTGTGCGGTATAGTACTTTGGTGGGGTCGTCACGGTCAAGTATTGCAGCACCTGCATAATAACAAAGTCCGTTACAAGTACCTCTTACACCGTGATAAATAAGCAGCCATCCTTCATCGGTTTCAATAGGTGTAGGTCCGCCGCCAATCTTATATCTCTGCCAACCGCCTGCAGGCTCCATAACAAGACGATGCTTGCCCCAGTATGTCATATCCGGGCTCTCGCTGTAATAAATACTACCATTGCCGGGTGTTCCGTGACCGGGATCTGACGGGCGAGAGAACATAACGTATTTATCATTTATTTTACGAGGGAATAACACACCGTTACGGTTATATGGCAAAAATGCATTTTCCATATGATAAAACTTTTCAAAATCATCGGTATATGCCATACCAATTGTGGGGTCCCAGTTTTTTGTACCTGTGCACCAGATTATGTAATATCTGCCGTCAATCTCACAAACACGTGGGTCGTAACCATATTCATAGGGCACACCCTCAATTGTGTTTTCAAATTTAATAGGTTCATCATTTATCTCCCAATGCAAACCGTCTTTACTTTTACCTGTGTGAAGCAGTGGTAAAAAGTCTCTGCGATCACAGCGGAAAACGCCGCGGTACTCGTCGCCAAAAGGCACTACCGAACTGTTAAACAAGCTGTTAGCACCCTTGATATCTTTGTATGAAAGAATAGGGTTCTCGCTATATCTCCAAACAGGCTCATCGCAACCCTCGGGTCTGTCTTGCCAGGGCATATTTGGTAATGATTTTCCGTTAATTACTTTTGCCATAATACCGACTCCTTTAAATGCTTTAATAGTCTAATTTAAATATACTATAAATCGTTAATATTTGCAAGAAAAACACTTGACTGAGCTTCAGTCAAGTGTTTTTTAAATTAAAATGAATTTTTCTTTGCAAATTCAATTAAGTCATCAACTGTGGTGTGCGCCATACCAACAACAGTATCAGCCGCGCCATAGTAAATAGTAATTCTACCGGTATCGGCGTCACAAAGGGCAGACACTGGGAACACAACGTTTGGTACATCACCTACGCACTCGTAAATTTCACGAGGACTAAGAATGTATTTCTTTGAGCGATAAAGAACTTTGGTTGGGTCATCCAAATCAAGAATTGCCACGCCCGCATAGTAGCAAAGTCCGTTACAGGTTTTCTTTACACCGTGATAGATAAGAATCCAACCCTCGTCGGTTTCTATAGGGGTGGGTCCCGAGCCTATTTTACAAGATTGCCAACCGCCTTTTGGGCCCATAACAAAACTATGGTGTCCCCAAAATTCTAAATCCTTACTCTTGCTTGCGTGTATGCTGCCAACAGTTGGTAAATTTGGAGCCATAGGACGAGAAAACATTACATAATAGCCGTTTATCTTACGTGGGAAGAGTGAACCGTTACGGTTATATGGCAAGAATGGGTTTTCCATAAGATAGAACTTTTCAAAATCTTCGGTCCAAGCCATACCTAAAGTTGGGTCCCAGTTACCAGTTGCAGTATTTCTGCACCAGATGATATAGTATTTGCCCTCAAGTTCACAAATGCGTGGGTCATAGCCGTATTCATATCTTTGACCCTCAATTTCGTTTTCAAACTTGAGTGGTTCGTCATCAATTTCCCAATGAATACCGTCTTTACTCTTACCTTTGTGAAGCAGTGGGAGCATATCGGTTTTGTCGCAACGGAACACACCGCGGAACTCACCTTTGTATGCGGTAACAGAGCTATTAAAAAGACTGTTAGCATCCTCAATATCGTCACGAGTGAGAATTGGGTTTAAAGAACTCCTCCAGCAAACATCTTTACAGTTTGTCGGTTTTTCTTCCCAAGGAATGTTTGGGATCGATGTACCATTAACTACCTTTGCCATAAAATCAACTCCTGATTTATTATTTTTGTTTAATATATCACTTATCTTAAAAAATAACAAGAACTTTTTAAACCGATTTAGGAATTATTTTTACCTATCGCATATTCTTTTGGCGTAACGCCGTATTTTTCTTTAAAACGACGGCTAAAATTACGCACAGTACCAAACCCACTCTCATAACAGGCATCTATAACACGATTACCGTTTTTGAGTAGCTTTTTGGCGTAATCAAAACGTTTTTCGGCAAGGTAGTCATTAAAGCACATACCGGTGCGACGTTTAAATTCACGGCTAAAATATGCAGGAGAAACATTAAATTTTTGTTGTATGACATTAAGTGTAATTTCATCCCTGAAATTTATGTTTATAAACCCGATTGCTTGTGAAATATTATCCGATGCATATTTCTTTTCATAATTTATTGCCTTCGTGCCAAACAGGTCAAGTACAATTATTTCTATCGCATTTTTCAGTTGCAAAATGGCATAATCACGGTTTGATTTAAACACACTTACAAGATAGTTTAAGTCTCCAACCGTTTTTTCGTTTACCTGTTTTACAACATCGGCATTAAGATACGTGAGCATTTGAGCAACCTCGGGCGACATATCCTTTGCAAAAAAGTGCAGTGTAATGGTTTTGATGTTTGTGGTTTCAAACCCATGAAAATCCATAGGGGTAATAAAAAGCAAATCACCCTCTTGTACGTAATATGACTTATCATTTATGAGATGATTGCCGCTACCTTCGGTTATATATTCTATCTCGTAAAAATCGTGCTGATGAAGAGGATGGTTTTGGTTCAAAATATTTTCACAAACCAAAAAATCCCCTATTTTTCGGCGGTGCTGCTGGTTGTATATTAAAGGAATCGTTTTCTTTTTCAT
>CAYLXT010000019.1:13895-23606 GCA_964387615.1 uncultured Ruminococcus sp.
CTATTTTTCGGCGGTGCTGCTGGTTGTATATTAAAGGAATCGTTTTCTTTTTCATTTTTTACCCATACTTTTGATTATTTATTTGTTTTTATTTGTATATATTTCGATATCGCCGGTATTGGTAGTTATTTCACACCTTCCACCAGTTTCCGAATCAGGTACGTCTGTTTTTCCTGTATTGCTATCACAAATAAATACTTTTTCGGAAAGCAGTCTACCGCTTACGTCACCCGTAGAAGTATTTATAAAAATTTCATCGGCATCACTATAATCAAAAATCACATCACCTGTACTGGTTGTAACCGATATTTTACCTGTTGCTATCGTGCTGTTAAAACGCACGTCACCGGTATTATTTTCAATAATGACATTTTCACATTCTACCGAGTTAAAAGTAACGTCACCCGTATCACTTTCAAGCATTATATCCTGCGCTTTAATAGCGCCAAATCCTATATCCCCTGTATCAGTGCTTATATCAAGCAATCCTGACATATTTGCCGAAAAACCTATATCTCCGGTATCGGTTTCAACTGAAGCGGTATTAAATGTAAAATCCTTTGGTACTGTTATATCGCTTGTATCTGCCTCTATATCGAGCGAGTCATAATACTCTTTTGGTAAATGAATTGTAAGTGACTTTTTGCCCAAAAAAATACCAATATGGTCATACCATTTACGGTTATCCTCTACCGATATATAAAGCGTACCGTTTTCTACCGAGACATTATGTTTTACCTTTTCGGTATCAATAGTTACAACCATACATTCTTCCGTTTGTGAACGGACAAACTCTATGTCAGATGTATCTACGTCTATTTTTATATTGTTGAAATCCTCAGTTATTTTGTGTTCGTTAGATACAAACTTATTAGTGTTAAGGTTTGCAAAATCAAAATTCATCATTGCAAGTGATACTGCGCCTATTATAGCACCCAAAACAATCAGGCACACGGCTATAATTATCCAGACCTTTTTAGCAGTTTTCATTGTTGTCACCCTTTCTTTTAAAGCAACTTTTGATACCACACCATATTTTACGACTTAACCATAAAAGTCCTTTTGTTATAAGGTTTGATGCCATAAACATAAGTATCGCCGTCCCTGTACACACAAGTGCACAACCTACAACAAATACGCCCGATATCATATTGCCTGTAACACCAAATACGGCAAAGGCAAAAACACCTGCCACACCGCAAGCTGCAAGCGAAAATGAAACTGCGTAAAGACTGATTATAACCGACCATAAAACCACATAAACCGAAAACACTATTGATATGGCCGCAATAGCCAATGATAACCATATTGGTGAACCGAGAATAAGCAACACTAACTCTAACGCACTCATACGACGGCTGGATTTAATTTTTTGCTTTACAAGTTTTGGTAGTGGTATATCCATTAAAATTTCTTTTGCTATTTTTTGGGGGTCGCCTATACTTGCTACCGCCTCTTGCTCTAAAAGCCCGTCTTCTATGCGGTCATCTATCATTTCGCTATAATATTGGAGAGTTTGATTAATATCGCTTAACGGCAAACCGCCAAGCTGTTTTTGAAGTTCTGTTATAAACTGTTGCTTGTTCATTTTTCTTCCTCCCTTGTCACAAAGTTATAGATGGACACAATCTCTTGCCATTCGTCTTTAAAATTTTCTATGCGTTTCAAACCTAAGTCAGTTATATGATAATACTTTCGCAGTCGCCCGTTGTGCTCGGCATTACGCACTGTAAGCAGCTTTGCCGCTTCAAGACGGCGGAGTATCGGATACAAGGTTGACTCCGAAATTTCAACGTAAGGCTTCATATCCTTGATAATCTGATAGCCGTAAGACTCTTTATCTTTTATTGCAGCAAGAACACAAACATCTAAAAGTCCGCGTTTAAGTTGAATATCCATAAGATACCTCCCTTTGTATAATACTATACAATACATAGTATTGTTTGTCAAGAGACTCTTTTTGCTCTTGTACTATATAAAAAACGGCGCGGATTATTCCGCGCCATAAAATTTTATTTAATTTTCTACGCTCATAACCGTACCCATAAATACAGGCACGTTGTTTTGACAGTCAATAATCATATAAACAAATGGTCGGTTAAGGTAAATTATTTTTTCAGTTTGCGATATTCCCTTTTTAATACCTACATATGTTGCTGCAGCCGCGGTAGTTCCCTCTTCATTTACGTCAATAAAGGTTTTATGTGTAACAGCATCTATAAAAACCTCGTTACCCAGTTTGCTAAAATCAGCGCCGGGATAAAATGCGTCCACCATACCCATCGCTTCAAGTGTTTCGGGCAATTCTACACTGTATTCTGTTTTAAATTTAGGTACTGCCGTCTCGACTGTTATATTCTCTTGATTTAACAGCATCTGATTAAGTTTAGCCCCGTCAAGCGATTTAACATATTCCGAAACGGTAATATCTTTATCTGGAAGCAGAGCAACAAAGGCATATTTATCATCAACATAATGCTTTATAAAACCTTGCGCATTATCATCTTTAATATAGTAATACTCACTTTTATACATAAGCGATATATTCCGCGTTGTTCCGTCTTCGCAGGTGAAAATTCCATCTTTAACTTTTTGAGTCGGGTATTTCTCGCCCCACTCGGCATCAAAAGTCAGTGCATTTATAAGATACATTACTGTACCGTCAGGATTTTCATCAACCATTTTAGGTATCATTTTATCGGTTTTATCATTTACCCAATTGTTGATATCTTTTAAAGTAGCTTTCTTATTCAAATCGCCTTTGTAAACATCTATATTGTAATAATCGGCATTACTTTGTAAAAACTCTTGTTTCACATTAAAGGTATTATCAACCCATATTGAATTTGCCAGATTAAGTTTGTATTTCTCGCCTTGCGGCAAAGATTTTTTGTAGCTGTAAAAATAGTTGTTCAAATCACCTATCGGCATACCAAGAACATTTTCCATTTCTGCAAGAGTATCGCCGCCAGCACCGTTTGCCGTCATAGCAAGAGCATACATAACCGATAGTGGAGAAACAAGTGTATTTTCGCCACTGATTTCACACTCTTTAAAAAGGCGCACGGCAAAATCAGTCATTTTAGCGTTACCGCCGCTTAAGTCATCAGCCAAATCTACTTTTTGGGCGGTAATATTTTTCATAAGATTTTGCGCTTTTATTTCGTTACAACCTGCGAGGTTAAAACATAAAAGAATAACCATCAAGAAAGATACAATCGCCAAAAACCTTTTCTTCATATTCCCCTCCTGGTGTTTGTTTTTCAAAACACATTTATTGGAATATTATTTTATTCTTCAGCGCCAACATCCGACTCAGCCGTATCAACCCAAGCTTCAACAGGCGAATCCTTATACTTCTTTTTAAAGATTTTTCTGCGGAATATAAATATAGTGTAAATCAGCCATAGCACAAAGAAAATAGCGCAAGCAATTATAGCGTGAGTTATAGACCTTGCCGCAAACGCTAATAAAAGCAGTAGCGGCGCAATCATAACCATAGCGGGAAAATTAGAAAGAATATATAGGCTTGAGGTTGGTGTGCGAAGGCCCGGATCAACCTCTTTCATCAAGATCATACCGTTTGATGCGGTACCTGTTAAGGTGCCGAATGACATTAAGAACATTTCGTGTTCAAAGCCCTTAAAGCACTCTTTAGATGCTTTGCGAATGTATATATAAGTAATTATAGCGCCTACCACACTTAAAATTATAACAGGTACTATGTAGTTTTTTATATCGTTAATTTCAATAGCCGCAACGCCCGCCACTATCATTAGATCAAACATAAAGCCCGAAATACGATCCATCTGATAATTATTGATGTACTCTCGGTTCATCAGCTTTTTTTTGCGTAGGTTTTTAACAATAAACTTAATAAGCATAGCCGCAAGAGATGCCCACAAGAAGTTAAATCCCCATGCTATTTTATTTGTAAAATCAGAAAGTGAGCCTAAAAAATACATAAATCCAAACGAAAGCGCATAAGCCAGCGCTACAAAACCAAACTGTAGTGTGAGCTTATCTATAGATTCGTTGTCCGGAATTTCATTTCCCGTAGGATTGCTTTGGTCAACGATTTCATCGTTAGGTCTTGACTTTCGCACATAAAGTCCGCTACGCTTTTTATGAATATTAATATACAACACACCAAAAACCGAAGCCACAACAAAGCCGATAGACGCCAACGATAAACCAAAACTGCCATTTCCTGCAAATTGTGTTACCTCGGCAGCTTTGGTAAATTCAACATCCCAAGTAAGCGCGTTACCCGGGCCCTGACCGTACGCTAACGGAAGAATAAGACCGCAAATATAAGATATAACCTGCTCTCCGTAACGAGTAGCAAAGAAAAGAAGTATTGTAATTCCAAGTCCGACAAACGCCTGAAGCATATAGGTGCCGCCCTGCAAAGCGCCAAATTCCAACACCTGAACACCCTTTGTTTTGTGGGTGCTTTTTTCTGTTTTTAAACTCATAGCCGCAAATCCAACAGCCAGACAATGATATGTAATAACCTGCATAAGTCGTTTATCTACCAGAGGCTCTGCGCCTAATTGCTTTATAATAATGTTTACAACAAGCAACAATGTACCGCCTAAAAGTGCCGATGGAATTAAGCACTTTTTAAGCCACGAAATCTTTGTGCGAATAATATTGCCCAACATTAAAAATAGTAGCAATAGCCCCAATTGTACTAAAAATCCCCACACAGAATCATAGTTTTTCATTGTAAAATCCCAGCTGGATTCATAATTCACAGCATCCGCTGTGATAAGCTCTAAATTCATAATTTCATCCCCTTAAAAACTTTTACAAGAAAAAATCACAGACCTAAAAACTGCGCGTTTTCTCCCTTTGTAATATTTTTATAACGATAATAAATATGCACATATTTAAGCGCGTTGAAGCGTTTATCACCCTTTAGTTGATAAACCTTGTCGCCAATATAAATATTCGCCTTGTTGCGCCCGAGCACCGAAACGGCTGAAACTTCGGCAAAATCAAGCCTTAATTCATCGTATTTGCCCTCGTTAAAAACAATTCTGTCACCGTAAAGTGAAATATGCGTGTTAGCTCTGAAGGGCACCTTTTTCTTGTTTATTATAACCTCAAAAACATCCGCCTCGTCGTGATATATAGGCGCTTTAAGATATGCGTTAATATCTAATTTGTTTATAAAATCCTTTTGGTAATCATACCAATCGGCAACAAAACGGAAGGGAAACTCGCAGTCTATGCCCTTAATCTCTTTAAGTGGTGTATATTCAAAGCTTTTTCCGCATTTTTTACATTCGCAAACGCTACCCGAGCTTTCAAATTTTGAAAGCCCGCAAAACGGACAGATGTATAAAGCGCGTTCAAGATATTCAGCGCGGTTTTTGTGATGAAATTCGCAATCGGCTACCGCCTCATCAACATATAAACCCTGTTTAATAATATCAACCAGTTCTTCGTTTGACATATTTTTATATTCATCAGGCTCTATTACGCGTGATACATAGGATCGCATTTTACCTTTACGCACAACGTCGCTCCAACGCGGCTCGGCGCCGTAGCCGCCCTCTATGCGATAGAGCGCTATCGGCAGCTTTAACATTTTAGCCAAGGAGGCTATAGAATCATTCATATATTCCGTTCTGCCGCTATAGGTACGGTTACCCTCGGGCGCTATACAGATTGTGCCGCCCTCACGCGCTACGCGGATGCACTGCTTTACAGCTTTTACGTCACTTGTTTGCTTTTTTATGGGTATGGGCGCTACAAGATAGCGTATAAGCGACGATAACCAGCCCATTGAAAAAATATCCTCGGTAGCAAGATAGTATATGGGGCCGCGAAAAGACATACCAACAAAAAACTGATCAAACGGCGTCTGATGGTTAAGCAGTATGAGATACGGAGTCTTTTTTTGCCCTTTAAACTTTTCTACCGTTATGCCGTATTTAATACGCGAATAAGGATAAAGTATCATATATGCTATGTTTCTCACCACGCGGTGACGGAACTTAAGCCACTTTTTTTGTTTGTTTTTCCCTGCCATTATGTACCCCCACCATCAACAAAATTATGTAATATTATACCATAAAATTATACAAAAATAAAGTATAAATATTAATAATATATTAACGCCCCGCAAGGCATTTGCTTTGCGGGGCGATCGTTTATAATTCAGATTTCCATTTTTGAATATTTTGCTTTACAAAATCGTCATCGAAAAGATGAGGGTAGGTTGAATAAATTCTTTCAAATTCTTTTTCTTGGTTGATCGACAACTTTTCATCGGGATTTATGCAGTTAAGACTTTTCATAAGTCCCTGTTTTTTTAGCACGTAGTGAAGACCCGGTATACATCCCGCAAAATTATTTGCTCCGTCAAAAAGCACCGCGTTTGTATCGGTAACGGCATTTGCAAGTGAGAGCATTTCTGCCGAAATGTTTTCTTTTTTCTTTTCGCTCTTGCAAAGTTCAAAAAGTTCTACTGCCTTTTTAGTCCACACAGACCAATGACCCAGCAGTCCGCCTTCAAAACCTTTTTCATAATGCTTACCTTCCACATCAAATTTATATGTAGTAAGCAAGTCAATTACAATATTATCGTCGTTTCCGGTATAAAGGGTGATTTCGTTACTGCGTGAAGAAAGCGCGGCAGCACGCACAACATCTAAAGACATATAGCGATTAAAAGGCGCCGCCTTAATTGCCACAACGTTTGGTATCTCGCAAAGTCTTTGCCAATAATCATAAGAAAAACGTCTGCCGCCTACTGCGGTTTGCAGATAAAAACCTATAACTGGCATTACTTCAGCTACCGCCCTGGTGCGCTCAATCAATTCGTCCTCACTTAAGTCATTAAGACCACCCGGACTCAACAATACCGCATCGTAGCCGTATTTTTTGGCAAGTTCTGCTTCCTTTACCGCCTGTTCGGTTTTACCGCAACAACCCGCAACCTTAACTATAACCTTACCTGTTTTATTTTCATAATCGGTAATTTCGTCCGATACCAACTTTAAAATCGGCTCAAAGAGATTCACCTCGGGATCACGGATTTCAAACTGGGTAGAGTGAACTGCTGTCGCAATTCCACCAACACCACAGTTTAAATAGTATTTCATCAGCAGTCGCTGTGAGTATTCGTCAAATTTTCGGTTTTCGTCAAGTGCCAATGGCGTTGCGGGAATAACCGTACCCGCTTTTAAAATACGGAGTGCTTTTGTATGTCTATCCACGATTAGTAACTGCCCTTTCTTTCTTCAAAATGTGTGGGTTTATCAAGCGTTCTACCGCCGTCAAGCAACCATTCAGCCTGCCAACGAATAAGAGTTTCGGCACTAACCTCAGGATAACCAAATGTCTCCATAGCCTTTGAGGCATCATTTAAATACGCATCTGTGCCACACTCATTTTCAAAAATAGGCTCTTTACCAAGATATTCACCAAGCTTAATTGCCATCTTTTTGATAGATACTGTTTCGGGGCCCGTTATGTTCATAACCGTAGCAGGCGCACTCGCGTGCAATAATCCTCTTATAGCATATTCATTGGCACTGCCCTGCCAGATAAAATTAAAGCATGGGGTTGAAAGGCTTATCGGCTCGCCCTTTAAAATTTTATTGGCTACGTCAAAGATAACACCATAGCGAAGGTCAACTGCAAAGTTAAGACGGTATGTAAATACCTTTGTGCCATAAGTATTTGCGGCATATTCAAACGCACGCTCACGCGCAAGGTAACTCATAGCGTACTCGCCATTTGGCATAACCTTATCTTTTTCGGTGCAACCACCTGTGTGAAGGGGTACTATGGGGTAAATATTGCCCGAGGAAAAGACAACAATATTGGAATTTTTGAATTTATCAGCAACAAAAGCAGGCAGTGTAGAATTCATCGCCCAGGTCTGCCACTCATTGCCATCGGTGCCAAATTTTCTGCCCGCCATATAAATAACATTTTCTACTTCAGGCAAAGCATAGAGCTGTTCCTTGTCTAAAAGGTCACAAGCAATAACCTCTACACCGTTTGCAAGCATCAATTCAGTTGCAATTTTATCGCTACCACGCGATACGGCATAAACCTTCTTGTCAAGTCCTGCTTTATCAATAGCGTTTTTAGCAAGCAAACAAAGTGAGGGTCCCATTTTGCCGCCTGCGCCAAGCACCATAATATCGCCCTTTATTTTCTTTATATCTTCAACCAGTGCATCACTGGGTGTAGATAAAAGTTCATTTAGTTTCTCTTCTGTCCAGAGTTCACGCCGCATTTTTATATTTCTCCTTCTAAATACTTAAGATATTGTTCTTTTGTAAATTTAGCAACAAAATTTTCTTTAATCTGTTTAGCCACTGCCGCATCATTAAAAAGCAATTGAGCCGTCACAAGTGCCATAAGCTGTGCAGGCAATATAATTGCAGTATCCTCGTCAAAAATTTTAAAATCCTTTGAATGAAGACCGCCTGTAAATCCACCGATTGACGGCTGAATCGCAGGCATAATACTGCTTATGTCACCCATATCCGTAGAGCCTACAAGTGTATAATCGCTAATTATATTTTCATCACCAATAAGTTCTTTTGCGACGTCTTCTAAAACACAAGTCATTTGCTCGTTTTCCTGCAAAGGAAGATATCCGACAATATCTTCTACATCTACTGTAGTGCCTATCATCTGCGCCGCACCCTGCGCCGCACGATTTACAACGTCATTTGCTTTGGCGATAGCCTGCATGGTTGCCCCTCGCACCTGCATTTCCATTTGGACCTCGTCGGGAACAGTGTTTACCACGTCGCCGCCCTTTGTGATGATGGGATGAATTCTTATCCTTTCATCCTCGCGAAAGGTATCACGATTGGAGTGAATTCCAAGTATAGCAAGCGCCGCGGCATTTAAAGCGTTGGTTCCATCGGCAGGAGTGCTCGCGTGAGCAGATTTACCCTTAAACGTAAGTTTTTTTGAAATAAAACCTAAATTATTTCCTCTTACATAAAGTTTAGAATCAGGCTCATCCCCCATAGCATGAAGCATAATAGCCATATCAACATCATCAAAGGCGCCTTCATATACAAGCTGTTGTTTACCGCTGAAATATCTGATTTTGCCCTCTCCCCGAAGAGCATCACGATAAGCCAGCTCGTTAAATTCTTCGGCAGGCACCGCCATAAAAGTCACGTTACCGTCAAGATACTGCATAACACCGCTGTTTTTAAGTATGTATGCCGCGCCCAGCATAGCGCCTATTTGCGCAGAATGTCCACAGGCGTGAACAGCGCCGTTTTGTCTGGCATCAGGATGCTCGGGGCACACAATAGCATCCAATTCACCAATTAGACACACATTAAAATTACTATTTCTGCCTTTAAGCGTCGCCTTAACGCCTGTAACGGCAAGAGGGTATTCGTATTCTATGCCCAACTCTTCAAAAGCATTTCTTACCAAAGCAGAGCTTTTTTCTTCACAAAAGCCCATTTCAGCATTTTTATAAATTTCTTTTGCAATATCTTTTGTCCATCTTTCACCCGATTGGACAGCAGATAAAATTTTGTTTTTAATCTGGGATATATCCATCAATATTCCTCTTTACCTTTAATTGTTAAATTTCAGCATCAAGTATTTCCATTGTTACCTTGAATTTATGTATTTTTGCCTTATCGGTTGGAGAAATTATTACCTTTCCCCAACCGCACTCGCGGTTTTCGGTTTTGTCACTGGGCA
>CAYLXT010000020.1:0-22860 GCA_964387615.1 uncultured Ruminococcus sp.
CACCTTGCGGTGCATTAAAAGGCAATTCAATTCGTGTTGTAAAACAACAATTCATAGGCTTTGCCCAATTCATGAACCGTAGGTTCAATTCATAAAAAAATAAAACATATGTGTGGGTCTTTGTGCCCTCCCGCAAAAAAGGACTTGGAATTTTTTCAAGTCCTTTTTTATATAAAAAATTTTGGTAGTGACAAATAAATTAATAAATGAAAAGACTATATATAGTAATATCGTATAATTTATAATCTAAAAACTCCTGACGAAAATTTTACAATACATTTGTCAGGAGTGATTTTATGAATATTACAGAAGCAGTTAAGAAAAGATTTGATGAGTTGTGTTATCAAAGAGGTCTTAATTATTGTAAATTAGCAAGTATATCGGGTGTGCCTTATACAACAGTAAAATCAATATTTTATAATAAAAGTAAAAATCCCGGTATTGCTACCATTAAAAAGTTATGTGACGGATTGGGAATTACAATAACTGAATTTTTTGATACTGATTGCTTTAAGAGTTTAGAGCAAGAAATTAAATAATTGTACCTTAAAAGGCTTGAGGTTTTTAACCTCAAGCCTTTTATCTTACTTATTACTCAAATATTCATCTATCGCTTTTGCTGCCACTTTGCCGGCGCCCATTGCGGAAATTACCGTTGCGGCGCCTGTTACGGCATCACCGCCTGCGTAAACGCTATCGCGTGAGGTAAGTCCGTCTTCGTTTACCACAATACCGCCCCAACGGTTAACCTCGAGTCCACTCGTTGTGTTTTTGATAAGCGGATTAGGGGAGGTGCCTATTGACATAATTACCGTGTCAACGTCTATTGTAAATTCAGAGTCGGGCACAGGTACAGGTCTGCGGCGACCCTTTTCGTCGGGTTCACCGAGTTCCATTTTAATACATTTCATACCCGTGACAAAACCGTTTTTCTCGTCTCTTGGATTATCGGGGTTGTTGTAGCCGATAATCTCTGTCGGGTTGCAAAGCAGTTTAAAGATTATGCCTTCTTCCTCTGCGTGTTCAACCTCTTCTTTACGTGCAGGGAGCTCGTCCATAGAACGACGGTAAACTATATATACCTTTTCGGCACCCAAACGTAACGCTGTACGCGCCGCATCCATAGCAACGTTACCGCCGCCAACTACTGCAACCTTGCCGCCCTTCATAATGGGGGTTTCGGGGTTTTGTAGGTAGGATTTCATAAGGTTACTACGTGTGAGGAATTCGTTTGCCGAGTAAACACCTTTAAGTGATTCACCCGATATGCCCATAAAGTTAGGTAGTCCTGCGCCCGAGCCGATAAACACCGCCTCGAAACCGCTTTCAAAAAGTTCATCAACTGTTAGTGTTTTACCGATAACTACATTTGTTTCAATCTTAACGCCAAGTGCTTTTAAGGTGTCAACCTCTTTTGCTACGATTGATTTAGGTAAACGGAATTCAGGTATGCCGTATACAAGCACGCCGCCTGCGGTATGAAGTGCCTCAAAAACAGTAACTTCATAACCACCTTTAGCAAGGTCACCCGCACAGGTAAGACCTGACGGACCTGAACCTACAACCGCTACCTTATGACCGTTTGATTTGGGTTTAATTGGTTGTTCCTTTGAGTTGTTGTTATGCCAATCGGCAACAAAGCGTTCAAGTCTGCCAATGCCAACAGGCTCAAATTTAATGCCTAAAGTGCACTTGCTTTCGCACTGTGTCTCCTGTGGGCAAACTCTGCCACAAACTGCTGGCAGGGAAGAGGAAAGTGAAATCACGTTGTAAGCATCCTCAAAATTACCGTCTTTGATTTTGCTGATAAAGTTTGGAATATCAATATTAACAGGGCAACCGCTGACACAAGGCTGATTTTTACAGGTAATACAACGCTGTGCTTCTGCGATTGCAATTTCCTGTGTATAACCTAAAGCCACCTCATCAAAGTTATGTGCACGGATTTGTGGCTCTTGAGTCGGCATTTCGTGTTTTTTAGGATTAATAGCCATATTATCACCTTATGCCTTTCTGAAAAGATTGCAAGAATCTTCGTAAGCGTGACGCTCAAAGTCGGCGTACATACGACCGCGTGACATTGCCTCGTCAAAATCCACCTGATAGCCGTTAAAATCAGGGCCGTCAACGCAAGCAAACTTTGTCACTTTTTTGCCGTCAATATTAAGTGTTAAGCGGCATCCGCCACACATACCCGTGCCGTCAATCATAATCGGGTTCATAGATACTGTAACGGGAGTACCAAAAGGACGCGCCGCTTCTACCACAAATTTCATCATAACAAGCGGACCAATAGTGATTATCATATCAAACTGTTCGCCACTTTGGAGCATCTCGGTAAGAGGCGCACAAACATTACCGTGTCTACCGTAAGAGCCATCATCGGTCATAATGTGTAAGGTATCAGAGCAAGATTTGAATTCATTTTCAAGAATAACTAAATCTTTATTTCTAAAACCTATGATGCTTGTAACCTCAGCGCCCTGATTGTGAAGCGCTTCTGCAACAGGCATTGCAATAGCGCAACCAACGCCGCCGCCTATGATACAAACCTTTTTAAGTCCGTCAAGATGTGTAGGTTCACCCAAAGGACCAACAAAGTCCTGTATGAATTCACCTGCATTTTTTTGATTAAGTTTATTGGTGGTAGCACCAACAATCTGAAAGATTATTTTAACTGTGCCTTGTATTTTATCAACACTTGCGACGGTAAGGGGAATACGCTCGCCCATATCGTCAACGCGCAAAATAATAAACTGACCGGGGAGTGCCTTGTTAGCAACAAGAGGAGCTTTAATTTCCATCTGCGTAACGGTGGGGTTAAGCTCTTTTTTTGTTACGATCTCATACATATAAATTGTCCTCCTGTCTAAAAGATTTAAATATTATATTATAAATTCATAATAAAGTCAACAAGTATAAAAAATAAAACCCTGCAAAATACAGGGTTTTATAATTTAATAAAGTTTTAAATCAAGCCATAAATTTTCGTAGTGCATACGAACAGACTCGGGTATATCGTGGTAGTATTCAACCTCGGGCATATTTTCCTCTTCGGGATAGAGGATATCATTTTGATAATAACAATAGTCGGGGTTGTTTACAACCGCTGTATGAGGGGATGCATAACCGATATATTCGGCATTTGCAAGTGCGATATCGGGCTCTAAAAGGAAGTTGATATAAAGGAGCGCCGCCTCATAGTTTTTAACACACTTGGGTATGCAGATAGAGTCAATAAAAATGTTGGTGCCTTCTTCGGGATAGAAGAAACGAAGATCGTCATTTACATCATACATAACAAGGTAATCGCCTGCATAATACGGGCCTATTGCGGCTTCACCCGTTTCAAGCTTGCCGTAGATTTCGTCCATTACGTAAGACTGTAAAATATCTTTGCCGTCTTTTAGCAGTTCGCAAGCCTCGTTCCATTCGTCAAGATCGGTAGAATTTACACTATAACCCAATAACTTTTGCGCGGTCATAAAGCCGTCACGGGGATTGTTGAAGTTAAGTGACATATTTTTATATTCTTCATCCCACAGCGCATTCCAAGAATGTTCGGGTTCATCAATTAAAGCACTGTTATAAATGATACCAACCATACCAACGTTATATGGTACGGTGTACTCTTCACTCTCATCAAAGAAAAGCCCCTTATAACTGTCGTCAATATACTTATAGTTTGACAAACGGGTTATATCAATTTTTGAAAGCATATCTTCTGACTTAAGGCGCGCTATCATATAGTCTGACGGAATAATAATGTCATAGCTGACACCGCCGTTTTTAAGCTTTGAATACATAGTTTCGTTGCTTTCAAAGGTGGTGTAGTTAACCTTAATGCCTGTAAGACGTTCGAACTCACGGTTAACGTCCATAGAACCCTCGCTACCGTCGGATATATATTCTCCCCAGTTGTAAACGTTAAGCTCGGTGCCTGCAAATTCGCGGGTATAGGTGTTTTCTAAATTAAGGTCAAAGTATTCGTAACCGCAACCGCAAAGCGATAGGCAAAGCACGGCACAAAGAAATACAGTCAGTATTTTTTTAAGCATTTATACCCCTCCTTGTCTCGCTTTTTGATTGGAGAGCATTATAGAGTATAAGTAAAACAAACACTGCCATAAATACGATTGTAGAAAGCGCGTAAGCATCGGGTGTTACGGTTTTTTTGGTCATATTATAAATAACGATAGGCAACGTCTGATAATGTCCGCAGGTAAAATAACTTATGACAAAGTCATCAAGTGACAAAGTGAATGCCATTATTGCGCCTGTAAAAATTGATGTGGAAATAGAAGGCAATATAACCTTAAAGAATGCCTTAACGGGTGTGCAACCAAGATCTAATGCCGCCTCGTGCAGACTCATATCGGTAGCTCTTAGTCGTGGCATTACCGACAGTATTACATACGGTAGGTTAAAGGTTATGTGTGCTGCGAGTACTGTCAGGAAGCCCAAAGATTCTTTAATTCCAAATAGGTTACCAATAAACACAAACATCAGCCAGAGTGAAACACCTGTTACAATATCAGCATTCATCATCGGTATATTGGTAACCGACATTACAGCACTGCGGCTGATACGCTTACGAAGCGCTAAAATACCAACCGACGCGGCGGTGCCCATCACGGTAGAAATAACGGCTGACAAAACTGCAATAATCAATGTGTGTTGAAGACCTGTCAGCATAGAGGTGTTGGTTGCAAGACCTTTATACCAATCAAGTGAAAAACCTTCAAACACCCAAACACTGCTGCCTGAGTTAAATGAAAAAACAATCATTACTAAAACAGGAGCATAAAGGAAAAAGAGTATTAAACCAATATAAAGTCTGGAGAGTGTTTTCATACAACAACCTCCTCGTCATCACCAAATTTATTCATTATAAGGGTGCTTATTAGAATAAGTACCATAAGAATAAGTGAAAGAGTAGACGCAATATTATAATATTGCGGACCTGTGTTAAAGAAATGCTCTATTGTATCACCGATAAGCATATCCTTGTTGCCACCGAGTTTTTGCGAAATATAAAACGTGCTGACCGAAGGCACAAATACCATTGTAATGCCCGATATTACACCGGGGAGAGATAGCGGTAATATAACACGGCGAATTCTTGACCAGCTGTTAGAACCTAAATCACTTGCCGCTTCAAGCAACGAATTATCAATTTTAGACATTGCAGTATAAATGGGCAGTATCATATATGGTATAAAGTCATATACCATACCTAAGATAACTGCGCCCGGTGTGTTTATAAGCTGTAAGGGTCCAATTCCCAAAAGACTCAAAAACTTATTTATAAGACCTGTGTTTGCAAGTATTGTTATCCATGAATATGTACGGATAAGAAAGTTCATCCACATAGGAAGCATGATAAGCATCATAATCATTCGCTGACTGCTTATTTTAAGTTTGGTCATATAATAAGCCATAGGATAGGCTAAAAGTAACGTTATAATGGTTGCAATAACTGCGTAAAGCAAAGAAAGCATAAACGGCTTTTTATATCTGCCTATTTCGGCAAAATTTGCAAGTGAAAAAGCGCCGCTTGAGTCAGTAAAGGCAAAATATACCATTATAACAAGCGGCACAACAATAAAAATCGCCGCCCATACAATGTAGGGTGCCGCAACCACGCGGCTGCCAAAGCTTTTTTTATTCATCGTCATCCTCCGGCTCTATGTCTGAAAGATGCTCCATCTCTTCACTATAGGTGCTATAGTCACCATAAAGACCCGAATATTCTGACTTTTTCATAATGTGTATTGCATCAGGCTCTATATAAAGACCAACATTATCGCCAACAAAGCATTCGTCGGTGGTCTGAATCATCCACTTAAAGCCGCCGATGTCAACGATTATTTCATAATGTACACCAAGGAAGTCAACCGATGTAACAACGCCTTTAAGCATTCCTTTATCAGCAGGAACAATATCAACGTCTTCGGGACGAACTACAACGTCAACATTTTCATTTTTGTCAAAGCCTTTGTCTAAACAGTCAAAAATATGACCGGAAAATTCGGCTACAAAGTCTTCGCGCATAATACCGTCAAGAATATTTGATTCACCGATAAAATCAGCTACAAAAGCATTTTCGGGTTCATTGTAAATATCCTGAGGGGTGCCTATCTGCTGAATTTTGCCCTTGTTCATAACAACAACGCGGTCAGACATAGTCAGCGCTTCCTCTTGGTCGTGGGTAACGAACACAAAAGTAATACCCAACTGACGCTGTATGCGGCGAAGCTCTTTTTGCATATCCTTGCGAAGCTTCAGGTCGAGCGCGGCAAGCGGCTCGTCAAGCAACAATACCTTTGGTTTGTTAGCAATAGCGCGGGCAATTGCAACGCGTTGCTGTTGACCACCCGAAAGGGTAGATATACTGCGCTTTTCAAAACCGTCAAGGTTTACAAGGTGCAGCATTTCGGTAACGATTTCCTTTATTTCATCTTCTTTTAACTTTTTAACGCGAAGACCAAATGCGACATTCTCATACACATTAAGGTGCGGAAAAAGCGCATAACGCTGAAAAATGGTGTTAACCTGTCTTTTATAAGAAGGCACACCATTTATTGTTTTGTCTTCAAAAACCACTTCGCCTGAGTCGGCATCTAAAAAGCCTGCGATAATACGCAGTGTGGTGGTTTTGCCACAACCTGAAGGACCCAAGAGTGTTATAAACTCTTTATCTTTTATTGCAAGATTTAGTCCGTCAAGCACCTTTTCTTCGCCGAATGAAACGAAAATGTCTTTAAGCTCAATGATATTTTGTTTTTCCATTTAAGCATCCCCCTTTGTCAAACACCCAAGTGTCGACAGTAGTAAAATTACGGATAAATCCGTATTACCCCTGCGCGATACCCCGATCGTTTGTTTGTATGCCCTGACAAAGGGTTTTTCATAGTTCTACAAAAGTGAACTACGGCACACATTAGTACCGACCGTCTTTCTACACAGATGCGTTAAATTAATATTTCATATTCATATATTAATATTATAAAGATACGGCTAAACCGCCAAAAAGTCAAGTAAAACTTGCAAAAATTGTAGAATTCTTGGGTTTGATTTTGTGGAAATTTTCCTTAAACTTTAATTTTCTTAAGTTTTCGTTAAAATGCTTAAAAATGCTCACTTTTTATTGTTTTATAAAAGAAACAACAATTTCTTGACAATGTTGTCTATTTATGATAAACTTGTGTTGAAAATATGAGGGGGTGCCTTGTTATATGAAAAAAGTATTATCCGTTTTATTGGCAATTTTACTCATTGTTACGGTTTCACCGATGGGTATTTTTGAAATTACCGCCAGCGCAGCGACGGAAGATTATTATACCTATACCGTATCAAATGGTAAGGCTACCATAACCGATGTTGATACGGCTATCCGCGGTGATGTAAGTATACCGGATGCTTTGGGCGGGTATCCTGTTGATGTTATCGGGGCGCACGCTTTTTATGAATGCAACAGCATTACCGGTGTTACTATTCCTGATGGTGTTACAACCATAGAGGTCAGTGCATTTTATGGTTGCTATCAACTTGCGGCTATTACTATACCCGATAGTGTTACGAGTATAGATGGCGCTGTACTTGATTATACTGCGTTTTACACTGATATTAATAATTGGAAAGACGGTGTATTATACGCGGGTAATCATTTAATTGAGGCAAAGGATACCGTTTCGGGTGAATATACAATTAAAGATGGCACAAAAACCATTGCTGCTTATGCGTTCAGTGAATGTGAAAACATAACGCGCATTATTATTCCAGATAGTGTTACAACGATATGTACAGGTGCATTTTTAAATTGCTTCGCGCTTAAAGATATTATTATCCCTGCCAGCGTTACAACTGTAGAGAATAGTATATTTGGTAATAACTACGTGTTTGAATGCATGTATTATATGGGCAGCAAGGCGGAAAAAGATAAAGTTATTGTTGGCGATTTTAATGAGGAATGGTACAAAATTACCGTCTATTACAACAGCTGCATAGCTGCAGAACTGCATACCTATGAAGATAATAATGATACTGTATGTGATGTATGTGGATTTGTACGGATGGAATGGCAAATCAGCAGAGATACAACAGGCGTATACGATATTAAACCCAGCCAAATATTCAGCGGATTTAACAAAGACAGCATAACTGTATCAGATAAAAATGGCGATGTAGTTGTATACAATGGGGCAAAATACGGTTGGCCGCTGGTTGCAGGACAAACCTATACTGTAGTTTTTAACAAAGAATACGGCGTAAGTGATGATATGGTATGGAGCTCAATTAATAAAGCCGTTGCCATATTCCCCGATACACCCGCAAATCAGTGGTACAGCGATGCCGTTACTTACTCGGTAGGCCGTGGCCTTATAAGCGGCTATGGAGCCACGGGTATGTTTGGCACGGCCGATAGCATACAGCGACAAGACTTTTTGGTAATTTTAGCGCGTCTTGACGGTGTGGATCTTAGCACTTATGCCAACAAAGGTTCTAAATTCCCAGACGTAGTAAAGGGTAGCTATTATGAAGCGGCAGTTTCGTGGGGCGTTGAAAACGGAATTACCACAGGCTACCAAAACGGCAAGTTTGGTGTGGGTGATAAAATCACACGTGAACAGCTTGTAACCTTCCTTTACAGATATGCAAACCATAAGAATTTAGATACAAGCTATACCGCAGACGAAAAAAGCAAGGTTAAAAATACATACAGTGATTATAAGAAAGTAACTAATTACGCTATCGACCCTGTGGTTTGGGCAGTAACAAATGGTGTAATCAGCGGTAAAACTGCTACAACAATAGTGCCCGGCGGCAATGCGTTGCGTTGCGAGGTAGCACAGATTATGTATAACATATTCCTTAATGATATTTTTAAAGTTGAAGATGATTTGCCCGCAGATGATGATTCGTCACTTGAAGGCACAAAGATTATCTTTGCATCTACGGTTGACCCAAAGGATGACGGCACCGACTACGTAATATCTAAGATTGAGAAGGAGTACGGAATAAATGTTGAGATAATTGTACCCACACTTGAAAATTATGTCTATGAAATGCAGGCTTTAATTGCGGCAGGCAAATCACCGACTGTTGGTCGTTCGGCAGGTGATGCTCCTGTTTATTTAGGATATTTTCAATCGTTAGATGCGGCTCAGCTTGATTATACAGATCCAATATGGGATCAACGTATGTTTAAGCTTTCAACCTATAACGGCTCTCCTTATTTGTGCAACACACTTGGTAACTTCTGGACTGAAGCCGATATTGTGGTGTACTCAAAAAGCCTTCTTAAAAAGGCAAATTGCTACACACCTGAAGAGTTGGATGCTATGGGCAAATGGAACTTTGATACATATCTTGAGATAGGTCAGGTAACCGCTAAGCTTGACGGTTGCAACGGCGCAAGCGTTGCTTCTTATGATACACTTCTTCATATGTCGGGTGGTGCTGTATACAAAACTGACAGCAACAACCGTATGGTAAATGGCATCGACGAAAACTCTACGGAGATATTCCAAAAAATAGCTCAGGGATTTAAGGATAATGCATTGGCAAGCGGCGGTGTTGCGGGTCTTATTAACGGCAGCTTTTCTATTACAACCACGGGTATGTGGTCACTACGTACAGACGGAAATCTCGTGTCTTATCCAAATTGGAGCGATCTTGGATTCTATTATCTGCCTTCGTATGAAGATGGCGGTGAAAGATATGTAACAGGTCAGTTGCGCGGTTGGGGCATTATGAAAGGTTGTAACAACAACCCCGCAACAGGTGCAAAGGCAGCCGAAGCAGGCGGCGTATTCCTCAGGGAATATCTTGATGTCAGCAATTATTCGCTTGATACTTCATTTATCAGCGAAGAGGCTAAGACATTCTTCTTTAAAATGTGTTCACTTTATGCCGAAACCGATAACTACAATCCTTACTACACGACATATAACCTTAACGAAGATTTTTCGGGTCTTGATGACGACAGGGAAGTTTACAGATATTTGACTTATCAGCCCGACGAAATTCCGTCACTGATGCCGTCTATTAAGGCATCGGTTCAAAAGGGTGTAGAAAATCTTAACAAGTATATAGATCAAAACACGTAATACAAAAAGCCGTTGCCCAATGCAACGGCTTTTGTTAGATTTGCTAATTGTTATATTGGATTTGAAGGACTTTGATATATCTTTACATAATCAACGACGGTATCGGAATATTCGCCTGCCTTAAGCGTAACATCGCCTGCCCAAGTTTCACCAAAGTGAGAACTGATAAGCATATAAGCGGGTTGATTGCAAATATCAACGGTGTTAACGGTCATTGTGATTTTGCCGTCAACCAGAAATACATATTCATAATTTGACCAACGCACCGCAAGGGTGTGGAAATTGCCGTTAAAAGCCTCTGGTTTGGCTGCAATACTACCGTATGTATTAAGTGATTTGGTGTTAGTGTATCCGTCCCAGTGGATTGCGCGGCTTGAAATTTTTAGCAGTTTTAACTATACCGATTACCATGAATATTCCAAGAGCAGAGAAGATAACTATGCCTGCAATTATAAGAATTGTAGGAACGGTAAAGCTTTGAACAGATGGCTTGGTGGCTTCTATACAAAAACTTTCAAATGCTGCTTTAATTTCGGGGGATGTATCCTCGCCCTCGTTGTAGCCCGCTAAATAAAAGGTTTTGTTGCTGCAGATGGTTATGTATTGAGTCACGGTATACGTGCCGCCGCTGTCTTTTAGTGTATTTTTAGTACAGATATATTTGCGGTCACCGTTTGTTATTATATCTGCGGTGTTATCGCCGTCATCACTTACAGCGTTTACAAATTCTGCAAGAGCCTCTTGGTCGAGTTGTGATATATCGCCTACAGCAGATGAAAAGTTATCGGTAAAAGCCGATAACCTTATTTGCGTTTTTGTGTCATCAGATACCGCAAGATAAAGAAGACCGTTTTTGCTAAAGTAACTGTTTAATTCATCGGTTGTCATATTGAGCTTTTGTGAAATATCACTCAGGTCATCGCCGTATTGCACCGATGTGAAATCGGTGCCGGGTGATATGGTGTATTCATAACTTGCGGCGCTTACATTTAAAGTCAGCAGTAATAATAAAGCCGCAGCAACTGCTATAATTCTGATTTTCAAAAAATCACCTATATTAAATTATTTTGGCGCTTTGCAGCGGTAAGGGTGTTTTGCATGAGTGTTGCGATTGTCATAGGACCTACACCGCCTGGAACGGGGGTGATGTAAGATGCTTTTTGCGACACTGCACCAAAATCCACGTCTCCGCAAAGTTTACCGTTCGCACGATTCATACCAACGTCAATTACGACGGCACCGTCCTTTACCATATCGGCTGTTACAAAGTTTGCCTTTCCTACCGCCGCTATTAAAATATCAGCTTTGGATGTTAATTCGGCAAGATTTTTTGTTCTTGAATGGCAGATGGTCACAGTGCCGTTTTTGTGAAGCAACAACATACCCATTGGCTTGCCGACAATATTAGAGCGACCTATAACAACGCATTCTTTACCGCATATATCAATATTGTAGTATGAAAGCATTTCCATAACGCCTGAAGGTGTGCAGGGAAGGAAATCATAGTCGCCAATCATTATTCGTCCAACATTTACAGGATGAAATGCGTCAACGTCTTTGTTGGGGTCGATTGCTTCAATAACCGCCTTTTCGTCAAGACCTTTCGGTAGCGGTAGCTGACAAAGTATACCGTTTACGGTTTTGTCATTATTTAGTTGATTAACAAGTGCTAAAAGTTCATCTTGTGTGGTGGTTTCCGGTAATAAATATTCTTTTGAAATAATACCCAATTGCTCGCAAGCCTTTTTCTTGTTGGCAACGTATATTTGTGAAGCGGGGTCATTTCCTACAAGTATTACGGCAAGGCAAACGCTAACGCCTTTTGTATTTAGCTCTTTTACCTCATCAGCAACATGCTGTTTAACTGCCGCCGATACTAATTTGCCGTCTATAATATTACTCATTATTTTCTTCCTCTTGTGTAGTATCTTCGTTTGGTGAATGGTCGGCATATTCGTCCTCAAACATAGCAGTATAATTATCGTCGTTTACAACTGCGCTTTGCTTTTTGCGTACTACAATCAAGGTTACAGCAGCCGCCAGACAAATGATAATCGAAACCAGAACAGAAACGCGGATATTGCCTATCATCAGGCTATCGGTACGCAGATTTTCAACAATTGATCTTTCAAATCCGTACCATACGCAGTATAAAAGTGTAATCTCTCCGCTGAAACGGCGCTTTTTAGAGAAATAGTTAAGTACAAAGAAGCCCGCTATGCACCAGATAGATTCATATAGAAAACAGGGATGAACCAAGCCTTCGCCCATCTCGGCGATGGTGCGGTTGCTTTGCATACCCCACCAGCTACTGCCTGTAAAGGTGCCATATGCCTCTTGATTCATAAAGTTGCCCCAACGGCCTATGCCTTGTCCGATAAGAAAGGCAGTGGCTGCAAGGTCAAACATATCAAAAATTTTGATTTTTTTGATTTTACACATAACAGCGCCGCAGGCAAAAGCACCAATAACTGCGCCGTAGATTGCTATGCCCGAAAAACCGCTTGATGTACCAAATCCAAAAAAGTCGGCAATGCTTTCGCATTTAACTCCGTCAAAAAAGACATAGTATGTGCGGGCACAAAGAATTGATATCGGTGTGGTAACAATAATTACATCAAGCATTTTATCGGTATCAACATTAAAACGCGGCGCATTTTTCATACCGTAAATAATAGCCAGCATAAAGCCCAGCGCTATAATAATACCGTACCAATAAATATCCCAACCGCTGCCTATTGGTATTGTAAAGGCTATGGGATTAAGTGTTAAATGAATTCCAAAAATGGTAACATCATAACTCATTTTTAGTCCTCCAAGGGTTTGATAACCGATAAAACGGCATTTTCTTCACAAAATACATCAAAGCGTTTCATAACGTCGTCATAGCTTACAGACTTTAACATTTTAATTTCGTCAAAAAGACTATATCCGCACATTGCGCATTCGGTAAGACTCATCGCAAGACCTTCTACACTGTTAAAGCGTCTTACCATATCACCATACATAGCGCATTTAACAGCAGAAAACAGTTTTTTGCTGACACCTTCTTCGCACAGATGTTTAATTTCTGCCTTAATTTCGTTGGCAACACGCTCGGGGTCGCATGATTCGCCTTCGAATATTACGGCGGCATATCCGTTGCCGTTGAAGTATTCGCTGTCAAAGTCATCGTTGATAAGGCCTTCGTTCATAAGTCGTGCATAAAGGGGAGAAGCATTGCCACAAATAAGTTGAAGCAATAAATCTACGCAGATTTTACTTTTAAGTCTGCGGTAGGGGGTATTGATTTTTTGCTTGTACCCTAAGCAGAACATAGGAGTATTTACAGCAAGACGCTGTTCCACATAGTTTTTAACTATTGTCTGAGGTTCATTGAATTCGCCGCGTGTAATCTCTACGGGCTTACGGTCAATTATAGTCTTTTCTATCTGTTTCAGTGTTTTATCAGCGTCAATATTGCCCACCAGACAAATAAACATATTTGCAGGGTTATAAAAGGTTTCGTAGCATTTATAAAGCAAATCGGCGTCAATCTGCGCGATAGATTCCACAGTGCCCGCAATATCAATGCGTACAGGGTGATTGTGGTACATACCTTTGAGAAGATTAAACATAACGCGCCAGCCTGGATTGTCATCATACATACGAATTTCCTGACCGATAATGCCCTGTTCTTTTTCTACATTTTCTTTGGTGAAATAGGGTGACTGAACGAAGGAAAGCAATATATCAAGATTTTCGTAAAAATTATCACTGCAGGAAAACAGGTAGCAGGTTCGGTCAAAGGATGTGAACGCGTTGGCAGAAGCGCCTGTTTTAGCGTACTTTGAAAAAGCATCGCCGTCTTCACCCTCAAAAAGCTTGTGCTCAAGATAGTGCGCAATGCCTTCGGGCACGGTTATCATTTCTTCGCCATCTTTTGAAAACATTGTATCAATTGAGCCATATCTTGTGCCAAAGATAGCGTAGCTTGAAGAGTATTGCGGTTTTTCCATAATATAAATCTGCAGTCCTGACGGAAGCTCGGCTTTTACGTAGCTTTCATCGGCAAAGCCTTCAAAAATCTGCTTTTTCATTTTATTCACCCTCCTTGTCTTCACGTAAAAGTTTATATACAGTATGAAGTTTTACGCCTCTTGCGGCATAAACCACGTCGTTACGTGTTACTTTAAGAATATCTTCTGCCGCTTCTTCGGGAGAGAGCAGCTTATCCTTGACAATTTTAAGTGAGTACCATGCGTCAAGCAAGCCTTGCGAATCGTTGTAAGATTTAAATGAATCGGTAATACTCTTGATTGATGATTGGAATTCTTCATCAGTAAAGAGATTTTGCTTCATAATATCAAGCTGATTTAAAATCTCTCGCTCGGCTTTGGTAGCATTTTCTTTTTCAATACCGCTGTCAACCGTGATTAAACCTTTAGACTTAACAGAACTCGACGCGCAGTAATAACAAAGGCTATATTTTTCACGAACATTGGTAAACAGTCGTGAGTATGGTCCGCCGCCAAAAATATCGCACATAACGGTAAGCGCCGCGGTTTCAGAATCGTCACCGTAAAGTTCACTTGAAAAGCCCATACACAGTTTACCCTGTGCTATGTCCATTTTCTCAACTACCGTGTTAGGAGTCTTGATAGCGGGGGTGGGGGCGCTTTGCGTACAATCGGGTATATTCTCACGCACTACTTCGCTGAATTTTTCAGATATCTTATCAAAAAGTCCTTGTGGCATAGAGCGAGAGATAACGTTAACACGCAAAAATGCCGTAGACAATAGTTTTTTCCAAGCGACATAAAGTGATTCGCCTGTAATTTTTTCAACCTGCTCCTCGGTGCCACATTTTGGTAAGCCGTAAGGCTCTCCTTTATACATCTCTTCAATAAGACGTTTTTTGGCATAAATTCGTTTTTGAGCCAAATCACCGCGGATGTGTTCAATTGCCTTGCGCTTTTCGCGCTGGACGTCCTCTTCACAAAAGGCACCGTTTTCGGCCTTGGGCTCAAATATAAGCTGGTTGAGTAACTGCACTGCGCTATCGCAAAGAGATTCATCATCAAGAGCAAAACGATCGTCTATGGTAGAAATTGCGATTTTAAGAAGTTGAAAATCGCCCACTTTTTCAGCGCTTGCTGAAAGATTTGCGCCGTAAAGCTTTGCAAGCTTGAAGTTGAGTGATGAGAAGTCGGGGTAATCTTTACTGCAAGTAGTCATCACAAAGGGGAGTAGCGCATACTCCGCAACAGTTTCGCTTGCAAGTGGCATGTAAAAATTAAATGAAACGAGGGTGGTGTTGAAACGGTCGTTTTTAATAAATACGCCCTCAGCACCGTTTGAAAGTTGTGTGATTTTAGCAGACATTTTGTTCCTCCTGAAAAATCAAATGTTTATGTCAAATTTTTTTAATATAAGAGTTAGTTCGCAGACGGGAAGACCTACCACATTAAAGTAGTCACCCACAATACCGCTTACAAATTTTGAGGCGCGACCCTGTATGCCGTAAGCACCTGCTTTGTCCATAGGTTCGCCGGTTTGGATATAGGCGGTGATTTCCTCGTCGGTAATATCACGGAAAGCAACCTCGGTTGTAACAACACGGGTTTCGTGCTTGTCACCCTGTAGTACCGTAACAGCGGTGTGAACATTGTGACGTTTGTCTGAAAGGCTTTTTAGCATATTAAATGCATCGGTTGCATCCTTAGGCTTGCCCATAAGGCAGCCGCCAAGCTCAACTATTGTATCAGCCGAAATTATTATGGTATCGGTATCAAGACCAGCGGCTACAGCTTTAGCCTTTTGGTAACTTATACGCGCAACCTCGTCGGTAACGGGTAACGACGGGTTCATAGTTTCGTCAATATCGGCGGTTATAATTTCAAAATCTAAATCAAGCAGCGAAAGAAGTTCTTTTCTGCGGGGCGATTTAGATGCTAAAACAATACTCATACAAACATTTTCCCACTTTAAATTATATTTAATATATAATAACATAGATTAGTGGTTTTTGCAATGGTAAAATCGCAAAAAAGCAAGCACATATGTCAAGTTGACAAGTATGGCGTCGGGATGATAGAATTACTATTATTAACTATTATTATAAAAAACTTTTGACGTATTTGATTTGTGATGGTATAGATAGGGAGGGGAACGAAAATGTCATTTGATTTTATTGAAAAAAATGATTATGACGACGAAAATAGTACGGAATGTGTATTGTGTGAAACAAATGTTTCTAAACATATTGAGTTAATGGAAGCAAAGTCGTTATTTATTGACAAGGAACAGCTAAATATAAATGTAACTGCTATTCCCGTGTTGAATTATGCTTTACAGCAAAATGGTATTCCTATGGTACAAAGCATAACAATAAATAATCAATTAGATATTGCTTTAGAAAACATTGAAATTCGTATTTCTGCCGACACAGATGTAGTTATTCCTTATACAATAGCAGTAGATTATATACCTGAAAACAAAAATTATGAAATCAAGAATGTCCCAGTATCTTTAAATGCCGAATTTTTAGCAGGAATAACTGAAAAAGTTAAAGGTCGCTTAATTGTCGAACTGTTTAAAGATGAGGTGTTAGTAACCGAAGAAAGTGTTGAAATAACCGTATTAGCGTTTGATGAATGGCATGGTTATATTTATTATCCTGAATTGCTCACTTCTTTTGTTACGCCAAATCATCCAAATTTAATAAGAATAATAGCTCGTGCTGCTGAATTGTTAAAAGAATGGACTGGAGATCCTTCAATGGACGCTTATCAGACACAGGATCCTAATCGGGTATTAAATCAAGCGGCAGCAATATTCAATGCTATTAAAGAAGAAAATATTGTTTACAGTGTTCCTCCCGCAAGTTTTGAGAAAATTGGTCAGCGTGTTCGCTTATGTGATGCCGTTATCGGTCAAAAATTTGGAACATGTCTTGATTTAACACTTCTTTATGTTTCGTGTCTGGAGGCGGTTGGTCTACATCCAATTATGATATTGACAAAAGGTCACATATTCAGCGGCGTTTGGTTAGAAGAGTTGTCTTTCCCAGAAGCTGTGCAAGATGATCCCTCTATAGTGACTAAACGTTTAGCCTCAGGTGTTAATGAAATTGCAGTTGTTGAAACAACCTGTGTTGCAAACGGGAAAAATGCAACATTTGATGATGCAAGAACCGTTGCTGAGCACAATTTAATCGGTACAGATCCAATTGAATGTATTATAGATGTACATCGTGCTAGAATAAGCGGAATTTCACCTTTGCCTCAAAGAATACATAATGAAGATGGATGGCATATTAATCATGACTCCATAAAAGATGAAAACAATACCTCCGCACCAAAAGCTATTGATGGAATCGTTGATGTTAATGTAAGTCCTACCGAACAAAACGATCCTAAATTGATGCAATGGGAAAGAAAATTGCTTGATTTAGGTTTGCGCAATAATCTTATAAATTTACGCTTTTCTAAAACACTTATCCCCTTACTTTCTTCTTCTTTGGAAGATCTCGAAGATGCACTTTCTAGCGGTAGCGATTTTTCAGTTTTGGCAAGGCCGACCGATTGGTCTATGAATTCAGAAGAACAAAGTTTTGAAAGCATTCATGATTTAGGCCCCTATGTTAGTGTTATCAAATCTGAATTTGCCAACAAACGCCTACGTTCAACATTAACGGAATCCGAATTAACCAGAATTATAAAAGGCTTATATCGCACTTCCAAAACAGCTCTTGAAGAAAATGGTGCTAATACACTTTATCTGGCGTTAGGACTTTTGCGTTGGTATGAAAATCCGCGCAGCAAAAAGCCACGCTATGCACCTATAGTTCTTTTACCTGTTGAAATTATACGAAAATCCGCAAATAGAGGTTTTGTTATCCGCTTGCGCGACGATGAGCCTCAAATGAATATTACAGTACTCGAAAAGCTTAAACAAGATTTTGGCATTGTAGTAGAAGGGCTTGATCCATTACCTGCGGACGAGCATGGTGTGGATTTGCGCCGAGTATTTACAATTTTGCGTAAGGCTATTATGGAGCAACCACATTGGGATGTGTTGGAATCGTCATACCTTGGCATATTTTCTTTTTCCCAATTTGTTATGTGGAACGATCTGCGTAATCGTACAGAAGATTTAATGAAGAACAAGGTTGTTAAGAGCTTAGTTGATGGCAAGCTTTCGTGGGAAGCAAATCCTATGGAAATTGGCACTCGTGTATCCGAAGATAATGTGCTTTTGCCTATGCCTGCTGATGCCTCACAACTATATGCAATCGAAGTCGCCTGCAAGGGTGAAAGTTTTGTTTTGCACGGACCACCAGGAACTGGTAAGTCTCAAACAATCACATCTCTAATAGCAAATGCATTATCACAAGGAAAATCTGTGCTTTTCGTAGCTGAAAAAATGGCTGCGCTTGAAGTAGTGCAAAAACGCCTTGAAAACATAGGAATCGGGCCATTTTGCTTGGAACTTCACTCTAATAAATCCAAGAAAAAAGATGTTCTTGAACAATTGAGACGTGTGACCGAAGTGACTAAATACACAACGGCAGAACAATACGCACAAAAAGCAGAACAAATCGCAAAATTGCGTTCCGAACTTGATTCCTATGCTTTGCAACTACACAGCTCACAACCGTGCGGTTATACTTTGTATGAGTTAATAAACGAATATGAAAAATATAAAAAAGCTCCCGACATTTCTGCTTTTTCAAGAGATTATGTTGAGGGCTTAGGAAAGTTTGCTTTCGAGGAACATACAATTCTACTTGAAAGGTTAATTGCTGCCGCAAAGGCAGTAAACCATCCTCATAATCATCCCCTTTCATGTATAGGTGTCACATCTTATACTCAGAATTTGCGTGCAGAGTTGCAAGATAAGGTTTTTGCATATAAAAATGCTTTAACCGAAATTTCCGATACGCTCGAAGATTTCTCTAACAAACTGGGGATTTCAAACCCACATTCCTTCTCAGATGTGGAAAAACTATATTTAATTGCAAAAGAATTCAGCTACTGGTTTTCTTTCCCAAAATCATGGGCAAAAGTTGAAAACTTGACCCGTTATCTTACAAAATTAAAAGAAATGGCTGAACACTATATTAAAGCAAACAATTTACGTAATATTTTGATGCAAACATGGAATGAGATGTTTTTGCAACAAAGCGGCGAACAATTACTAAAAGAATATAATGATATTTCTGCAAAATGGTTTTTAGCCAAGATAACAGGAATAAATAGTTTTGCGAAAAAATTAGCTGTGTTTTCGCGCGGTGAAGTAATAAAATCAGATTTAGGTAATGCAATAATAGCACTTTGCAATTATCAAACCGAACTCAAATCTGCAAATGAACTGTTTGAAAAATATGGCGATGATCTTGGCGAATTGTACGTTGGTAAAGAAACCGATTGGTTTAATGTTATCAAGTTGATTGATGCTGCAAAGTTGAGTGCTAATGCATTAGTTACCATTACTGGTGATGAAAAAATGCGTTTAACTTTCTGCGGTGAATCCACATTACAAAAAACAGTTAATTCAATACTCGAAAAGTATACTGCATTGCCTGAGGCTAAAAATAACTGTTATGAAATTTTGCAAATATCAGAAATAACTGTAGAGTCAAACTGGATATCAGAGCAAATCATCATATGTGATAATATTTTATCTAACGTTGATCAAATAAAAGAATGGATTTCATATAAAGGGATTGTGGGCGAAGCGTTAAACGCAGGATTAGATGGTGTGATTGAGGCGTATAACGGCGGAATGACACATAGCGATATAATCCCCGCATATAAAAAAGCCATATTCTATGCCTTATGTATTATGGCAATCGATAAAAACTCCGCATTAAATTCTTTTTCTGGCGCTGTGTTTAATGAAAAAATCGAGCAATTCAAGCGTATTGATGCCGAATTGACTAAATTGTCGCAAAAAGAAGTTTATTGCCGATTAGCAAGCAAAGTTCCTAACTTTGTTGCGGCTGCAGCACATAGTTCGGAAATTGGTATACTTCAAAGAATGATAAAAAGCGGCGGAAGGGGTACAAGTATCCGAAAATTATTTGAGGATATTTCAAATCTTTTACCGCGTCTCTGCCCGTGTATGCTTATGAGTCCTATTTCTGTTGCTCAATATTTGGATTCCAAACGGGAAGCTTTTGATATTGTTGTATTTGATGAAGCATCACAGCTTCCAACCTGTAAGGCTGTGGGCGTACTAGCAAGAGGTAAGGACGCAGTGATTGTTGGGGATCCTAAACAGATGCCTCCAACATCGTTCTTTGCAACTAATGCTGTCGATGAGGATAATCTGGATATTGAGGATTTGGAAAGCATATTGGATGACTGTCTTGCTCTTAATATGCCTCAGACACATTTGCTTTGGCACTATCGAAGCCGTCACGAAAGCTTGATTGCCTTTAGTAACAATCAATTTTATGAGAATAAGTTATATACCTTCCCATCGGTAAACGACCGTGAATCAAAAGTTTCACTGGTGTATGTTGACGGTGTATTTGAACGCGGAAAATCCCGTAAAAACCAAGCTGAAGCCGAAGCGGTCGTTTCTGAAATCAAACGCAGATGCCATGACCCTGAACTTTCTAAATGTAGCATAGGTGTAGTTACATTCAATATATCACAGCAACATTTAATAGACGATTTGCTTAGCGAAGCTTGCGAAAAAGACAGTGACTTGGAAAAATGGGTATATGAATCTGAAGAACCATTATTTATTAAAAATCTTGAAAATGTTCAGGGTGATGAACGCGATGTTATTTTATTCTCTATCGGTTACGGACCTGATCAAAACGGAAAGGTATATATGAATTTTGGTCCACTTAATCGCGAAGGTGGTTGGAGACGACTTAATGTTGCGGTTTCACGTGCTAGAAGTGAAATGATCGTTTTTTCTGCTTTAAAGCCAGATCAAATAAATCTTTCACGCACAAGTTCCGAAGGAGTTGCCGCTTTAAAAGCATTTTTAGAATATGCCGCAGGACATGAACTTGCCCTTGATGAAAACACCACCGAGCAGTATCATCACAGTAAGGAAGGGATTGCTAAAACTATTTGCGAAATTCTAAAATCCGAAGGGTTTGATACAGATATGTCGGTAGGCCATTCGGAATACCGCATTGATATCGGTGTTATTGATCCCAAAAATACAGAAAAATATATTCTTGGTATTTTGTTGGACGGAGTTTCGTATGAAACCGCTAAGACTACACGAGACCGTGAAATCGCTCAAATCAATGTGCTTAACGGACTTGGTTGGGATATAATACGCATTTGGACTATGGACTGGTGGGACAATAGTCAAAAAGAAATCGACCGTATTATTTCAAAAATTAAAGATTTGCAAAATGGTATAAAAAGCCAAATCGAAGAGCAACATGAAACTGTACAAGCAAAAACACCTGAAGTTTTGTCGGCAAATATGCATTTTAATGAACCAGTGTCCATTAAAACGAATGACAATTTAACAGTATATAAAGCCGCTAAACTTAATAATCGTTATATGTCAGCCGACGAGTTTATTTCAGGTTGGCATAGGACCGAGATTGTGCAGTCGGTTCAACTTGTTATGCTCAGCGAAGCACCAATAAGCCATAGTATGCTTACTAAAAGGGTTGTACAAAGCTTTGGCATTGCCCGTTCGGGAAGTAGAATTCAGGAGTATATGGATAGAGTTTATGCTGCCCTTAAACTTAACTTTACAATGCAGAATGGCGAAAAAATTTATTGGAACAATGGACAAGCACCTGAAAATTATACACTTATTCGTGCAACAGGCGATGGTGATAATAAGCGTGATACAAAAGATGTTCCTATTACCGAAGCTATCAATGCGGTTTGTTATGTTCTTGAACAGCAAATTAGCCTCTCAGAAGATGATTTAATTCGCGAGGCAGCAAAGCTTATGGGATATACAAGAATGGGAAATATTGTAGTCGCATTGTTTGAAGGAGCTATCAAACAGGCAAATAAGCAAAGTGAAATAAAATTGGGTTCCAATGGTAAGTGGACTTTGTAAGACTAAAATTTTAAAATCACGAAAGGGGATTAAATATATGCTCGAAAATGATGAAAAGCTTTCAGATGAAGAAGTACTTGATTTGGTTGGGGCGGGAAGATTAAATTTTGAACTCGAAATCTTGCGAGGGCTACAAAACGATATGATTAATAAAATAAAAAAATAACAGGAAGAGTTTATTAGGTTGATTCAGCAATCGATAACGTTATTTTAGATTATATTTCTTTTGTACTATCACAAGGACATATAGGTGAAATAGAATACAAGTTTATAACGAAAGTTTTGAATAAGAAATATACTAAGGAGAGTTTAAACGAATATTTAACCTTGCGCAGGAACTCCCAAGATATCTTTGAGTATGCACAAGCTGTTTTTTCTTCCTTATATGCCTTTGATGAAACCGATATACAGAAAGGCAAATTATTGCCATACTTGATAAAATTTTTGGTTAAAATTGATGCATCTTACATTCATGGAGATGATTCTGATTTTGACCGAAATCTCTGGTTGAAAAATCATTTATTGTACTTTGAAAATATATCTAAATGGTATAAATCGGGATTCGAATTTTGAATTAGGGAATAATAATTAGACAAATTTAATGAATTTTTGCGGTCGGATAATACCGACCGCATTTTTTCTTGTGTAGGGACTGGCCTCCCGGACAGTCCGTTTAAAGAGTGCTTTGTTGCGGACCGTCAAGGATGCC
>CAYLXT010000021.1:0-22450 GCA_964387615.1 uncultured Ruminococcus sp.
TAGCGTACATTTTTTACACCTGCCTGATATTTTACAGTCTCGCTAAAGATAGGCGCGCGTCCCAAAATTTTAGGCGCAACTTACAAAGCCCACAATATGCG
The DNA here is from genome assembly GCA_964387615.1 of uncultured Ruminococcus sp. GTDB lineage: Bacteria > Bacillota > Clostridia > Oscillospirales > Acutalibacteraceae > UBA737. Next base: position 102 of record CAYLXT010000021.1, read on the forward strand.
GCTCGAATATTATAACGCAACCGAAACGCTTTGTCAAGGAAATATTTTTAATTTTTTCAGTCGTGTATTTATATATTGTAATTTTAATCTTTTTGTGATATTATAAGTATAATTATATTCATAAGAAAGAAGTTTAACCTATGGCAGAGATTATTACAAATGAAAAGAAAAAGGTTTTAAGCTGTATCCAACCAAGCGGTATGCTTACCCTTGGTAACTACTTAGGTGCGCTAAAAAACTGGAAAAATATGCAGGAAGAGTTTGATTGCACCTATGCAGTCGCTGACCTTCACGCAATAACAGTGCGACAGGAACCAGCCAAGCTCCGCGCGCAAATCTATTCTACCTACGCCATTATGCTCGCGTTAGGACTGGAGCCCGAAAAGAGCACTCTTTTTATTCAGTCACACGTACCCGAGCACACCGCACTTTCGTGGCTGCTTTCCTGCAACACACAGTTCGGCGAGATGTCACGTATGACACAGTTTAAGGATAAATCAGCCAAACACGCAAACAATGTAAATGTGGGTCTTTTCTCCTACCCTGTACTTATGGCGGCGGATATATTGCTTTACCAGCCCGATTTTGTTCCCGTAGGTGCTGACCAGAAGCAGCACCTTGAAATTGCTCGCGATATTGCCATACGCTTTAACAATCTTTATGGCGATGTGTTTAAAATCCCTGAGCCGTATATTCCAAAAGCGGGTGCTAAGGTTATGTCGCTTCAGGACCCTGCCAAAAAGATGTCTAAGTCAGATGAAAATGCGAACGCATGGGTTGCAATCCTTGATGATCGCGATACCATCATCCGCAAATTCAAGCGTGCTGTAACCGATAGCGAGGCTTGTGTTCGTATGAGTGAAACACAACCCGGTATATCAAATCTTATAACCATCTATAGCGTTATAACAGGCAAAACTCCCGCTGAGGTTGAAAAGGAATTTGAAGGTCGTGGCTACGGTGACTTTAAGCTTGCAGTTGGCGAAGCAGTTGCCGACGAGCTTGCACCCATCAAGGCAGAATATGATCGCTTTATTTCTGATAAGGCAGAGCTTGAGCGTATCTTCCGAGAGGGCGACGCCCGCGCCGAACGAGTTGCCCGTAAGACCTATTTTAAAGCAATGAAAAAGGTTGGCTTTGTGCTATGATTTTTCCGCTTAGTGACGACTTAAAGGTTGCTTCTTCGGTTAAAAGCTTTATTAAATCGCACCGTATACCGCACGCAATTTTAATTGAGGGCGAAAACGATACTATCAATCTGGAATTGGCATTATATATTTCTGCAGCCGCAGTTTGCACCGACGAAGCTGCGCCCTGCGGTGTGTGCAAGGAATGTCATCTTGCCGAGGTTGGTTCCCATCCCGATATAACACGCGTGGACACGCTTGACGGTAAAAAGTTTTTATCGGTAGCGCAAATTCGCGATGTTCGCGCAGACGCATTTGTAAAAGCCCATTCGGGAGCGCGTCGGGTTTTTATAATCGAAAACGCTCATCGTATGAACGAGCAGGCGCAAAACGCATTGCTCAAGGTGCTTGAAGAACCGCCTAAGGATGTTGTTTTTATATTGCTCGTGCCATCAAAAACCATGTTGCTTGACACTATTATTTCCCGTTGTGTGCTGTTGTCGCTTCTTGCTACCAAAAGCAATGATAATAAGCACACCGAGATGGCAAATACATTTATAGATTTATTGCTGTCGGGCAGTGAGTACGATATGCTGAAACTGCTTGTGCCGCTTGAAAAAAGCCGTGCAGATGCAGAAGATTTTTTTAATACACTCGCTCTTTGCATAACCGACAGATTAAAAAAAGGCTCATCTCACGCCCGTGTGCTTGACCGCCTTTTTGATGATATAAAATATTATTTAGACCTTTTATCAACCAATATAAATATGCCTTTGCTTTTAAGTATGGCAGTCAGCCGTTCAAAAGGTCTTTTAAAATAAATGAGGTAAATTATGACAGAGGTTATATCAGTTAAATTCAAAGATAGCGGAAAAAATTATTACTTTTCTCCTGACGGTAAAAAATACAGCGTTGGCGAAAATGTTATAGTAGAAACCGCAAACGGCCTGGCTTTTGGCGCAGTAGCCGAGAGCAATCACGAGGTAGACAACGAGCGCGTTGTTCCCCCGCTTAAAAAAGTGCTTCGAGTTGCAAACGACAAGGATATGCAACGTCTTGAAGAAAACAAAACCAAAGAAAATGATGCGTTTAAGGTTTGCGAGCAAAAAATTACATCTCACAAACTGGATATGAAGCTTGTGCGCGTGGAATACTCTTTTGACGGCGGCAAAATTACATTTTTCTTTACCGCCGACGGCAGAGTGGATTTCCGAGAGCTTGTAAAAGATCTTGCTAATCATTTTCACTCACGTATTGAGCTCAGACAAATCGGCGTGCGCGACGAAGCACGTATGCTTGGCGGCGTAGGTATTTGCGGTCAGGAATATTGCTGTAAGCGTTTTCTTGATGACTTTTTGCCCGTGTCTATTAAAATGGCAAAGGAGCAGGGCTTATCACTTAATCCAACAAAGATTTCGGGCAGTTGCGGCAGACTTATGTGTTGTCTTAACTACGAGCAGGATTCCTACGAGTATCTTAACTCTATTACTCCGTGGGTTGGCTCTACCGTAAAGACCGAGCAGGGAGTTGGTATTGTTGCCGATGTAAACCTTATTACAGGAAACCTTACCGTAAAACCAAAAGACGGCGAAGGCGCACCGTATAAGACCAACCGCAAATATGTGAAAATATTAGGCGGCAATAAGCCCAAAAAAACCGAGGAAACACGAGAATAAATTTACCCTTGCATTTTTTGTAGAATGTTGTTACAATATAAATAACAAGATTTTTGTATGTTAAAATCTGTTTTATTCCACTTTGACGGAGGTGTAACCAATGGCTTACAAAATTACTGATGATTGCATCAGCTGTGGCGCTTGCGCAGGCGGTTGTCCTGTAGACGCTATCGCTGAAGGCGACGGCAAATACGAAATTGATGCAGATGCATGCATGGATTGCGGCGCATGTGCAGCAGGTTGCCCCGTAGAGGCTATCGTTGAAGGCTAATTAGTCTTGTACTTAAAAAGTAAGGTTCAACTTTTTGGGTTGAACCTTTTCTTTTTTTGTGATATTATAATTAAGGTGAATTTTTATTTTGGAGGTATTATTATGAAAGACCAGAATTGCGCATATTGTATGGGTGGAGAATTACTTGACAAATTTGGCATTTTTATCTGCGATTTGTCTGTAAGTCAGCTTATTCTTTTTAAAGAACAGTCAAAACCCGGTAGAGTTATCGTTGCTTACAAAGACCATGTAAGCGAAATCGTAAACATTAGCGAAGAAGAAAGAAATGCATTTATGTCAGACGTATGTCGCGCGGCAAACGCGGTTCACAAAGCCTTTAATCCCGATAAAGTAAACTATGGCGCATACGGCGATACAGGTTGTCACCTTCATATGCACATTGTGCCTAAATATAACGGCGGCGACGAATGGGGCGGCGTTTTCCAGATGAACCCAAATAAAACCTACCTTACTGACACCGAATATGCCGAAATGATTGAAAAGATTAAAGCAAACTTGTAATTTAAAAGCACCGAAAAAATCGGTGCTTTTTTATTTAAATAAACAATTCCACAATAAACACAACCGCGCAGGCTATTGTTGCAACTATCGGCAATCCACCTCCTGCATAGGCGACTATCATTGCCACAACAAATGCTGCCGCCGCCGACCAAATGCTTTCGGTAGCGGAAAGTATTGACGGGAATGTCATAACCGCAAGCGTTACAAAAGGCACGTAATACAAAAATGATTTAAAAAATTTGTTTGTTATCTTTTTCTTTATAAGAGCCAATGGCAACATTCTTATAAGATATGTAACCGACGCCATTATAAACATATAAAGGTATATGTTATTCATTACTCGTTTCCTCCTCATCTTTTATAGGGAAGAAGTAGGCGGCCGCTCCCGCGATAACTATGGTCAGTATTATCACTCTGAAGCCTGATGATATTTCTTTGAGAAACGGTGTTGCCGCAAAGACAAGGCTTAAAAGCATAGATATTATAACAATGCCAAGTAATACCTTATTGTTTTTTGCAGGGGGCACGATTATTGCAATGAACATACCATAGAGTGCAACGCCCAATGCGCTTAAAACGCTCACAGGTAAAATATCTCCCGATACCGCACCCAGAATTGTACCAAGCACCCAACCCGGCCAGGATGCCGCTATAAGACCATAGCAGTATGCGGGTGGTATATTTTCCTTGTCGTATGCGCTTGACACACCAAAAATCTCGTCGGTTACACCAAACGATATCAAATAGCGGTGAATCGGATTCATTTTTGTGTCAAACCGCTGTGAAAGCGATGACGACATAAGGCAGTAGCGCAGATTTATCACAAGCTGGGTAAGCGCCATTTCAATATAACTTGCCGCCGAAGCTATAACACCGAGTGCTGCAAACTGACCTGCCGAAGTAAGATTGGTCGCCGAAATAAGCGCCGCCTGCCAGGTGGTTATACCCATGCTTTTTGCCTGTATGCCAAATGTAAAGGATACTGCGAGGTAGCCTAAAAATATTGGTATTCCGTTTTTTAATCCCTTTTTAAATACTTTAAAGTTGCTCATCTTTTTCCTGACCTTTATTGATTGACATTAAAATTTTATAATAGTATAATTAGTTAGGCACAAAAATATATCCGTACTTTTCACTTTGCGCCATAGAAACAAAGTCGGTGTCTGCCACAACGATATGGTCTATAAGCTGCACGCCGATATTAGATAACGTTTCTGCCGCCTCTTTGGTAAGTGATACGTCACTCTCACTCGGTATAGCAATACCGTTTGGATGATTGTGACAAAGTACCGCCGCTGTGGCGTTGCCGGATAGTGCCACTTTGGCAATCTCACGCATACTGATACCCACCGAGGCGATATCGCCTTCGCCCAAAAAGTCAAAGTTTATAAGCGCGCCCTTTGTATCAAGGCACATAACGCCTATCTTTTCACGAGTTTCGCCTATGTATTGCGCCAATACGTACCTGCCAATTTCATCAAGTCCGCAAAAGGTTGGGCGTTGCTCTGATTTGTCATAAAGATATCGGCGAGCAATAGGCATTATCATTTTAAGCAGTACCGCACTGCGTTCGCTTAATCCCTTGAACGCGGCAAGTTCTTCTACAGGCGCATCAAGCACGCCTGCGACCGAACCGTATTTTGCGATAAGCTCGTGCGCTATTGGGTTTGTATCGGCGCGCTGAACACAATAAAAAAGTAACAACTCTAATATTTTATGGGGCGGAGTATTACGGTCAAAGCCGTGCTGCAAAAATTCTTGTCTTGCGCGTTCGCGATGACCTTCGTGTAAATTTTTATCCACACTATTACCCCTTTCATTATTTTATATAAGGAATGTTTTATGAAAAGCTTTACTATTACCAAAAACGACGCAAACCAGCGTCTTGACAAGTTCATAACAAAGGTTTGCCCCACCCTGCCGCAGGGTCTTATGTACAAATACATTCGTACCAAGCGCATTAAAATCAACGGCAAACGTGGTGAGATATCTACCCGCCTGAATGTCGGCGACGTGGTTGACGCGTATATAAACGACGAGTTTTTTGCCCTTGTCGCGCCAAAATATGATTTTTTAAGTTCTCCTGCGCGACTTAATATTGTTTATGAAGATGAAAATATAATTCTCGTTGACAAAGAACAGGGCCTTATTGTTCACCCCGATAAAAACGAGTATCGTGATACGTTAATCGGCAGAATTCAGCATTACCTTTATGATAAGGGTGAATATAAACCCGACGAGGAGAACAGTTTTAAACCCGCCCTTGCCAATCGTATTGACCGCAACACAGGCGGTATCGTAATCGCGGCAAAAAACGCCGAGGCGCTTCGTATTCTTTGCGATAAAATAAAGGACCGTGAGATTGACAAGCGTTATCTGGCGGTCATCCACGGCACACCAAAAAAGAAAAGCCAGACTCTTGAGGGGTACCTCGAAAAGAACGAAGATAAAAACAAGGTGTATTTAAGCGGTAAAAAGACCGATAATAACCTTACTATAAAAACACGCTACACAACCCTTGCTTCAAAGAACGGTTTATCACTTATTGAGGTTGAACTCATTACAGGCCGCACACATCAGATACGCGCACATATGGCATCTATAGGTCACGCGCTTTTGGGCGACGGCAAGTACGGCAAACTCGGGAATGACAAAAAGATGGGTTTTGACAAACAAGCCCTCTACTCATATAAATTGACATTTGATTTTACCACAGACGGCGGCATTTTGCAATACCTTGACGGCAAAACCTTTACGGTAAAAAGAGTGTGGTTCGCCGAGCAACTGTTTGGTGACACGTATGAAAAATTGTTAAAGGAGTAATTTATGCCATACACTGCTTCGAAAGATAGATATAACAATATTATATATAATAAGTGTGGCGAAAGCGGTATAATTTAAAAATGCGAGGTGTTTTAACATTATGACATTAGACGAAATTTATGAATCGTTTATTTGGGATCCATCATACACTAACGAAGAATATGAATCTAAGATATCTGTCGGGATAAATGAAGCGAAAAAATATAAATATCTATATCCGTTTATCCAGCCAGTAATTCCTGAAAAATCAAAATGCATATGGGAGCCATGTGCACGGGTTATTGCATTAAAATCAGATGAAGAGCTCAAACCATATTTGTACTTGTTATTCGAATGGTTGCAAGATGTAAACTGGCCTGGTGCATATGTTGTTTTTGATAGATTATTAAAAATGCCTTTTCCATTATTGGAAAACGAATTAAATCATTGTAAATGGAGAGCCGAAAAAGAAAATGATGAATTGTGGTTGATGGCTCTTGAAGATTTTCTCAAACAAATACATCAACAATAAACAACGATCCAACCCACTACGACATCTTTTCGGTTGAAAACTGAAAGTGTCATAGTGGGTTACATATTTTCAATGGGTGCGTAATAAATGTAAAAAGAAATCGAGTGTCCATTTCCAACCTTCAACCTGGTTATGAACACTCGATATGGTGCGGGTAACAGGAGTTGAACCTGCACCGAGGAACCCCGACTAGAACCTGAATCTAGCGCGTCTGCCTATTCCGCCATACCCGCATATGTGAAGCAATAAGTAATAGTGAATAGTGAAAAAGTATGCACTTCTTATTGCTTATTTTTCGACCTCTAAATTTTACACGGCGAGGTCGTCCGAGGTGGGCACTCAAACTAATCCACAAGCCTTAATTTTTACACGATAGGCTGTACCGAGGTGGAACTTACTTTCAGATAAATCTTACTTTTCTGTTGACTCCACTGTCGCTGAGCAAATCAGCAAAAACAATTATACATAAACAACGGCAAAAAGTCAAGATTATTAATTGCTGTTTGCGTTAACAAAACGAAAACAGCAATTAATAATAGTAAATATTTTTTAGCTCTTATGTCTGTTTTACAGATACTCACACATTGACGAATAAGAAAAATATATATGTCCTGCTATACCGACCGTATCTTTGCATATTTTTGACTGCCGATTTATTACCTCTGTACCATTTGCCCATTCGGCTCGGTCAGGTTCGCTTTGTGTGTTTATTTTATATGTAGCAAGACCGATAAGCAATTTTACATTGGTTCCATTCACCTTGCTCTTCCACTCGTCAAGCAGATTATCAAATTTAAAATTATTATCAGGGTACTCAAAGCCAAAATAAAGCTGTGGTATTATATAATCAACGCAATCGTTTTTACACCACGCGACAATATCAGCGTAATGCTTATTATAATTTTCATCTATTGAGGCTGATGGGCTGACGCTGAAAATAATATCCTTGTCTTTAAATTTTATAGCAGTATATACCCCGCTTATAAGCGCATTAACATTAGCGCGGCGCCATTCAGCAAGAGCAAGAGGCTTTTGTGTTTGGTCGCAGTATTCAGTATAGCTTTGCTCGTCAAACGCCGCCTCTGTAGTGGGATAAAAATAATCGTCAAAATGTATGCCGTCTACAGAGTAGTTATCTATTATTTCGCGTATGCCGTCAATTATAAGCCCGCGCGCCTCGCTCGAAGCGGGATTTAAGTAAATTCCGCCGACCAGCGACACATTTGTATCATTTTCTTCCGTTTCATCATTTAACCATTGCTTCGCAGGACTGTTGTCCGGCAAAAGTGAAATTTCGCTATCAGCAGTACGCACACGGTAGGGATTTAACCACGCGTGAAATTTTATGCCATTTTTGTGGCAAGTGTTTATCATATACTCCAAAACATCAAAGTCATATGCCTCGACCGTCTGGCGCAGGGGAAAATACTGCGACGGATAATACGAATCGCAAAACGGTCTTATATGCACAAACATATCGGTGACTCCTCGCGATAAACTGTTTTGAACCGCCGTATCAAACTGAGCCTTAAAATCTTTTTGCAGCATAGTATCAAGCTCTGAATACGACACCCACACGCCCGTTATATAATCCTGCATATCTTTTGGAACTTGCGTTTTTGCTTCAGAACACCCCGCCAGCAACAGCAATGTCAGCATTACGCACAATAATCTTTTCATAAAAGCTCGCCTTCGTTTTGTTTTACTCAATATATATTATTTTAAATTGGTCAAAAAAATTCGTCAAGAGGTAGTTTTTGCTTGCGTATATAAAAACAGTGTTGTATAATATTTTTAATCAAAATTGTGAGGGATATATTATGAAAAAAACAGTTATTTCGGTTATGGGAAAGGATACCGTTGGTATTACCGCTAAGGTAAGCGCCGCTTGCGCCCAGTATAATGTGAATATCATTGATATTACACAGTCGGTTTTGCAGGATATGTTTGTAATGGTTATGCTTACCGATATTTCGGGTCTTAACTGCAATTTTAAAGAATTTTCCGACAAAATGCAGGCTTTAGGTGAAAGTATGAAGTTAGAAATTCACGTTATGCACGAAGATATTTTTAATTCTATGCACAGAATTTAAGGTGAAAATAAATGCTTAATCTTAACGATATTTTAGAAACCATAAATATGATAAAGCAGGAAAATCTTGATATCCGCACCATCACAATGGGTATATCCTTACTTGATTGCGCCGATAACGATATAGATGTTTCCTGCGAAAAGGTATATAACAAAATTGTGCGCCTTGCCGGCAATCTTGTAAAGACGGGCGAGGATATAGAGGCAGAATACGGTATACCGATTATAAACAAGCGTATATCGGTAACACCCATCGCAATGCTTGTTGCCGTTTCGGGCGGTGACCCTGTTAAATATGCTCACGCTCTTCAGCGCGCGGCTGACACCGTAGGCGTAAACTTTATCGGCGGTTATTCGGCTCTTGTTCAAAAAGGCTTTTCGGCGGGCGATGTTGAGCTTATCAAATCAATCCCACGCGCTTTAAATGAAACTACAAACATCTGCTCATCGGTAAACATTGGCTCTACCAAGGCGGGCATAAATATGGATGCCGTAAAGCTTATGGGTAAGATTGTGAAAGAAAGCGCTGAACTCACTGCCGACCGTGATTGTATTGGCCCTGCAAAATTGGTAGTATTTTGCAACGCTCCCGAAGATAATCCTTTTATGGCGGGCGCCTTTCACGGCGTGGGCGAGCCTGATTGCGTTATACACGTGGGTGTTTCGGGCCCCGGTGTTGTTTATGCCGCGCTTAAAAAGTGTGACGGTGACTTAGGCTCCGTAGCTGAAACAATTAAACGCACCGCATTTAAAATAACCCGCGTAGGTCAGCTTGTTGGCAGTGAGGCGGCGCGTCGTTTGGGCGTTCCTTTTGGAATTGTTGACCTTTCTCTCGCCCCGACCCCAGCTGTTGGCGACTCGGTAGCGCGAATACTTGAGGAAATGGGCTTGGGTGTCTGCGGTACACACGGCACCACAGCCGCACTTGCTATGCTTAATGACGCCGTCAAAAAAGGTGGCGTTATGGCTTGTAACTCAGTAGGTGGACTCTCGGGCGCATTTATTCCCGTGTCTGAAGACGAGGGTATGATAGCGGCGGCGCGCAGTGGCGACCTTAAAATAGAAAAGCTTGAGGCAATGACTGCCGTATGCTCGGTTGGTCTTGATATGGTGGTAATTCCGGGCGACACACCAAGCGAGGTTATATCGGCAATAATTGCCGACGAAGCGGCAATCGGTATGGTAAATTCAAAAACCACCGCCGTTCGCGTAATACCTGCTATTGGTAAAAAGGCAGGCGAAGAGCTAAACTTCGGCGGTCTTTTGGGCGAAGGACCGATTATGGATGTAAACCTTAATGCCAGCCCCAAAAAATTTATCGACCGCGGCGGCAGAATCCCCGCGCCAATGCAAAGCCTTAAAAACTAATGCCTCATTCTTTATCCCTCCACCGCTAACGCGGTCCCCCTCCCTTTAGGCAAGGGAGGCTCATATTGCCAATATATAACAAGACCTCTACTTTTAATTAAGTAGAGGTCTTTAATTTTATTGTGCTACTTCAAGCAGTTTTTGAGTTACACGTGTTTGTACATCCATATAATACGCGAGTTCCGCTGTATTTAAATCTTCATCTTCCCAAGCCTCAAAATCTTCCATATAGTCGGCATAGTCGCTCATAAATTTAGCGTAATCTGCAAGCAAGCTAAAATCAGTAGGGTTTGACTGATATTTTTTCATAAAATCGACATAATCACTCATGAATTGCTCATAACTGTCCATTGCCGATTTGAAATCGGGATCTATGCTAGTGTCATCTGTTTGTATAGTAGATTCTTCGGATACATTTGTGGATTGTTGTTCTGAAGATGATTCTTCTGATGATGTGATTGTTTCGGTGCTGGAGATTTCATCGTCTTCTGATTCCCCGTCATCGTAAACATAGTCTTCCTTCGCATAGTAAATTACAATACTTTTATCATTGGAAATTAGATCACCTTCATAATAATCATCGCTACCCTTTACCAAGTCGCCGATGCCGTCCTTGACATAATCATCAATTTTAAACACTGTTCCCTTATCCACATTTTCTAATGGCCAAAGTAACTTTTCAGAAATGGATCCTACACTTGTTTCAATTGCCGTAACTTCAAATCCGTCCGCTTCTAATACCTCGGTTGCGTCAGTATAGTTAACACCAAAAACGTCGGGTATTTCAAAGCCTTTTTCCTTGCCACATGCCACTAATGATAGCATTAAAGTTATCATTAAAAATATTGCTACCGCCTTTTTCATTATAATATCCTCCATAAATATGATATGCAATTGTATTACAATTACATATCGTATTGTAATATATTTTATCTTGATTGTCAATATTAAAATATATTACGAGGTGACTATATGAGTGAAAAAGCTTTAAAAATCAAAAAGCGCGGAGAGGACGGCAATAAAATTATATCGGTAAGAATACGCGAGGATATTTTATTGGAATTAGACCAAATCGCAAAAGAAAGTAATTATTCTCGGAACGAGTTAATAAATCTTATATTAAAATACGGGATTGAAAATTTAGAAATAATACAGTAAAAATTGTTAATTTTCCATTTTCAACTACAAAATGTATGCCTACCTATTGTTGTTATAACGGGGCGAGAGCGAATCCATTTGTTTGTGGCAGTTTTAGGGTTATAGTAATATATCGCACCGCCTGATGGGTCAAGGCCATTAAGCGCGTCGCGTGCGGCGGAATAGGCGCTATCCTCTATCGGTTCATAAAACTGACCATCATAAAGGCACGAAAAGGCTCCATTTTGATACACAACTCCAGACACCGTATCGGGAAATGACGGATGCTCTATGCGGTTTAGCACGACAGCCCCTACCGCCACCTGCCCTAAATACGTTTCGCCGCGAGCCTCTGCCGAAATAATGCGCGCCAACAGCTCGTAGTCGGCAGAGTTATAAGAGCTTCCCCCGCTAATACCAATCGCCGCAAGCGTTTTGCTACCAACTATTCCGTCGGGTGTAAGCCCGTTTGCCTTTTGGAATTTTATAACCGCATTTTTGGTTGCCGTACCGAATATTCCGTCTACGGCACCACTGTAATAACCCCATTCTTTAAGTCGGCTTTGAATTTCACTTACCTCACTGCCTGTAGATCCCATTTTAGAAAGCGCACCGACAGTCACACACAGCATACACATAAGAACAAATACGATTATCATAATTTTTAAAGGTCTGTTTGTCATAAAATCCCTCCATGAATAGTATTTCCAATTTTTTAGAAAATATTATTTGTCTGTTTTTTCATTTTAAAGACAAAAAAACAAATTTTATTCATCCGCACTTTGACAAAAATTTTCTTTCTTGTGCCATATAATAAATTTGAGAATTTATCCCCTGACAGATGCAAAAAGGAAGTGGCTTTAAAATGAAGGATTTGGTAAAACTGGCGCAAGACAAGGCTGTACCATACAGAAAAGAATTTATTTCGGCAATTGTACTACATATTCTGATGGCGGTGCTTGGTTTTATCGCTTCGCGTGGTGTTATTTTCGATTCACTTATGCCGTTTGGTCTTGTTTTTCTTGGCGGATGTAGCAGCGTGTTTTTGCCAAGTGTTGCTGTGGGAAGCTGTATAGGTTACTTTATACCGGCAGCATCAAGCGGCGGATTTAGATATATTGCCGCGTTGTTGGCAATTGTTGCTGTAAGACTGCTGCTTTCAAGCTATCAAAAAATTTGTGAAAATCCTATTTTTTTAAGCGCGTTGGCACTGCTTGCAAACGCGGCGACGGGTGCTGTAAGCTATAGCGGGGTGCCGCTTGACGCGTTAAAGCTTACAGCCGAATGTATAATTATATTCGGCGGTGTGTTTATCGTAAGGCGCGCGTTTGTCGCTTTAAAAGAGGACCGCGCAGGGCTCTCGCTTGACGGGCTTATTTGCGCCCTTGGCACGATGACAATTTTAATTATCGGTATCTCTGAAATAACCATCTTTGATTTATCTATCGGGCATATATTGGGCGTGTTTTTAATACTCGCCGCCGCCAAATACGGAGGCGCCGCGGCAAGCTGCGCTTGCGGTATAGCAATCTCCTTTGCCTCGGCGGTAACAGGCGCTTTTGAGGGCGGTTTTGGAATATATGCCTTTGCCGGTCTTTCGGCAGGCATTTTTGCCGGTCTTGGTAAATACGCGCAGAGTGTTTCGGTAGTAGCGACAGGCATAATCGGGCTTTCTTTTATGCAGTTTAAAGACGGATCGTCAATCTTCTTTACCGAAATTCTGATAGGCTCTGCTTTGTTTTTACTTATCCCCCGCTCCGCCGGCATTACATTAAATAAAATTTTTTATCGCGCCCCGAGTGTCAGCTCGCAGGGCTCGGGCAGTAACGCATTAGGACTTCGGCTAAATCTTGCTTCTGCCGCGCTGATTGATGTTTCCAATACGGTATCTCAAGTATCAAGCGAGCTTGGCAAAATCAACGCGCCTGATTTTAAAACCGTTTTGTCGTATATAGAACAGGATGCCTGTGCATGTTGTAAACTGCGTATTCATTGCTGGGAAAGCAAAACCGCCGCCACCACCGAGGCTATTATGAAAATGATAAGTATTATAAAGGGCAGCGCAGAGAGTCAAAACGATGCTGTTTTAGACGAATTCAGAGGACGATGCCTGCGAGTTAAAAAAATGGAAGACACCGTTAAAAACCGATATGCCGGATACGCATCGCTGATTGCCGCCGAAAACCGCATAGACGAGGTGCGTCAGGTGGTTTCGGAACAGTTTGAAGGTATATCCGATATGCTAAAGGAACTATCCGAGGAATTTTCAAACGGCGAACAATTTGACCCACGCGCCGCCGATGCTGCTGCATCGGCGCTGACAAATATCGGCATCAGCGCAAGCGACTGCTCGGCAAAGGTGGATAAGTTTGGCCGACTCTCTCTTGAAATGAAAATCAAAATAACCGAGGATGCTATTTTTAACCGTCTGCAAATAATGAAATTGTTATCGCTTGCTTGTGAGCGCGATTTTGATATACCTAACATTACCAAAACGGGCGAGTATGCTCTGCTAACGGTAAACGAACACCCAAACTTCAGAATTGACATAGGCGTTGAGCAACGCTGCGCCGTAGCAGGCTCGATTTGCGGCGACGCCTGTAAGTACTTTAACGACGGCAAAGGGCATTTTGTAATGGTGCTTAGTGACGGAATGGGCACGGGCGGCCGTGCCGCAGTTGATGGCGCGATGGCATCGGGACTTATGGCACGACTGCTTAAAGCAGGGTTTGGCTATGACTGCTCACTGAAAATTCTTAATTCGTCAATGCTTTTTAAATCAAGTGATGAATCGCTTGCCACAATGGATATTGCAAGCATTGACCTTTTCACAGGTAGCACTGAGCTTTATAAAGCGGGCGCCGCACCAACGCTTGTGCGACGAAGCGGTCACTCGGGGCGCGCCGAAAGCCATAGCCTTCCCATAGGCATTTTAAAAGAGGTTTCGTTTGACCGCGCGGGAATAAGGCTGAAATCGGGCGATATATTGTTGCTGGTTTCCGACGGCGTTACCTTTGAGGGCACCGAATGGATAAGACAAGAGCTTGAAGCGTGGCAAGACGGCGGTGCGCAGGACCTTGCCGAACACATTTGCGACTGCGCGCGGCGGCGGTGTGTGAACACCCGCCCCGACGATATAACCGTTATGGCGGCAATCGTTGAAAAAACGGTATAAAAAAAGAAAGGTGAATTTCACCTTTCTTTTTGCTTTTATATTACCCTTTATGTAAGCTCGTTAAACCAGCCTATTACATCCTCATATACGCTGTCTACACGGGCGTATTCGGGATTTTCTTGGTTTGCAGTTACGGGCGACGCCAGAACCTCACCATCAAGCGCAATGCTGAGCGTTCCCTTTTTATTTGCTTTTACGGCCTTTTTAAATTTTTTTGCGCCCTCTTCGGTAAAGCGTAGCTCTAAATAACGGTTTTGCCCCTTTTTATACATTACAAGCACGCTTTTTACATCTGCGTTTTCAAGCCAAACCGTACCCGTATCATCAACAATAGTAAAATTATATTCATCGCTAAGCGTTCTTGCCATTAGCTCAACTAACGGCGGCTCGTCAGAAAGGGTATCACCCGCGTCCTTACAACCTACAAAGCAAAACGCCGTTAGTATACATATTATAATGCACAACAGTTTTTTCATTGTTATCACCCTTTAAAAATACTAACATTATAATATCATATCTTTTTGCGCGGCGCAACAACATATTTAAAAATTTATGTAGGTTGGACTCTTTGTCCAACCGATTAATCCTTGCTTTTATCTGCTGATATTACCTCTCCGGTTTCGGCATCGATATCATAATCGTATTCGGTGTTGCCCGAATTAAAATCGACCTCGTAGATAAGCTTGCCATTATCGCGGTCAAGGTCAACGTCGATGTCGGTTACCTGCGATTTGCTGAGTCCCGCATGCTTTAGCGCCGCATCTATAGCATCGTTTGCTGTGATGCCTGCCATCAGATTCATCGAGCTGTCATCTGCGCTTTTTGTGGAAGATTCTGCGTTATCAACCGCGCTTTCGACGCCATCGGTAACCTTATCGGCAGCACTTTCGGTACCGCTCACAATTGAATCACCCATTGACTCGGCATCGCTTGTAGCATCGTTCATTGCTCTGCCGCAGGCTGTGAGCGATAATACAAAAGCAAAACATAAAATTAAAGAGATTATTTTTTTCATTTTTGATTCCTCCCGTAATATTATTAACGGGAGAATTTAAAAAATGCAGAAAATTTCTTTTCTGCATTTTAAAATTTTATTTTTTATATCCACACTCGCATCGGTCAATATCGTTTGACAAAATTTTTCCACAAGCCATACAACGCCAGGAGCCGTCAGGTATTTCGGGCACGGGCTCGTTAAGCCGCGCTTCGTTCCCTTGCTTTTGGGCAAGTCGCGCCGCACGTTTTGCCTCTTTTATTGCCTTTCTCTCTTCAACGTATGGAGCAATGTCGATATATTCGCTTTTTTTGTTAAGGGTTAAGTTAAAAATTCCAAAATAATAAAGTAATATCATAGCAAGTTTTATCAAGGCTTTACCCATTGATATATAAACACTCGTTAAATATTCTTGAGGTATATTGGAAAAATACTCCGCGCCGCCAACTAATATAAAATCGGTTATTGTTATAACCACCGTGTATATCATCATTGCAAGTGTACCAATTTTTAAGAATATAACATTTTTAAAATTTTTAATTGAGCCACAAAAGCACAAAGCCAATAGTATTGCCGAAACAGCGTTAATCGTACAACTTAAAATTTCTACCAAAGATAAATCACCATATTGTGTGAGGCTATAAACTATATCAAATATTATATCATAAATTACTAATCCGCCCGAAATTGCAAACGCCGCTGGAAACAGCCACTCTTTAAACCTGTACTGTATTTTCAGCGTAAACATATACACTAAAATCAAGACAAATGAAAGAAATTGCAATAAAGTATCAATGGAAATTGTCGAACCTTGTGATATGCACAAATAAAACTCATATGGTATATTTGTATTAAGAATATGTAGGCAGGTGAAAACTATCGCCAATATATTTTTTGCCTTGCTTTTAAATATGTAACTTATCATATTTGGCACTCCTCTGATTTACCTGATATTAACCGCCGGGAATATAGTCAAACTCCATATTTGTAACATTTCCGTCGGCGTCAAATTCCACAACTAATCTATATGGATTGGCAGGGTCAGGCAATTCATAAAAATCATATTGCCAATTGGTTGTGCTTTCATCAAAAAGCTTTTCGGCCGTAGGATAATCCGGCTCACCCGCCTGACTATATAATATTTGCTTTGTATACTCCTCGCCGTCTTGATAAGTAATATAAATGTTCTCAAATTTACGATAATCCGCCGTCTTACCCATCTCGGCACACGCGCACAAAGAAAAGAGAGCACTCAGAACAACAATAAAGCAAACTATTCTTTTCATAGCCTGACCTCCTTTTGTTTCAGTCTATTGTAGATAGTGCGTTTTGTCAAGTAACAACTTTGTAACAAAATTTAAGCACCCGCCATATCTCTACAGCAGGTGCTTGTGTGTTTAGTTAATTGTGCATTGTGCATTTTGAATTGTGCATCAATTACAGCGTAAGGCTCGGCGCGGTGTAAACGCGGGTTGCAAGCTCCTGATCTAAAAGATACAGGCTTTTGGGGTCGTCACCGAACAGTTTGTACTTGTTTACAAGCTTGTCGGCGTTTTCCTCTTCCTCAAGCTGCTCTTTTACAAACCAGTCAAGAAACTGCATTGTGCGAAAATCCTTTACGCTGTAGGCCGCATCATATATGGTGTGGATTAAATTTGTTACATAGCGCTCGTGCTCGGCACCTGTAAGCAATGGATCGAGATGATTTTCAAAAACCTTGTCGGGTTGGTCTATTGCCTTAAGCGTTACCTTTACGCCGTTGCTTTGCAGATATTTTAAGAATAGCATTGCGTGGTCGCGCTCCTCCTGCGCCTGTATGGTGTACCAATTACCAAACCCGTCAAGGTCGTTGTCGATATAGTAGTTTGCCATATCAAGATAAAGGTACGCGCTGTAAAACTCCTTGTTTATTTGATCGTTAAGTAATTCTATAACCTTTTTATCAAGCATTGCTTTGCCTCCAAATAAAATGTTTATTTTTCATATTCACTTTCGTTTTTAATTGTTTCGCCCGTGGTGGCGTCTATATCAAAAGAATATTCACGGTTGCTGTATTCAAACTCTATTTCCCAGATTGGTTTACTGCGTTCGCAGTCAAGTTCTATGCATAAATCACGAACATCCTTCTGATTGACGCCAACCTGCGCCAACGCGATTTTGATTGCTTTGTCGCGGGTAATATCCGTTTGACTGCCCGTGTTGTTTTGCGTTGATTGTGAAGTGATTGCCGTGTCTTGCGCTTTTTGGCTACCACCGGAATTTTTTCCAGGCGTGCAGGCAGAAAGCGACAAAACAAAAATTGCTATCAATAAAATTGTTGATAATTTTTTCATTGTGTTTTCCTCCTGTAGTCTGTTTTTTAAAAAAGAGGAGTCTTTCGACCCCTCTTTGATATTACTTATTATTTAAAGTAACGGTTGAGGAGTCCCTCAAATGCCTTGCCGTGACGGGCTTCGTCGCGAGCCATTTCGTGAACGGTATCGTGTATCGCATCAAGACCTAACTCTTTTGCAAGTTTTGCGAGTTCAAACTTGCCCTTTGTCGCTCCGTTTTCAGCGTCTACGCGCATTTCAAGATTTTTCTTGGTAGAGTCGGTAAGAACTTCGCCGAGCAGCTCTGCAAATTTTGCAGCGTGTTCAGCCTCTTCAAGTGCTGCCTTTTCCCAATAAAGACCGATTTCGGGGTAACCCTCACGGTGTGCCACACGTGACATTGCAAGGTACATACCAACTTCGCTACATTCGCCGTTAAAATTTTCGCGGAGACCGTCGATAATCCTCTGGTCAACACCCTTTGCAATACCTACAACGTGCTCGGCAGCCCAGGTTTTTTCGCCTGACTGCTCTTCAAACTTAGAAGCAGGCGCCTTACAGATGGGGCAAGCATCGGGAGCAGAGTCGCCTTCGTGAACATAACCACAGATTAAACATACATACTTTTTCATAAAATTTTCCTCCAAAATTGTTTTAATTTTTATATTTTATTGCTTGTTGCAATTTTTACATAGTCCATAAACCACGCACACGCTGGTTTCGGGCGTAAAGCCGTCAAACTGCGCTATGTCTTTTAGTTTTTCGTCTTGTACTCTTGAGTCAATTATTGCGCCGCAGCTTTTGCAGTGCAAATGCAGATGAAAACTTTTGTCGCCGTCAAAGTGCTCCTTACCGTCGCCGACCGTAACGCTTAGTATCTCGCCGTTTTCAACCAGTGACGCAAGATTACGGTAAACCGTACCAAGACTGATATTTGGTATAACTTTGCGTACGCCCTCGTAAACCTGAGCGGCCGTTGGGTGGTCGCAACGATTTTGCAATTCGTTTAAAATTGCCGCTCGCTGTTTTGAATAGTTTGCCATAACTCACCTCTTTCTTAAAAGTAGTAATCGTTACTACTTTTTACGTTTTTAATTATACTCACATTTTTTTATTTGTCAAGCATTTTTTCTTGACTTTTTTTAAAAAGTTTTTTAAAATAGACTTGTTCAAGTTTTTAACAATCTTTTTATAGTAAGAAGGCACACATTAATGAATCCAACCGGAATTTCAAATTCTGTAATAAACCGCCTCCCCCGTTATTACAGATTTTTAGGCGAATTAAAAAAAGAAGGACTTACCCGAATATCATCGCGTGAATTGTCAGAGCGTATGCACCTGACCGCAAGCCAGATAAGGCAAGACCTTAACTGCTTTGGTGAATTTGGTCAGCAAGGCTACGGTTATAATATAGCGTTGCTTCAGGGCGAGATTGCAAAGATATTAGGTCTTGACCGCCCACAAAACGCAATACTTATAGGCGTGGGTAACTTGGGTCGCGCTATTGCTCATTATATTAATTTTGAATCAAAGGGCTTTCATCTTATAGGTATGTTTGATACAAAAGAATCACTTGTGGGGCAGATGGTTCGTAACGTGCCGATAAGACACATATCTACATTAGATGAATTTTGCCGTGAAAATATGCCCCGTGCCGCAATACTTTGCATACCTAAAGAGGCTTCAAAAGAAATTTGCGAACAGCTTATTAAGCTTGGCGTAAAAGGTTTTTTAAATTTCAGCCACTACGATATAGCGCTTGACTATCAAGGCGTAGAGGTCGAAAACATTCACTTTGGCGATAGTCTGATGACTTTATCGTACAAATTGAGTAATTAAACACAACAGACGACCAATGGTCGCCCCTACGCAATAAATTTATAAATATACGCTAATAAAAAGACGCTGCTTAATTTAAAGCAGTGTCTTTTCGGTTGTGGGGCAATATTTTTATGTTTTTAGTTTGGCGACGGTTGTTAAACCATATACATTATAGTCTACTATAGACTTTTTATCAATAGTCTGTTTTGGAATTTATATAATTGTTTTGAGGTGTTCAAAATGGATTATGTAGATAGATTAACACAACTTCGTGAAGACCATGATTTAGGTCAAAAAGATATTGCAAAATTACTTAATTGTCAACAATCGGCAATATCAAAATATGAACAAAGAAGAAGTAAATATAAAATAGAGGACGTCATTAAACTTTGCGAATTTTATAATGTTTCTGCTGACTATATTTTAGGTCTTCCCGATTTGCCCTATCCGAAAAGATAAAAAACAATTATACTGTGTAGGGCAGGGGTTTACTTCTGCCCTACAATATAAAGAAAAAGACACTGCTAAACTTTAGCGGTGCCTTTTCTCTTGTGTGGTGCTGTGTCGCAACAGATGCCATTGTTACGTCGCAGTGGTTTGGCGACCAACACTACAATAACACAGTTTTGTGTTATTGTCAACACAAAACTGTGTTCTTTGATATATTTGTTCTTGAGGTGTTCTTATGGAATATATTTATCAAAGAGTTCGTGATTTAAGAGAAGACAGTGATAAGACACAAGCAGAAATAGCAGAAATTTTAAATGTTTATACAACCACATATCAGCGATGGGAACGTGGCGAAACCGAAATACCATGTCACATTGTAAAGCAACTAAGCGTTTATTATAATGTTTCTGCTGACTATATTTTAGGTCTTCCCGATTTGCCCTATCCGAAAAGATGAAAAACAATTACACTGTGTGGGGCAGGGGTTTACTCCTGCCAATATTTAGCGGAACGAGCAAGCCCGTTCCCTACATCGAAAATAAAATTTCAATTTAAAAAGAGCACATCCCCAATAGGCTGTGCTCCTTTTTTGTGCGACGAACATTCTTATGTTTTTAGTTTGGCGACGGTTGTTAAACTGTATACAGTATAGCCGAAGTTCGTCTAAATGTCAATAGTCGTTTTTCGTCTTGTTAAAATGGTAATGGTGATAATAATGACAATACCTGAAAGACTTAAAGCGTTACGAGAAGAACACTCTGAAAATCTTAATCAAACAGAACTTGGCAAACGTCTTAACAAAAGCCAACGAGCAATTTCAAGACTTGAAACCGGCGAAGCACACCTACAAGATGATGACTTAATTGCCTATTGTAAATTTTTTAACGTTTCTGCCGATTATATACTCGGTCTGCCCGATTTGCCCTATCCGAAAAGATAGTAAAAAACTCCCGACTCGTCGGGAGTTTTTTGATGTTTGGCTATGCCAAATGATGTTGCATTTTGTGCAATGATGTTTCAGATATTTTCTGATATGATGTTAAGTTCGCCTTTTGGCAAACTTAATTTGCGATTATTTATCCAAATAATCGCAAGCAGCCAGCGCGGCTATGGCGCCGTCGGCAGCGGCGGTTGCTACCTGACGGATTTTTTTGGTGCGGCAGTCACCTGCAACAAAAATACCGTCGGCATTTGTAAGACAGTTTTCGTCAGAGGTTACATAACCTCTATCATCAAGATTTATGATATTTGAAAACGCCTCGTTTTGCGGGATAAGTCCTATTGCCACAAACATACCGTCAATGTTAAGTTGTTTCTCGCAGCCAGCATTGTCGGCAATAGCAATGCCCGTGAGCGTTGTATCGCCCAGAACGCCCTTTACAGTGTGACCGAGAATTATTTCTACATTTTTTTTAGCAACAAGTTTTTCCTGTAACTTTTGTTCACCGGTAAGAAAATCCAAATTTTGAATAATATATACTTTATCGGCAAGGTCTGCAAGCAGTATAGCCTCTTGAAGCGCCGAGTTGCCGCCGCCAATAACCGCTACGTCGCGACCTGCATAAAAAGCGCCGTCACACACTGCGCAAAACGATATACCCTCGCCGACAAACTCTTCTTCACGGGGCAGGCCTAACATTCGATGTTTGGCGCCTGTTGCGATGATTACGGTGCGTGCCTCAAATTCGCCGCCGTCTGTAACAACAGTTTTTATGTCGCCCTGCTTTACCTCTAAAACCTCGGCGCATTCAACCTCTGCGTCAAGTCCGAGTGCTTGCTCTACGAGTTTTTCGGCAAATTCGTTACCGGTAACCTCACTAAAACCGGGTATATTCTCTACCTTGGGAGAAAAGGTAATCTGACCTCCGAAGGAGCCTTTTTCAATAACCAATACGCTTTTATTGGCGCGGCGGGCATAAATTGCCGCGGTAAGTCCTGCAGGACCGCCGCCTATTACTATAATATCATACATTATATATTCTCCGTTTTAAAACAATGGGAGGGCACAGAGACCCTCCCCTACGTTCATATTTTACGCGTTAAGATATTTCTTAATATCCGATACGCCTG
>CAYLXT010000022.1:0-16551 GCA_964387615.1 uncultured Ruminococcus sp.
TTGAAGGAAAATAAGTTAGCTGAACTTTCAATGAATTTTGCAGTTGAAATCATAGTGCTTGTAAAAGAATTGAAACAGCAAAGGAAAATTCAAAATAGTTGAGGTGGATTTGATGAAAGCAATCCTTTTTGATTTTGATGGTGTTTTAACTATTGATAAATACGGTTCGGATTCTATTTTGAGATATTTGGGCGAAAATACCGATGCGCCAATTGATGTTTTAAAAAGAGAGTATTATAAAATAAATCGTGGATTGCTTAACGGTGAATACACACACAAGGACGTTTGGTCTGATTATTGTAAAAACGTGGGTTATGACATTGATTTTCAAATACTTGTTGATTCATTTATAAACACTCCACTTGACTGGGATATGCTTTCACTTGTTCGCGAACTGAAAACTAAATATAAAATCGGTATGATTACCGATAATAAGGTTGATAGAATTACCGAAATTCTTAAATATCACAATTTAACCGATTTGTTTGACGTAGTCACCATATCAGCAGAGTGTAAATGCGGCAAGAATGACCGAAAGATTTTTGATATAACTCTTGAATCTCTTAACGTTGAACCAAACGACTGTGTTTTTATAGATAACTCTGAAAAGAATTTAGTTGTTCCACAGGAATTAGGTATACATACAATTTTATTTGATGATGAAAATCGCAGTATAGAAGAATTTAGAAATCAACTTAATAAATTATTATAGAAAACCACCCATGCCGGATGGTTTCAAACATACTTACTTATGCGGTTTCGGGTTGTTTGTTCTGTCTAAAAGAAAATCTACACTAACCTTGTAATAGTCGGCAAGTTTTATCAACACCTCAGCGGTTAATGATATAACTCCGGTTTCATACTGAGAATATGTGTTTTGGGAAACGCTTAATATTTTTGCAATGTCTTTTTGTTTTAAATCTTTGTCCTCTCTAATACCACGCAAATTTTTGTATTGCATAAAAATACCTCCTAAGTGCATTATGCAATATCTGTTATCGAGATATTGACATTTATCTGTAATACAGATATAATGTATAGGAATATAGTTTTTAATTTAATGTTCTTAGAAAGTGAAAAAATTTTACACAAGGACAAAGAAAGTTTATTTCTTTACAGGGTATAGTTTATGTGAAAATTCTAAAAAGTTAAAAGAACAATTTCTAATAATTCGTCAATAAATTATTATAAAAAGGGTTGTAGTTTCAATAGTTTTATGATATAATACTAAGAGCATGATTGTGGAGTATTGTGCGTTTTAAATTGTTGTAAAACGGTGTGTTTTTGACACACCTTGGTTTTTCAGCTTTTTATTTTATCGAAAACGTAGTATTTACTTACAATTTAATTATCTAAGCGCAAAGTTTCTTTTGTATTTGCAGGACGCATTCAAAAAATGTTATATTTGAAAGGCTTTTATTGTATGAATCAATATGATATGCGACAAAGACTTATATATAGCGCAATTAATGTCGTTGCTAATTTTGGTATTCATAAAACTACAACAAAGTTAATAGCAGCTGAAGCAGGGTTAAATGAAGTATACATTTATCGGATGTTTAAAAATAAGGATAACCTGCTTGAATCTGCTTTTACCGCGTTAGATCAGGAGTTTGCATCGGCAATGCTCGTGTCATTTCCTCCGAAAACGAAGGAAGAGTTTGATATAGAAGAACGTTGTTGGAAATATTTTTTAAGTGGTTGGCGATTCCTTTTAAGTAATAAGGAAAAGTGTTCCTTTTTTATAAAATATTATCACGCTCAATACTTTGATTTATATCCAATTGAACTCTGAAAACAGACATATAAAAAGGTGATCGATGGGTTTACGCCCGCCTTTAAGAAAGGCACAGATGTTTGGATGCTTTTTAATCACATATTAGATGTTGTGTTTTCTGGAATTATAAAAGTACTGCGAGACGAAAGTTTAGATAATGCTGATAATATAGAAATGGTTTACGGGTTGCTTTATTTGTCAATTAAACCATATTTTTCTTGGGAAACAGAAGTCGCATTAAGGCATCACATAAATGCAGGGCAAGCATAAAAGGAGAAACATAATGGAAAGACAAGAAAATAACAATAATAGAGAATATTATACAATAGATTTGCTACATATTGTTAAATCAATATGGAAAAGAGTATGGATAGTTATACTGTCAGCATTTATTGCGGCAACAGTAGGTTTTTCGTATGCTTCTTTTGCTATTGATCCAACATATTCTTCCTCAATACTGTTATATGTAAACAACAGTTCATTTTCTTTGGGAGATACAAGTTTTAGCATTAGTTCTTCTCAAATAACCGCTGCTCAAAGCTTGGTTAAAACTTATGTGGAGATTTTGGACAACAGAACCACATTGGAAAAAATTATAGATAAGTCGGGTGTTCCTTATACATACCAGCAATTATCGGGTATGATTTCGGCGGCGCCTTCTAATGAAACCGAAATAATGAAGGTAACTGTTACGGCCAAAAATCCTTATGAGGCTGCTAAAATTGCTAACTGTATCGCGGAGGTTTTACCCGCAAGAATTTCGGAAATTATAGATGGAGCTTCAATGGAGGTTGTTGACACTGCGGTTCCAAATGTAAAAAAAGTTGCGCCTAGTGTAACAAATTATACGGCAATATGTATGATTTTAGGTGGACTTATTTCGGTTGTTGTTTTGGCAATTCTTGCTATGTTGGACGATACTATTCATGATGAAGAATATGTATTGCAGACATACGATTATCCAATTTTGGCAAAGGTTCCCAACCTTTTGAACACGAGCACCAAGAAGTACGGATACTACTATCAGAGCAGACATAGAACAAGTAAGTAAGGGTTGGTGATAACTGTGTTTTTAAAAAAGAAAAAAAATATAAAAAATAACGCGTTTACCGCTAATGCCGGTGAGATTTCTAAGACGTTGCATAAAAATTTGGAGTTTACAGCAACAGAACAATATAAGTTATTGCGTACGAACCTAGATTTTACTTTGCCTGAAGGCGAAAAGTGCCCGGTAATTGGTGTAACAAGTTCAATGCGAGGCGAGGGAAAAAGCACCACTTCTATCAATCTTGCTTATGTTCTTGCAGAAAAAGGGAACAAGGTGTTGCTTATAGATGGCGATCTTAGAATACCGTCGATTGCTAAAAAATTAGAATTGGAAGCCTCAATTGGTCTTACGGATCTTCTTATGGGTAAGGGCGCAAATATTTCAGAATTTCAATCGCCGCTGTTGAAAAATTGGTTCATTCTTCCGTCGGGCAATATTCCTCCAAATCCCTCAGAACTGTTAGGGTCTCGCAGAATGGAAATAGTGCTCAAGGAACTGAGAGAGGCGTTTGATTATATTATCATAGACCTTCCGCCTGTTAACATTGTTTCAGATGCGCTATCAATCTCAAGCCTTATCACCGGTATGATTTTGGTTATAAGAGAAGATTATACCGAAAAAAAAGAACTTGAACATTGTTTCAGACAGTTAAAACTGTCAAACGTTAATGTTCTTGGCTGTGTTATGAATGTGGCAAAGGCGGGAAGCGGTTCGTATGGTAAATATAAGAAATATCGGTATTATAAATATTACCGTTATTATCAAAGCAAACCGAAGGAACAAACGAAGTGATTGATTGGCATAGCCATATTCTTCCGGGCGTGGACGACGGAAGCCATGACTTAGGGGAAAGCTTAACGCTTGTAGATATGCTTGCCGCGCAAGGTGTAAATACCATTGTTGCAACGCCGCATTTTTTTGCCAACGATGAAACGGTAGAGAATTTTATAAAAAGGCGAAATGTTGCATATCAAGATTTAAAAGAAGTTTTAAATCCTAATGCTCCCGAAATTTTGTTGGGCGCTGAAGTTCGATATTATTCGGGTATTAGCAGGATGACCGATTTGAAAAAACTAAGAATAGAAGGAAGCAACCTGCTCCTTTTGGAAATGTCAATGTCTAAGTGGACTGAATATACGATCAGAGAATTAATAGAGTTAGCGTCTATAAAAGACATAACGCTTGTATTGGCTCATATAGAGCGTTATTATTCATTCCAAAGCAACAGTGTTTGGGATAGGCTTTATGAAAATGGAGTTTTAATGCAGGTCAATGCCACTTATTTTAATGATTTTTATACAAAAAGAAAAGCATTAAAACAGTTGGCAAACGGAAATATACATTTTTTGGGTTCTGACTGTCATAATACAAAAACACGGGCTCCCCAAATGGACAAAGCATTTCAAGTTGTTAAAAAAAAGCTTGGCAAAGATTTTATTAGTCAAATGAACGGGTATGGTTATTCCTTACTTGTAAGAAATAAATAATCTTTTTAATTTAGAAAGGATGAAATTAAAATGAAAAAGGTATTGGCAATTTGTTTAATTATGGTTATGGTAATGTCTATGAGCATTACTGCTTTTGCAGCGTCAGCAAACTTTGTAGAGAGCCCCTCTGCTAAACAGGGTCCTACAATTGTTGATAGCACGAACAACAGTGAGGATTGCGACAGTCAGGTTACGGTTATTCCTTATTCTAAACGTGATACTTTGGATGATGACGGCAAAAAAGAAATCGAAGAAGCATATAGCGATATCGCAAGCAGCGATGACATCACTAAATTGGTTGATGGCCTTGCAGATGTCGCACAAAAGGCTGGCGTTTCTAACAACGAACTTGTAGTTAAAGATTTGTTCGACGTGGATTGCAGTGACTGTACAAAGGACCACAAGCACGGCGATTTTAATATCAACTTAAACGGTGAGTCGCTTGAAAATTTCGTAGCATTGGTATATCATGACGGTGACGGTTGGAAGACAGTTGACAATGCAAAGGTTACCGACGGAAAATATCTTAGCTTTACTGCAGAAGTAATGGGTCCGTATGCAATTGTTGTAAGCAAGAGTGCAATATCGCCTGAAACATCTGATAACACAACTGCTTGGTCTTTTGCGGCAATTATGTTAGTTTCTGCTGCGGCATTGGTTTTTATTTCCAAAAAAGCGAAAGCTTAAAGCTAATAACTAGAAAAGAGAAATATTATGAAACCCATTAAGGACCGCAGAAGATATTTAAAGTATATAGCAATAATTTTATTAGCTATTTTTCTTGTGTCCATAGTCCTGTTGCTCTTAAAAAAATGGGAAGAGCAACAGGGCAGTTTTGATGTGTCCAGCGTGGAAGAGAATGTGATCAACTATCAGGGAAAAGAATATATTCTCAAAGAAAATGTTGAAACATTTTTGGTTTTAGGCTTGGATACGTTTGAGCAATTACAATCTTCTGATAATTCGTATAAAAACGATAAACAAGCAGACTTTTTAATGCTGTTGGTCTTTGATAACAATGCAAAAAAATTCTCTGCAATACACATAAACCGTGATACGATGGCAAGGGTAAAGGTGTTGGATGTTGCGGGCAACAGGCTTGATACCGTAACACAGCAGATTTCACTTGCGCACACCTACGGAAACGGCAGGGATGTAAGCTGCCACAATGTATCAGATTCCGTTTCGGATCTTTTATACGATGTCAGGGTTAATCACTATATTTCTTTCACAATGGATTCGGTAGCCGTGTTAAACGACCTTGTGGGCGGCGTAGAGGTTAACGTGCTTGACGATTTTACAGGTATCGACGATACGCTTATAAAGGGCGAAAACGTTACGCTTATAGGCGAGCATGCGCTCAATTATGTTCGCAGCCGTTACGGATTAGAGGACAGTAGCAACAGTTCGCGAATGTTGCGACAAAAACAATATATTGATGCACTTTATGAAAAGGCACTCCTATGCATGAGAACTGATGAAGAATTTTTAATTGATGCTTCAATTAAAATGTCGGAGTATATAGTTTCAGATCGTTCTGTTACTCAACTTCAGGAGCTTGCTGAAAAGTTTGAAAGCTATACATTTTTAGGAATTAAAAGTATAGAAGGCGAATCCAAAATGGGAGAAAATTACATTGAGTTTTATCCTGATAGCCAATCAATAGAAGAAATTGTAATAGATTTGTTCTATCAAAATAAAGAATAGTTTGTTCGCAATATGTGGCTGTTTAGTCCTGCTTAAAAAGTTAAGAACTATGAATCGACACGAAGTTTAGAGCAAACTATATAATATTTAACACATCGACAAGGAAAGAGAAATTCACAATTGTTATTTTTCGGTTTGGATATTAAGAATTTTTGGTATAGAATATACAAAAATGTGAAAAGCAAAAATAAGAGGTAAGAGATTAATGAATCCAATAGTAAGTGTGGTGGTTGCTACTTACAGGCGTGATACCGTGCTAAACAAAGCACTGGAATCATTGGCAACACAAACATATAAAAATTTTGAAGTTATTCTAGTAGATGACAATGAAGACAAAGAATGGAATGACAGAGTAAAAACTATTGTAGATTCGTTCAAAAGAAAACATCCGAATATGGATATTAAGCATATCGTAAACACTTTTAATTTAGGTTCTGCACAAACGCGTAATGAAGGGATAAAAGTTGCTCAGGGTGAATATGTTTGTTTTCTTGATGACGATGATGTTTATTTGCCTAAGCGAATTGAAAATCAATTAAAGCCTATGCAAAACAAAAATGCGGATTACAGTATTACTGACTTAGCTTTATATTCGGAGTCTGATGTTTTAAAACAAATAAGAAAACGCGAAATAACAAAGGATATTACTTGCGAGCAGTTGTTCAAATATCATTTAATGTATCATCTTACAGGAACAGATACAATAATGTTTCGCCGAGAATATCTTATAGAGATTGGTGGATTTTCTCCAATTAATGTTGGTGATGAATTTTATTTAATGGAAAAAGCCATTAAAAACGGCGGAAAATTTCTTTATGTTCCCGTTTGCGATGTAAAGGCATATATTCACACGGGCGAAGGCGGTATGTCTAGTGGCCAGGGTAAAATTGATGGTGAAAAAATGTTGTTCGATCACAAGCAGAATTTTTTTGATACACTCGATAAAAAGTCTATAAGATATATAAAGATGCGGCATTACGCAGTTATTGCGTTTGCTTGGTTAAGATGCGGACGGTATAAAGAGTTCTTTTTTGAATGCTGTAAATCTTTTTTTTGTTCTCCGTTTGATTTTATTAAAATTTTATTTTTTAGGATATTTTGTAAATTGTAGACAATATAGCATATAAAAGTTGATGAAGGCATTATGAAATTGTTAATAATTAGTCACAATCCCATGTCCACATATAACAATATGGGGAAAACACTCTGTAGTATATTTAATGGCTTTTCAAAAGAAGAGTTGTGTCAGCTATATATATATCCTTCAATTCCAGATGTGGATAACTGTACTTCTTACTATCGTATGACCGATAAAGATATATTAAAGTCTTACGTGTCACTAAAGGTCCGAGGAAAAGAAGTAAAACCTGATCTTGAAAATCATAAATTGTTCGATACAAATCGTGACGCAAAGTTATATAACAACCGAAGGAACAAAAAACCTTTTCGTATGCTTGCTCGCGATATTTTATGGAAATTTTCGGCATGGTATAACAAAGACATAAGAGAATGGTTAGACAGAGAAAATCCCGATCGAATTTTTGTTGCACCGGGGGAAGCGAAGTTTATATACAACATTGCAATAAAAATATCAAAAAAATATAACATCCCTATCGTTACCTATATTTGTGATGATTATTTTTTTATAAAAAAGCCTAAAGTTTTATTGTCGTGTGTTTCTTGGTATACCTTGCGTAAAACTATAAAAAATTTGATGTCACATACAATTCACATAGTGACCATAAGCGATGATATAAACAAGTTGTATTCAAAATATTTTAACATTACTGCTACAACAATTATGACAAGCACTGGTTATGATATGGCGAGTGACATATCGGTATCAACCAATCCACAAACAATCAAATATATGGGCAATATCGGTTGTAATAGATATGTTAGTTTGGCTGAAATCGGTATGGCTTTAGATGAAATAAACAGAGAACAAGACACCAATTACCGATTAAAAATATACAGTAGTGAAACCGATAAAAGCATAATATCTTATTTTGATGGAATTCTTTCGGTGGAATACTGTGGCTTTGTTACAGGGGAAAAATATAAAGAAAATTTTTATTCCTCTGATATTTTGTTGCATGTGGAGGCATTTGATAATCAGAGTATTGATACCGTAAAGTATTCCATATCTACAAAAATAGCAGATATTCTTAGTAGCGGTATTCCGTTATTTGCATACGGTCCTGCTGAAATAGCATCAATGAAGCATTTAATTAATAATAATTGCGCGGTTGTTGCGAACGATAAGGATGAATTAAAGAGCAAATTGTTGGTTGCATTTAATGATTTTGAATGTCGAAAAAAACTAGCTTTACAAGGCATAAAAACAGCAAACGAGTGGCACCATCCCTTGCAAAACGGCAAAAAAATGAAAGATGTATTTTCATAAACTTTATAAACAAATTTGTTATACTTATGTAAATTTAGTTGGCGGTATAGTATATTATGAATCAGTTTCAATTAAAATTGAACAAGGACACTAACATTGTTTTATACATATTATTATCATTAGTGTGTATGAATTTTTTTCATAGTGGTAGCATAGTTATGCTTGTTCTTAATGTGTATATGCTTTTTTATTCCGGTTTTATATTAAGAGCAAATAAAACTTGTATCATTTATGCTGTTTTGACTTTATGTATAATGATATTTGCCATAATTAATTCATCGGTATCTGAATGTATAAAAGCAATAAATTATGTTTTGTGTTTTTTGCTTGGATATGATGGTTATAGGTTATCTAAGCAAAAAGACAAGTATATAAAAAGTATATCTTTTTCAATGTGCATAGGATCTTTTAACTATCTTGTTTTGCTTTTAATAAATAATATTGATGCGATTTCATACAGGGTGTTAGTGGACGTATGGACTGGGGAATATATATCAGTTACACTTGTTGGAGTAATAACATCAATCGTTTTGGCAGTTTGCACTTACGCGCTGTTTTTCGAAACAAATAAGAAAATTCAAATCTTATCTATTATAATTTTGATAGCATCTTTAGCTTTGAATTTTAGAACAGCAACCAGAACCCCATTTGTGTTGATGATGATAGTTGTTATTTTTTCAGTTTTATTAAAATTTAATTCGATAGGTAATCAAAAAGGAAAAATATATTTATTAATTATATGTTTAACGGTTGTTGTACTTGTTGCGGTAATTTACGTCATGGATATTTTTTCTTTGCGAACATGGTTTAAAGAATCTTTGCTTTGGAATCGATTTGTTGCAAACGATTCCGATAGCAGAATCCGAATTGGTATTGAACATTTGAAGCTTTATATCAAGTATCCTTTTGGCGGGGGAGAAATAGGAAATATCGTTGGAAAAAGCGCGCATAATGCAATTCAAGATTTTTATGATATGTATGGCTTTGCCGCAGGATTGACGTATGCGGTTATTACTGTATCTCAAATAATAACCTTGGCAAAGTTTCTTAAGTTAAAAATACACCAAAAATATGATTATTTATTAAGTATTCTTTTATTTACAATGAGCGTTCAAGTATGGACTGAGCCGATAGTTACAGGATACCCAATATACATATGGTTGATATGCATCACTCACGGTATAACATGCGCGCGATTCGAACAGGTAAAAGCAGAAAATTATGAAGATAATATATATTAACACTTGCAGTACAGGAAGTACAGGCAATTTTGCTATTAGGTTAGGTAAATTTGTAGAACAAGCGGGTAATTTATCATATCTATGTGTGCCTAATGGAAGACATAATAAAAGAAAATACGACGGAAATCGCATTTGGATAGGCGGAAGGATATCTGAAGACTCTCATTTGATTTTAAGCAGGTTAACAGGATTAAACGGCTGTTTTTCGCTGATGTCAACTTATCGTTTTTTGAAAAAAGTAAAGCAGATAAATCCGGATATTATTCATCTTAATAATCTGCACAATTCGTATATTAATTTGCCTTTGCTTTTTAAATTTATAAAAAAGAATGATATTCCTGTTGTGTGGACACTTCACGATTGTTGGTCATTTACAGGGCAATGCCCACATTTTACAATCGCAAAATGTGAAAAGTGGAGGGACGGCTGCTTTGCTTGTCCACAGTATCGTAAATATCCTCAAAGCTACATAGATATGACAAAAACCATGTATAAAAAGAAAAAGCAATGGTTTACCGGTGTGGACAACCTGACCATTGTTACTCCATCACGATGGTTATCAGAGTTAGTAAAACAATCTTTTTTATCTGAATATCCAATAAAAGTTATAAATAATGGCATTGATCTTTCGGTGTTTAAACCCATCGAAAACGACTTTAGACTTAAATATGCAATAGGTGATAAAAAGATAGTGCTTGGGGTTGCTTTTGGTTGGGGTTATGCCAAGGGATTGGATGTTTTTGTGGAGTTATCTAAAAGACTCGATCCACAAAAATATCAGATTGTACTGGTAGGCACCAACAAAAAAACTGATAAGCAACTTCCCTCAAATATTATTTCTATACACCGCACGCAAAACCAACGACAGTTGGCCAAAATTTATACCGCGGCAGATGTATTCATTAATCCGACACGCGAGGAAAATTTTCCAACAGTTAATATCGAGGCGCTGGCTTGCGGCACTCCTGTTTTGACGTTTAAAACGGGTGGAAGTCCGGAAATTGTTAATGATACCTGCGGTAGTGTTGTCGAGGTTAATGATATAGACGAGATGATAAAGGAAATTTTATACACTTGCAATAATGCGCCTTACAAGTCTGAAAATTGCATAAAGCGAGCGAAGGTTTTTGATAAAGAAAATATGTTTGCAGAATATACAGAATTATACAGGAGTTTTTTATGACCGAGCTTCAGCAGACCGCGTTTGAAATATTAACCGATATAACACAAGTATGCAAGATTCTTGAGATTAAGTATTTTATGATTTGCGGCAGCGCTTTGGGCACTGTAAAATACCAAGGATTTATACCTTGGGACGACGATATAGATATTGGTATGTTGCGTAAAGACTATGAGCGCTTTTTAAAAGAAGCTCCACAATATATGCCAAGTCACTTGTTTATACAAAATTATAAAACAGATAAGTCCTTTGCTCAGATATATACCAAAATACGAAATTCTAATACTACCTATATTGAAAAAAGCATTGCACATTTAAATATAAATCATGGCGTTTATATTGATATATTCCCTCTGGACGGATATCCTACAGATAAGGCGCAGCAGAGTCGTTTAGAAAAGAATAAAACAAAATATAAAAGGCAACTGGCTTGCGCTTGCAGGGTGCAGCGAAGTTTTTTAAGCAAATTAATATGCGGTGTTAACCGATTAATGGGTTGCCATA
The DNA here is from genome assembly GCA_964387615.1 of uncultured Ruminococcus sp. Classification (GTDB taxonomy): domain Bacteria; phylum Bacillota; class Clostridia; order Oscillospirales; family Acutalibacteraceae; genus UBA737. Next base: position 11,352 of record CAYLXT010000022.1, read on the forward strand.
AGCGAACCCACATAATTGCCCGAAAATATGAGGCTTTGGTTAGTAAATATTCTATTAAAGAATCAAAGTTAATCTGCAATCATGGCAATTGGCAAGGTGAGCTTGAATACGCGTCAAAAGAACAATATGGTAACGGCATTATGATGAAGTTTGAAGGTCTCGACGTCCGTGTTCCTGAAAAGTACGACGAATACCTTACTCAAAAATATGGTGATTGGCGAGCCGACTTGCCTAAAGAAAAACAAGTGGGTCATCATTACTATACAGTATGTGATTTAACAAAACCTTATACCGAATACATAAAAAACAATCAGTGCTAATGTGCTGTTTATATATAATTTTTAAAAGGAGGAATTTTAAATGAAAAAAATTCTTGCAATGATGTTGGCGATAGTAATGCTTGTGGCAATGTTGCCAATGAACGCTTTTGCTGCTGGTGTTGATTATAGCCATAACGGCTCTACGAGTACCGATGAGTACTATAATCTCATCTCTAAAAAAGACTGGGACAATGCCCCAGGTATTGCAGAGTCTGAAATCGTTTTGAACAACGATGCCGGTGATTACCGTCAGGTTGTTCATATTATGAAGGCCGATGCAACAAATTCATACGTAAATATAATTCCTACATATTCAGAGATGAACACATCTAAGTATCAGACGGGAACAATGCTCGACCAAGCTAACTGGATTGACGAGAATATGGAGGGCGAGGTTATTGGCACAATGAACTGCTGCCTTTCTTGGTACACCGGTTACCCCGCAGAACGCGTGGGCGAGCCACTTGGCTTTATGATGCTTAACGGCGAGATTATGTTTGATCCTGGTAACTGTGGGTACGAGTATGGCAACGTAGGTTTTCCAACGTGCGTTGTTATAAACAAGGATTTTGATGCTGACGGTAACCCAAGACCTTCCAACATTCCTAAACTCGAAATGGTACAGATACGCACCTCTGCCGATCTTGACGGTTGGGAATACACCGTTATCCCTGTTTCCAGCGGCTACATTGTAAAGGATGGTGTTAACCAGTACGCCGCATCTCATAGCGACCCTGCTCCCCGTTCTGTAGTGGGTATTACCGCCGACGGACAGGTTGTTATGATGGAAAATGACGGTCGTCAGGCACCCTTCTCTGCTGGTATGAATATGTACGAATGCGCAGAAGTTATGATTGCCGCAGGCTGCGTTTGGGCTGCTAACTGCGACGGTGGCGGTTCTTCTACATTTGTTTCGCAGCGTCCAGGTGAAGAATTAAAGGTGAATAACTCACCTTCGGACGGCGGTCTTCGTCCGTCTACATCCGGTATCTGCTTTATTTCAACAGCTCCCGCTGACGGACAGTTTGCAAAAGCGCAGATTACCACAAGTGACACATACTATACCCCAAATAGCGAGATTCAGTTTAACGCTGCCGGAACCGACCTCGTTGGTAATCCTGCTGAAATGCCTGAAAATGTAACTTGGCAGTTGACTGATAGCTCAATGGGTACTATCACCGATACCGGTTTGTTTGCCTCTAATGGTACTATCGGCGCTGTAACCGCTCAATTGGTTTATGAAGGTGAAGTTGTTGGTGAAGCAACTGTTAATATCGTTGTTCCCGAAATCACTTTCAGAAATGAAACCATTGTTATCGGTTATGGTGATAGTATGGTGTTGCCTATTGAAGTAACTACCAATGAAGGCCGCAATACCGTAACATATAGCGAAGGTGATATTGTTTACACTTTGTCTGATGAGGGCTTGGGTATCGTCGTTGGCGATAATTTTACTGCCTGCGATGCAAGTGCCGGATTGACAGACGGTACCATTACCGCAGTGATTTGCGAACAGACTGATAAGGCTGTTACTGCCAATATCCGTTTTGGTAAGGCCTCTGAAATTGTTTACGATTTCGAGGAGGGTAAGCTTCCTGTCGACACCTCGAATACAGGTAACATCGGTGGCGATGATGCTGAGGATACCGGCGAATATATCTATGGTTGGCATATCAGCGATACTCGCCAAAACGGATATTATTCATACAGATGGTTTTCAAAGAAAGATTATACCCCCATCGGTATGGATATTCCAGCCGAGTTGTATTTGGTGGATAAGAATACCGGTGTCGTTAGAAATGGTAACTATGCTATGGGAGTTGATATTGACTGGACCAACGTTACAGCATCTTGCCACGGTCAGATGGATGTATTCTTGCCGGAATCCCTTGATTTGACTGATGCCACCAGCGTCGGCTTTTGGATGTATATCCCTAAGGAGTTGGTTACTGCTTCGATGCAAATTCGTGTAGGTTTCAAAACCACTTCCGGTGGTTCCACTGCTGTAACGAAGAACATCACGGATATGTTGGGAACTAATTCAGGTGTTGAAAATGGTGGATGGTTCTACTTCAGCTGGGAAGTATTGGATACCTACAAGTCGTTTGAATACTTTGAAATCAATAGCCATTATACTGCGGGTGCAGGTAACTATAACTATTATCAGGATGTCACCTATTATGTAGATGACTTCACCGTTGACTATTCTGATGCAACTATTGATCGTGAAAACCCCTACTTTACTAGCATGACTATTGCTGATGAGTATACAAACGGCGTGGAAGTTTCCGGTCAAACAATTACTACTAATACCATCACACTAATGGCGCAAGCTTACGAGAATACGTCCAAGGCAAATGCTACCGGTTTGGACCGTAATTCTGTAAAATTGTATGTCGACGGTGTGCTCAGCACCGCTGACATTGCGACAGCAGTAAACGGAACAATCACCGTTTCTGACCTGTATCTCAACGACGGTGTTCATACACTCGTTATGGAGGTCAGTGACAATCAGGGCAATGTCGGCAATATTGTTCGTAAGCTTACTGTAAACACAGATAAGAGTGCGGTTCGCCTTGAAGTTCCTGCTGCTGAGGGTTTGTTGCCTACAGGCTCTATTTACTGGGTGAATTTAGTTGCTGATGACCTTTCAACAATCGACTCTGTTACTACCACCATCAATCTCGATTATGTGAATGATTGGGAATTGGAAGGTATGGAGGTTGCCTATGGTTTTGAGGCAGAATATTATATCAACAACCATAACGATGCCGTAATTACCTTTACTCGCACAGGAACAGAAATTGCCGATACAAATATCCTTGCAAAATTACCGATTCGTATCTGGATGGCAAAGGGCTGGTTGGATGATAGCGGTATCCGTAAGGATTACATTTCCGATGATCCGGCTAAACAAGATAAGTATTACATTTTGACTCCACACGCAATGTGGTGGTCTGACGGTACAAGAGATTACAGATTGGTAGTTAGCGCTGAAGCAGGTGTTGTAACATATACCGACGGCACAACAGAAACCTTCTCTGCAAACGAAACTGTGATTCAGACAGAAATGAATCGCTATTATACTAACTCTGACAGACAGGATAAGTGGAGCTTCCACATTTGCACTGCCGGCGATGCTCAGAGCAAGGCACCCACCTGTACAGAGAGCGGATATGAGAACCGAGTGTTCTGTGTTGCATGTGCTTGCGGTTCTGTTGAAAATCTCGGCGAAAACCACGCTACGCACGCAGCCTGCAAAAACTCTGTTGAAAGCATTTCTGCCGATTGCGACACCAACGGCGGTTGTGGTTCTGTTATCGATTGGGGCACAACCATCCCTGCAACCGGACATGATTACAAGGTTGTAGGCACACAGTTGGTTTGCGATTGTGGTGATGTGTATTCTGCGGATGGATTTGTAGAAATTAACGGTGAGTTGATGTATTTCCAGGGCGAAAACTTTGTTACCGGTTTAAACAGAATAGAGGGCGAATATTACAATTTCTACAATGACGGTACAACATACGAGGGCATCATTAATATTGGTGGTGTAGATTGTGTGTTTGAAAACGGCATATCGGTCGAAACGGACACCGTTCATTTAGCCGGTGCATGTGGAGAGAATGTTCGTTACGTGATCTGTAAAGACGGCCGAATGATAGTAGATGGTTCGGGCGCAATTATGGACTTTAAGAGTGTTGGTTCTATACCGTGGTATCAGACACACCGTTATGATATAAAGAGCCTTTACATTGGCAAAGATATTACCGTTATAGGCGATCGCGCATTCTATAACCTTTGGTATATGGAAAGTGTTACGTTCGAAGAAGGTAGCAAATTAGAAGAAATTAAGTTAGTTGGACTGGCAATGAATAACGCGCTTAAAACGTTGGTTCTTCCGGAAAGCCTAAAACGTATAGGTGATGCGTCCTTCCGCGAACTCAATAAGCTTGAATCAATATACGTTCCTGCTGGTGTGAACTATATTGTTAGCAATTCGTTCTACAAGACCACCAATGCCACATTAAAGGTAGCAGAGGATTCTTACGCAGAAGATTATGCAATTAAGTATAGTTTAAAATATGAAACCTATGGAATATCGGAATTTGTTGTTGAAAGCGGTTCTTGCGGTGAAGATGCAACTTGGGAATTTTCTTCAAAGGGCGTACTTACCATCAGCGGCAATGGTGCAATGACAGATTATGAAACTCAATCGGCTCCTTGGCAGAAATACAAAGCGAATATTAAAAAGGTAGTAATCGGCAAAGATATTACCTATATCGGTAAGTTTAGCTTTATGCAGTGTTCAAATCTTTCAGAGGTTGTGTTTGAAGAGGGCACAGTTCTTGAAACAATAGGACACGGCGCGTTTGGTTACTGCTATGCGCTTAGTGAGGTTACAATACCTGCAAGTGTTACAGCGCTTAACGACTATGCGTTCTATTATTGTAAGGCTCTTAAGACTGTGAACTTTGCAGAAGGCAGTGCACTTACAACAATTGGTATGTATGCATTTTGGAATGATCCTGCACTTGAAAGTGTATATATTCCGGATAAATTAACATCTATCGGTGAAAATGGATTCCTTGGTTGTATGGATACTGCAACCTTCTATGTAGCAGAAGGTACATATGCCCACGACTACTTTAAGAATAGCAATGTTGTAATCCGTCAGCCTGAAAACTTTGAAATAGCAGGTGGGGTTTGTGGTGAGAATGCTACTTGGTCACTTAACTCAACAGGCGTGCTCACCATTAGTGGCAGCGGAGCAATGAGCGATTACGAGACAAGAAATGCTCCATGGCAAGATTATAAGAAGTCGATTAAAAAGGTAGTAATCGGCAAAGATATTACCTATATCGGTAAGTTTAGCTTTA
>CAYLXT010000022.1:16651-22096 GCA_964387615.1 uncultured Ruminococcus sp.
AACGACTATGCGTTCTATTATTGTAAGGCTCTTAAGACTGTGAACTTTGCAGAAGACAGTGCGCTTACAACAATCGGTATGTATGCATTTTGGAACGCAACCGCTCTTGAGGTGTGCGATTATCCAGATAATGTGCCTGTTGGCGAAAATGCTTTCTTGGGTACAAACCTTAAATAAAAATTTATTAATAAAGGTTCATAGGGGGTTCTTATTCGAATCCCCTATGAGCAATATTTCATAGAGGGTACATGAATATAATTTTTTTAAGCAATTACTTTAATCACCATCAAAAACCTCTTTCTGATAAATTTGCAGAGTTTACACAGGGGAAATATGCCTTTGTTGCAAACAGTGAGATGCGCGATGAACGTAAACAATTGGGATATCTACAGACAGAAACACCTGATTATGTGTTTAATGTCGATCAAAATGATGCTATAAAAAATTTGGCAAACCAAATAGTTATTAATGCTGATGCTGTAATAACAGGCTCTGCCCCTAAAGCTATGATAAAACCAAGGATCAAAGCGGGTAAATTAACCTTTCGTTATTCAGAACGACCTTTAAAATTTGGAATTGAACCGTTAAAATTTTTGCCAAGATTAATTAAATGGCATATTGAAAATCCCATTAACAAGCCAATATATCTACTATGTGCAAGCGCATACGCTGCATCGGATTATGCAAAATTTGGTTTGTTTAATAATAAGGCTTACAAGTGGGGATATTTTCCCGAGACAAAAACATATGACAACATTAACGACTTAATAAAAACCAAATCCAAAAACACAATTTTGTGGTGTGGCAGATTTTTAAAATTAAAGCACCCGACCGATGTTATCATCGCTCTTAAACGATTAAGGGATAACGGCTACGAGTTTGTTATGAATTTCATTGGTGTTGGCGAAGAACAAAATGCTATGCAGCAGATGATAGCCAATTATAATTTGAATGATTGTGTGCATATGCTTGGCGCTATGAGGCCTGAGCGGGTTCGTGAACAAATGGAAAAATCAGGAGTTTATCTTTTCACCAGTGACCGCCAAGAAGGTTGGGGAGCGGTTCTTAACGAAGCAATGAACAGTGGGTGTGCCGTTGTTGCAAGCCATGAAATAGGTTCCGTGCCGTATTTAATAAACGATGGTAAAAACGGATTAATATATAAATCTCAAAATGTCGATATGTTGTATGAAAAGATCAAATATTTACTTGATAATCCCGAACAACAGGAAATATTGGGCGAAGCAGCATATAACACAATAATTAACGAGTGGAATGCCGAAGTTGCGGCAGAACGATTTATTAATTTGGCAGAACATATTTTGTCTGGCGAAAAATATCCCGATTTATATAAAAGTGGTCCATGTAGTAAGGCAGAAATTTTTGACGATAGGTGGTACAAAGAATGATTTTAAAATCTATAAAAAGAAGATTTAATCTATTTCTTGTCAACCGTATTTTTGTGGGCACACGCTACTATAGTATTAAAAGAAATCTTTTAAACTCTATTGGATATGAGATTGGAAAAAACACAAAGGTTGTTGGACCTATATATAACACTGGCAGACTTATCGTTGGAGATAATTGCTGGATAGGAAAGAATTTAATTGTTAATGGTAACGGTACCGTTATAATCGAAGATAACTGTGATGTTGCCCCAGATGTAACGTTTTTAACCGGAGGACATAAAATTGGCGACGATAGTCGCAGAGCGGGCGAAGGTGAAAAATATACAGTTTTAGTTAAAAGCGGATCCTGGATTGGCGCGCGTTCTACGCTTGGCAAAAATATAACCATAGGCAAGGGTTGTGTTATTGGTGCATGCGCTTGCGTTTTAAAAAATGTAGAAGATAATTGTTTGGTAGGCGGTGTTCCCGCTAAGGTTATAAGAAGATTAAATGATTAAAAAAATATTGAAAAATAAAACTGCAAAAAACGCAGGCTGGTTAATAGGTGGCAAAATTGCTCAAATGGCAATTAATCTTGTGGTAGGGCTTTTAACAGCAAGATATTTAGGACCATCTAATTATGGCATCATTAATTATGCTGCCGCATATATTGCCTTTTTTTCTTCGTTTTGCACATTGGGAATTAATTCTGTGCTTGTGAAGGAATTTGTCGATTACCCTAAACTAGAAGGAAAGATTATAGGAACAACCTTAGCATTAAAAGCAATTGCAAGTTTTTTATCAGCGCTGGTAATAATATGCATAGTTAATATTGTAGATGCAGGAGAAAAGGAAACTATAATTGTGGTTGTGCTTTCGAGCATTGGATTGATGTTTCATATTTTTGAAACCATAAATTATTGGTTTCAATCACAATTAAATTCAAAGGTAACAGCGATAGTTTCATTTGTCGCATATGTTATTGTGGCTGTATATAAGTGTATACTTTTAATATTGAATAAAAGTGTTATTTGGTTTGCTTTTGCTACATCGTTAGATTATATATGTGTGGGAGTAATGCTACTGTTTATATATAAAAAATACAATGGTGGAAAATTTTCTTTTTCGTGGGCTTATGGCAAAGACCTTTTATCTAAAAGTTATCATTTTATTTTACCAAGTTTGATGGTAGCGATTTATGGGCAAACAGATAAGATAATGCTAAAACACATAATAAATGATGCGGAAACAGGTTATTACTCAACCGCTGTTTCTCTTTGTAGTGTTTGGTGTTTTGTTTTGTCAGCAATTATTGATTCGTTGTATCCTTCGATTATGAGGGCTTTTAATAGTGATGAGAGATCATTCGTTAAAAAAAACAAGCAATTATATTCAATTGTTTTTTATATTTCTATTTCGGTATCATTAATTTTTACTATATTTGCAAAACCAATTGTATCAATTCTATACGGTGTGGAATATCTGCCAACCGTTAATCCGCTCAGAATAATAACATGGTATACAGCTTTTTCCTACCTAGGTGTTGCGCGAAACGCGTGGATCGTATGTAAGAATAAACAAAAACATTTAAAAAGCATATATATAGCTGCCGCATTATCCAATGTAATTCTTAACGCGATTTTTATTCCTATGTGGGGCGCAACAGGTGCAGCCGTTGCTTCGTTGGTGGCGCAGATACTTAACACTATAGTTGTACCGTTCTTTATAAAAGAACTTCGAGAGAATTCGCGAATGATGCTTGAAGCAATTCTTTTAAAAAACGTAAAATAGTGTTATATGTTTTTGCAAATAAAACTTTGTGGGGAATTTTATGAAAAACGGTCTTATTTTTGAAAAAGATGAACTATTTTTTTACAAAGAGGACGAGCCGTATCATGCCGGAGTAATAAAAGACGGCGATGATATCTATTATATAGGCCGTGGTGGACGAGCAGTCAAGGGACAGCATGTAGTGCATCGCGCGATGGCAAATGATATTTTAAAGCGCGGAACGTATACCTTTGGCGATGATTACAAGCTTATTAAGGGGTCATATATTGCGCCCCAAAGGTCGAAAAAAACTCGCAAAAAAGACAAAAAACTCAAAGCAAACAATTTAATAACCATATGTTCAATTGGTATTGCGGTTTTGATGACGCTGGCTTTTGTGCTTGAAAAATTTCCTGTTTCAAAAGAACAAAATTCTAACAAGTCATCTACATCTAACACGTCAGAACAAGGTATTGAGCTGCCAACCTTTGAGGAAGCGGTGCAGTTATGCTCTGACGGCGCAAAGTCATTGTATGACGGTGAAATAACAACAGATCAAGCAATAACTACGGGCGCGCCATATCGCAGTTTTGTTTTTAAATACCGCTTAAATGATGTTGACGGCAGATTGCTTTTAAGCGAAAACAATGATTTTTCAAATTCAAAGGAATATGTGCTTCCACACGACCAAAGATCGTTAGTAATAGATAACTTAAAAACCGGAACCGAGTATTTCTATAAAGTGGAAGTTTCGGGTGAAATCTATATGGGAAGCTTTGAAACTGTAAAATCAACAAGATACATTTATATTCCGGGCGTATACAACACTCGTGACATTGGCGGATACAAAACAATAGACGAAAAAACCGTAAAACAAGGATATATTATACGAGGTACCGAGCTCGACGGTTTGGTAGAACCTTCATATTTTCTTGCTACGGAAAATGTCGATAAGGTAGCAAATGACTTTGGGTTTGTTTTGGATATGGATTTACGTCAGGACCTTTCTCTAAACAATAGTTATAAATCACGTTTAGGCAAAGATGTAGGTCACCGTTTTTATACCGCGCCTGCGTATAGTGAAATCTTTAACGTAAGCAGTAAACAAAGCTTAAAGGCGATATTTTCAGATTTTGCGAACCCCAATAATTACCCAATGTATTTACATTGTACATACGGTGCAGATCGTACAGGGACGATAGTGTTTTTATTGCAGGGCGTTTTAGGTGTTGCCGAAGAAGAAATGCTTATAGAACATCAAAGAACTGCTTTCTTGAATAAGGAATTTTTAACGGACAATTCAATTGAAAAAATTTATCCCGGTTTAGAAAGTTATAAAGGCAATACAGTTCAAGAAAAAATTGTAAGCTTTTTAATCCAAGATATCGGCGTTACACAACAAGAGATAGATTCTATAAGAAATATTTTGTTAGAGTGATTTTAACTGTTTTAAAATTCATCCGTGTAAAAACGGATGAATTTTGCATTTTAAACCCGATTTTAGTTAATACTATTTCGGGTGATTTTTTTTGAAAAGGAAAATATTTAGCAAAGGTTTATTTAAAAGCGCGTTTATAATAATCTTTTGTGGAGCGTTGCTTTTTGGCGCGGCATACGCGTATCTTCATTATAATTTTAACAAGCAAACAGCCAAGGCCGAACAAAAGGATTATACCGTGCCGTATAAGAATGTTCCCGATAACGCGGGAATAGCCTTTTTGTTGCCCGACAGCAGCGGCGTTGTTGCGTATCTGGATTTCGAAAATAGTTGTATCAATGTTATAAACATAGAAAATTACGATACCGGTAATGATTTGTATTACGGTTATACCGTAGATTTTATTGTAGAGGCTGACTATCCGTTAATAGCCGGCATTGCCGACCGCGTAGGCGGCGTAAATGTTGAAATAAACGGCAAAACGATGCGTTATACCGGCGTTCAGATTTTAGATTTAATCTCGGTAAGCTCTGATGCTAACATAAAAACGCAGATAATAAAGCAGATTTTTAAACAAATTTCAGAAAATGACTTTTCAAAGGATGATTTTGTTTATATAATAGAAAACGCTGAAAGCAATTTAACGGTTATAGATTGCATATATTGGATTGAGTATATTGATGAAATGAGCAAAAATATAAATTTTGTAAATTTAGAAAATTCAATAAAATAGTGCTTTTATTGACAATTTTACAATAATCCTATATAATTAACTATTATTAAGCTTTCGTATAGGAGGAAGCACTTTGAAAAGAGTGGATGAATTTTTCGGGTTTAATGTTTTCGGCG
>CAYLXT010000023.1:0-20217 GCA_964387615.1 uncultured Ruminococcus sp.
GTGGCAATTATGATACTGAGCTTTTTGCACGGCGCATTACGGGAATTTTATTAGTGGTGCTTTCATTCTGCATAGTAGGCGTGAACATAATGTCCGCAGTTAAGGATAGAGGCACCGTTTTTCACGAAATTGTAATGATTACCATTGCCACATACACATTTACTAAAATCACTATTTCAATTATCGGTATGGTGAAAGCAAAGCGTTCCGCTTCTCCGGCATTAAAGACACTCCGTAATATTTCACTCGCTGATGCGTGTGTTTCTATTTACACAATGCAAAGATCAATGCTCGTGTCCTTTCCCGGTATGGAAGCGGCGGAAATCTTATCACTAAACATTTTCACGGGAACGGCAGTATGGATTGTTGTACTGCTTCTCGGAATAAATCTGATTGGAGGAAAATATACAAATATGGCTAAATCAAAAATCGTAAAGGCAAATGAGAAAATCGCCAAAGCAGTAACCGGCGGTTACAAGAAAATTGAAAAGGGTGTAGTAGACGGCTACAAAAAAATCGAACAAGGGGTTGTAGGCGGTTACACCAAGCTCGAAGATAAGTTCGTTGATGCTTACCTCACCAAAGACGGCGAAACCGCAGAAGAAGCAAAGGCAAGATTGAAAAAAGAGAATAAATAAAAAAACGGCTTGAAATCAAATGATTTCAAGCCGATAAATTTTATGTTATCTGAAATTTTTAATGACCGAAATGATATTTTTTGTTAAGCTCGGCAGCAAATCCTCTTATCCGTTTAAACCGATTACAGTATCAATCGGCAAAGACAACACAATTGCCTGTGCTTCGCTACGCATACCGCACTTTTCGCTGATCGCCTTCATAATCGGCATTTTAATATCATCGTTTGCTACAATGAGTATCATTTCTTTTTCCTCTTGCAGACTAAGTCCCCAAAAGCTCATTGCCTGCTCGTCACCTACACGACGGCTATGTATTATAGTGCCGCCTCTGGCACCCGCAGATTTAGCTGCAGTCATTACATCTTCGCTGTAACCTCTGTTAGCAACCACACCGATCAATACATTTTTGGTTTCATAGGTCATTATCGTTTCTTCCTTTCTCACAGGCATTTCCGTATTATTCTCACTTTGATTCTTAAGTATCCTCAGTATATGACTATTGGCACCTGACAACGGCAAGGTAAAACAAATTCCGTTACCCTGTGCGCCAAGCTGAAGTTCTTTATACATTTTAAAAAGCATTTTATCGGCAAAGTCTTTAGGCATTACGCTGACCAAAATACCCTTATCCGAACTGCCTATTCCCAAAAGGTCCAGCATTTCACTGGTAGCGGTTCCTTTTCCGTTTAATCGGTAGTGAATCGGCACCAAGACTTCCTTGTACAGTTTGGCGGCTTTGTTAGCAAGCTTAGGAGATGTTATAAGCATCAACACGCGAAAGGATGCGTTTTTTTCACTTGATTCCATAGATTCAATCCTCCTCAATTTCAACAATATCGTCGCTGTCATCAGGAATAATAACTTCGGGTTTATTCTTATCCAGTTTGCTAAGCTTAATGCGATACTGTACGCCCATAATCTGTATGGCAATCAGCGGTGTCAATGCAACCAGTGCCACAACACCAAAAGCATCGGTCATAATATTGCCGCTCAACATTTCACAACTGCCAATACAAAGCGGAAGCAAAAAGGTTGAAGTCATAGGACCGCTGGCAACGCCACCCGAGTCGAATGCAATACCCACAAATATCTTCGGCACGAAGAACGTCATAACAAGCGCGATGATATATCCCGGAATTATGATCCATTGAATTGGAATACCTGTCAGCACACGCAACATAGCAAGCCCAACGCTTATCGAAACACCTATAGATAAAGCGCGATTCATCGCTTTTGCAGATATTGCGCCATCGGTAACAGACTGTACCTGATGATTTAATATCTGTATAGCAGGTTCCGCTTTTACAATAAAATAACCAATAAGTATGCCGATGGGAATAAGTAACCATTTTTGCTGTGTTGCGGCAAGTTCTTTTCCAAGCAATGTACCAACGGGAGCAAATCCCACATTAACACCGCAAAGAAAAAGCACAAGTCCGATGTATGTATAAAGAAAACCTACGCCAACACGCAGCAATTGCCGTTTATGATATCGGTGACTTACCATCTGAAAAACAAAGAACATTAAAATGATTGGAAAAAGCGATATCGCTACTTCCTTAAAATAATGCGGTATCTCTACGGCAAAGGCGTGTGCCACATCCTGCATGGTAGAAATATCAGTCAGTTCTGACGTTGTGTAGACCGCTTCCTTAGGACTGTAAAAGCAACCGAGTATCATAACCGCCAAAATAGGTCCAATGCTTGAAAGCGCAACCAGACCAAAGCTGTCGTTTGAAGCGTTCTTATCACTGCGGATCATTGTTAAACCAACGCCCATTGCCATAATAAACGGTACAGTAATAGGGCCGGTAGTTACGCCGCCCGAGTCAAAGGCAACGGCAACAAAATCTTTTGGAATAAAAAACGAGAGAATCAAAATCAACGCATAAAATCCCATTAAAAGATAAGAAAGATTTATTTTAAGAACTATTCGCAGAACCGCCATTGCAAGAAACAATCCTACACCGACAGCAACCGTAAGAATTAAAACCCGATTTGGAATAGAGGGAACCTGGTTAGACAAAACCTGAAGATCAGGCTCTGCCACCGTGATAAGAGCACCCATAAGCAGACTTATAATTGCTATGGTCCATATTTTTTTAGACTTAGCCAGCTGAACACCAATGCCTTCGCCAAGGGGAGTCATCGCCATTTCAGAACCAAGTTGAAACATACCCATACCGATTATCAGCATAAAGGCCCCGACGAAGAACATAACAACCGTGCCTACTTCAAGCGGCACCAAAAATATGCTGAGTGCCAGAACAATGGCTGTAATCGGTAAAACGGCGGAAAGAGATTCCATTGTTTTTTCTTTTAATTTTGGATTCATAAATTACGGAACCTCCTATAAAAATCATTAATTTTCTACACAACGTAACAATAATATTATAAACCATCTAAGAAAAGGAATCAATAGTTTTTAAACAAAGTAATATAAATTTTTACAAATAATACACACTAAATTTAAAAAGTGGCTTGAAGTTTCGCGCTTCAAGCCGATAAATATCTTACTCAAATTCTATTGTACCAACGGGCTTTGGTGTGATATCCATAAGCACGCGGCTGATACCTTTAACCTCGCTTGTAATGCGAGCGGTAATGTGGTGCAAAAGCGCATAAGGAATTTCTTCGATAGTAGCAGTCATTGCGTCCGTCGTGTTCACCGCGCGTATAATTGCGCACCAACCGTCAAGACGTTTTCCGTCAATAACGCCAACAGCCGTCATATCGGGAATTGCAATAAAATACTGCCACACCTTCCCCGCAAGACCGTTTTTGTCAAATTCTTCACGCAAAATTGCATCTGCTTCGCGAAGTGCGTGAAGTCGGTCGCGTGTGATAGCACCAAGGCATCTTACACCAAGTCCCGGACCCGGGAATGGCTGACGGTAAACCATAGCGTGTGGAAGTCCCAATGCCTCACCCACAACGCGAACCTCGTCCTTATAAAGCAGCTTAACAGGCTCTACGAGTTCCATTTCCATATCCTCGGGTAAGCCCCCAACATTGTGATGCGCCTTAACACCGTCAGATTCTAATATGTCGGGATAAATCGTACCCTGAGCCAAAAAGCTTATACCGTCAAGCTTTGCCGCCTCTTCATCAAACACCTTGATAAATTCGCCACCGATGATCTTACGTTTTTTTTCGGGGTCACTAATACCTGCAAGAAGATTAAGAAAGCGGTCGGTAGCGTCGATATAGATAAGATTTGCGTCAAGCTCTTTACCGAAAACTTCGATAACCTGCTCGCTTTCACCCTTTCGCATAAGACCGTGATTTACATGTACACAAACAAGCTGTTTGCCGATTGCTTTTATAAGTAGTGCCGCTACAACTGAACTATCTACACCGCCCGAGAGCGCGAGTAATACTTTTTTGTCACCAACCTGCTCACGAACCGCTGCAACCTGACTTTCAATAAATTTATTTGCAAGCTCTATTGTGGTAATTCTTTTCATAGATTCGGGTCTTACATTTGAACTCATTGTTATTATCCCCCTTGGAAGTTAGTTTGTATAGTTATCGAAATAACCCTGTACCAAAACTACGGGGGTACCCTTGTCACCCGAGCCACTTGTCAGATCGCAAAGCGAGCCTATGAGGTCGGTAAGCTGACGGGGTGTTGTGCCCTGAGCCGCCATATTGCCTACAAGGCTACCGCCCTTTGCCTTAATGCTTGCAGAAATTGCCTCTTTAAGAGCGTCGCCGCTTAAATCCTTAAAGTCGTTATCTGCGAGATACTTAAGCTTAAGTTCGTTAGGCGTACCGATAAGACCGTCGGTAAACGCGGGTGATACAACCGGGTCGGCAAGCTCCCAAATTTTGCCCTGCGGGTCTTTAAAAGCGCCGTCACCGTAAACCATAACCTCTACGTGCTTGCCCGTAGATTTGAGCACGCGAGCCTGCACATCAAGGACCAAATCCTTGCACTCTTTCGGGAAAAGCTTAATGGTTTCTTCGGTGGATTTATTAGAGCCCAAAAGACCGTATTTTTCGTTATAGCCACTACCGTCAACCGATGCGTTCATAATATCGTCAAGACCGTAAACCAGCTTTGCGCCTGCCGCTTTAAGCAAACGCTTTGTGCGAGCGCGTGTATGAATATCGCAGGTGAGTACGCAATCGGTATAATCTAAAATAGCCTTTGGCTGATTAGCAAATACAATCTCAACCTCGGCGCCCATTTCTTTAATAAGGTCAGCGTAATACTGAACATAGTCAACGCCTGTAAACTCTAATTTTTGTACGCCAAAAACCTCACGATAGCGCTCAAGTGTTAAAACATCACTATAAGGATTAATGCCCGCAGCATCAATCAGATCATAGGTTGCAAGTGAGTTGCCCACCTCATCAGAAGGATAGCTGAGCATAAGAACTATCTTTTTAGCACCCTTTGCAATACCCTTAAGACAGATTGCAAAACGGTTTCTTGACAAAATCGGGAAAATAACACCGATTGTTTCGTCACCAAACTTGGCCTTTACATCTTGGGCGATATTGTCAATAGTAGCATAGTTTCCCTGTGCGCGCGCAACGATTGACTCGGTCATAGCAATAACATCACGGTCACGAAGCTCAAATTCTTCGATTTTGGCCGCTTCAATAACGCTGTTTGCTACGATTTCGGCTAAATTGTCGCCCTCACGGATAATAGGACAACGAATACCCCTTGATACAGTACCTACTCTGCGTTCTTTTTTTTCCATATTTCAACATATCCTTTCATTTTGGACAAAGTTCAAACTTAGCATATATCCTTAACAGAGTAATTATACTCTACTGTATACTCATTTTCAAGATTTTTTTATATGTAAGAACATAAAAATTTTAAAATGCAACTGTTAAATTTTTATTGAAATAGTAATAGCATAGTGATAAAATTACATTATAGTTGATATTGTAAGCATTTCGCGAATATCTCCGTATATTTTTGACGCATCGGTTATGGGCAACGGATTTTTGCCTCTGCCCACCTCCACGGTAAACGCGGGGCGCAGATATTCACTTATAAACCAATCCTTAAATCCACCGCCTACCGCGAGTCCCACAGGCACATCAAGAGCATATCCGCTGGTGGCTGCCATAATCTCTGCCATACGCTTTGAGGTTTTGCTTTCAAGCCCGTTATAGCTCCAATAGATCACCTCACCCTGCGAATGAAGCGCAATAGCGTGATGAATATTATATTCTTTACAAAGGTTTATAAGTGCCACCGTTTCAGGCTCGCTGTGGGGTCGCTCACCGCCAAAGCGTGTAGGCGCGGGACCCCAAATGCCCTCTCTTCGTTCAAGCTTGTGTAACTCTTGCCATCCCGCATCAAAATTGTGATTTATATCCACACCGCGTAAATTCGCGTTCCAATGCGTAAAATCTCCCCCGCACATTTTATAAATTTTGCCCACTTCCCTGTCGCAACCCAAAGCGCCATGTATTGATATTTCGCAACCGTCGGGGTTAATACGCGGCACAAAAATTACGCCTCTGTTCCCTAATGCTTTACGCACATTCACACCTGCAAGAGAACGGTTCTGAGAAAAAGCGGTAATAAATTCTTCAACAAAAAACAGCAAAATATTGCTTGTTATATGCTCGCTGCCGTGAAAAGCGGCGACAAAAAGCACATATTCGGTGTCTGAATTGATTTTAAGTGCCGTTATGTCGCGACCTGCGCAGCTTTTTCCTATGCTTATTTTTTGCAAATCGGGGTTACGACAGCATAGCGCATCTATCACTTTTTGCATTTGTCCATAATCGTAATCTACAGATTTTACAATTCTTTGCAATTTAATCACCCTCAAAAAATATTCTATTTAAAATATATGTTTCAAAGGCGGTAATAATAATGAATTTGGAAGAAAAACAATTAAGTTCAAATTATCTCTTCAAAGGCAGAATAATCAATTTGCGCCAGGACACAGCACTGTTACCCAACGGTAGCACTGCCACACGCGAGGTTGTAGAACATCCGGGCGGTGTATGTGTTGCGGCACTGACAGACCAAGACGAACTGCTGTTTGTAAAGCAATGGCGCTATCCGTATATGGAAGAGACGCTTGAACTGCCTGCCGGCAAGCGTGACCGACAGGACGAAGACCCTCTTGAGTGCGGCAAACGCGAGCTACGTGAGGAAACAGGCGCTACAGCCGAAAGCTATATTGACCTACATCCTCTATATCCGACACCGGGATATATAAACGAAGTTATATACTGCTTCTTAGCAACAGGACTTACCTTTGGCGAGCAGGATACCGATGAGGACGAGTTTTTAGACATGCTTCGCATACCGCTCGAAAAGGCGGTAGAAATGGTGCTTTCAGGCGAAATAAAGGATGCTAAGACCCAGATTGCCATACTTAAAGTAAAGGTGTTGCGCGACAGCGGCAAGATTTAATTGACAATTACACAAAAAGTTGTATAATATAATTACAATATTCAGAGTAGACAGTATGGCGTTAAGTGTTGTGCGAACGGGGAGTTGTCACACAAACGAAGAATTTGTTAAAAATTCGCGGTTTTACTGTCGCATCCCGCTGACAAATAATAGCCGTATTATATAAAAATACCTCCTATTATCAGTTAGTTACGGATGATAGGAGGTTTTAAATTTATGAAAAAAAGCACCCGACAACAGCGGCTTTTTAAAATTATTTTAACGGCAATGCTCATTGCGATTAATGTAATTTTAGAGCGGTTTTTAGCCTATTCGATATGGAATCAGACCGTAAGCTTTGGCTTTATAGCAGTGGCCTTTGCCGCCGCATTTTTAGGAACACCCTATGCGGTAGCTGTTGCAGGCTTTGGTGATCTTATCGGCTCGTTGTTATTCCCGTTCGGAGCATATTTTCCGGGCTTTACGGTTACGAACTGTATTTACGGACTGATTCTTGCCGAGTTTATTTACAAAAACGCAACGCCTGTAAAAATAGTTATCGGTGTTGTTTTAAATAAAATTGTCTGCACATTGATACTGAACACCCTTTGGATATCAATAATGTACCGCGGCGGTGTTGATGCGTTTTTTATAGTTTTACCGACGCGACTGCCGGGCGCGGCTCTTATGACCGTAGTAGAACTGGTCATTCTATTACCGGTTTTTTCGCAAAAAAGCAAAATACGGATAAATCTTAAGCAAAATTTAAAGAAGATCATATAAGAATCTCACCCGCTATGGTATAGCGGGTGAGATTCTTATATTTCTGCTAAATCCTTATAAAGCGCATTACGTACTGCGTTCTGATCTATGCCATATCCTAAAACGTTCTGGAAATATGTAAGTGAAATTTTGTTGATTGGGTCTACCATTGAGAATGCGCCTGCCGCACCATCCCAACCGAATTCGCCAACAGGACTTATAGTCCCGCTGCGGTTGGGATCGATATGCACACGTACACCAAGACCATAACCGTAACCGCGACGCATATTGTCAAAATCCTCTGCTGACGCGCCGCTTAACTGGTTAGTACCCCAAAGCTTTACAGTTTCTTCTTTTAAAATACGATTTCCTGTTTTACCAAGACCGCCGCAAGCGACAGCATCTAAAAACAAAGCGTAGTCTTCGGTAGTAGAGTTAAGCCCCGCACCACCGCTTTCATACTCGCTGGAAATAGTATATGCACATTCAAGCTCTTCTTTTTTAAATGGTTGATTCAAATACTTGGAATAAAGCGTAGGCATTTTTTCGGTATTTTGAGGCACCGCGAAGCCTGTATTTTTCATTCCAAGTGGCTCAAAAATATTCTCTCGCATATAGTCGCCAAGCTTTTTGCCCGACCACACTTCAACCAGCGCGCCCAATACGTCGTGACAAAGACTGTATCTGAAGCGGGTACCCGGTTCAAAACCGAGCGTTTTATCGGCCATTGCAGCCACCAATTCGCGTGTGCTGATTTTTCCCTGCTTTTTTGACCTAATTATACCTGCCGAATTCAAATCATAATCAAGACCTGCTGTCATTGTGAACAGATGTCTTATTGTGATCGGTGTTTTGGCATAACCGTCATCCAAAGCATTTGTGCTTTCACCAATACTTTGTCCACTTGCTATTTTTTTAGCGTTTTCGGTATTGAGTGCTTCGGCAGTTATCTTCATTTTAGCAAATTCAGGCAGATATTTTGACACCTCGTCATCAAGCTCATATTTTCCTTGCTCAAAAAGCTGTAGCGCGCAGCAACAGGTTATCATTTTAGTCATAGAGTATATAAAATACAACTCATCGCCCTTAATTTCACCGCCGTTTTCGATGTCCTTCACGCCCGTAAAATACCTAAAAAGCAGTTCGTGTTCACGGTAAACCATAATGTCAACACTTGGTCTGTATTCGTCACTTACTAAGCTGTCCATACAATTTTTAAGATTTGTAAAATTCATGACGCATTCTCCTTTTAATGCCATAAAATATAGTTTAATCCCATAAGTAAATAAAGCGGTCCAAAGCAGTAAACCATAAACATTTCGTGATGCTCTACCTTGGTTTTAAAGCAATCTGTAGCCGCCAGACACTCAAAAAGATATGCCGCCGCTCCGCAAAAAAATCCTACCGCCTTAAGCACGTTATAGGCACCGTGCATAAAAAACGAAAGTACAAACAATATCGCCGCCGCAAGCACAAAAACATTACGCAAAATAAGCAGTGTATAATCTATTTTAGGATGGGTCATATGCGATAAATCTTCCACCTCGGGAATGGTAGCATCTACGCTATGCTTTATCTCTTCAAGTAAATTTGACATATTCTAACCTCTTATTTTAAAAAACATCATCGTTAAATATGTTATACATAATCTGCGCCACTTCACACCGCAATGCATTTCCATCGGGCACTATCGTTGTATCGGTCTTACCTCTGATTACACCATTTTCAATTGCCCAGAGCACAGGATCTACAGCATAATCGGTTACTTTATTAAAATCCGTATACTTTTTCTTTGCTTTTTGCTTTGTTGAGGCTTGATAGCTTGTATCCGAATTCTTATAACCTGCGTATCTGTAAAGAAATGTCACCAACTGTTCACGGGTTATCTTATCGCCGACGCCAAACTTTCCGTTCTGGTAACCCGATACTATTCCGTTCTCATACCCCCACATTATAGCAGCTTCATAATAACTACCCTTGGGCACATCGGGGAATGTAGTATCTGTATTCCGGTACTGCGTAAGATCTACACCGTCAAGGCGGGCAAGCATAACCAAAAAGTCCTGTCGCTGTATGCTATCGGCCGTACCAAAATATCCGTTTGAACCATAGCCTGTCATTATGTTACGACCTGAAACATAAGCTACTGCGTCATAGTACCAATCATCATAAGTATCGGGATAAAGTGTTCCTGATTCCTTGCTGATATACGGATACAAATCGTTAGTATAATCTTCACTGTAACAATATTTAAAGCACAGCACATATTCCCGGTCCGCTACCAAAGGCCAATAATATTTATCGTCATTTGTACTGTGAATTATATTATTTTGTTCATCAATCAATACCGCGCCATAATAGGTAAAAATTTTAGAGAATTTTTCGCTGTTGCATAGCTTATAAAGACCTGTTTTTTCTACCTTTATTCTCCAATATTCAAAATATTCATCATTGTCTTCATACCATATAGGAAGACCGTCAAATTCATTATAAGCGCCATACCCTGATTCAATCAGGGTATCGCTTATTGAAGGAATGGTCACATATTCAACGGTCTCGCTACCGTTATAATATACGAATATTGGTTGCTTGTTTGATAGAGGTAAATAAAGACCGTTTACATTTACTGTCTTGCCAATATACTCAATATACGGCAATTGTATACCTACGCTTACTGCATCGTAATAGTCCACCTTTTCGGTAATACCATCGGAATACAAAACATCAAAGAAAAATGCCGCCTCACTTATAGCAGCGGCTTCAACGCCGAGCCAATCAATATCATCTGAGAGTGAATTTATTGTTATGTCCTTGATATCTCTACTGTTTTTGCTTATTGACAGCTTGGTAGTTGATTGCCTATATTCCTCTACACAAAAATAATACTCGGTGTCGGCATCAAGTGTAAATACCAGTTGTTCGCTGCATAGCCACATACTGTATTCATAATACTCAAATAAATACGGAGTATAACGAGCATCAATAAGCTCGCCTGTTTCAGCGTTATATACCTCCACATACGCATCAATTTCATTAGAATAATTAAAGCTGTAATCTCCCGCCTTATCGGTCGTAAAGCTGAACCATTCTTTTGTATCAGGTTCAAATATAACCTGCATATTACTTGCCGCTACCTTACAATAAGGTAATGTCATAGGGTTATAATCAAGCTTATCAAATCTTAATGATAAATCAGCCGTTAAACTGTCACTATAATCATAGCCGGAATAATAACACAACAACTCGTATTTATGTCCGCCTGACATAAGCATCTTTTCGGTTACATACGGCTCGTCGCCAACCGATTGAAAAATATATTTATACGGTTGATCGGTTGTGATGTCTGTGATTTCTATAAAAACGCTGCTGGTCTGACTGAAATCGGTAATAGATAATGTATAAAAGCCACTTGCCTCCGGTTCAAAAATAACACACCCCGTTTCACCGCTTCCCTGCCAGGAATCGCGCCAATCTTCACCCTCAGCAATGGTATCGGCAATTACATCGGCCGATACCGATAACACGGGTGATAAAACTGCGCAAACAGCGATAACAACCGCCATAAAACCGCTAAATAAATTTTTCTTACTTTGTTGTTGCATAAAATCACACCTGATTTACATTAAAAAACATCATTTGTAAATATGTTGTACATAATCTGCGCCACTTCGCAGCGTAACGCATTACCCTGGGGAACAATTGTTGTCTCTGTTTTACCCCTTATTATGCCGTTCTCTATTGCCCAAAGCACAGGCTCTTGTGCATAATCGGTTACATTTTTATAGTCAGTATAATTGTTTTTAACTGTGTTCTGAGTTGTTTCAGAATAACTTGTATCTGCAAACTCTGCGTCAGCATATCTGTGAAGGAAGGTTACCAACTGTTCGCGGGTTATTTTATCCCCTACTCCGAATTTACCGTTCTGGTAACCAGATACTATTCCGTTTTCATATCCCCACATTATAGCCGCCTCATAATAGCTACCCTTTGGAACATCGGGGAATGGACAGTCCATATCTTCATAGTACGACAGGTCTTCACCGTCAAAACGCGCCAACATCACCAGAAAGTCCTGTCGCTGTATGCTATCGCCAGGTCCGAAATTTCCGTTTCCGTAACCGTTGATCACATCTCTGCCAACAGAATATGTTACGGCGTTACTGTACCAACTCTTTTTATCGGTATCGGGGAATATTTTATCAGTTTCTTGTGTTAAGAAAAAGTCCATCGTTTCTACAGAAGAGTTTTCTTTAAATGTACGTGCCAGGCTGAATGCATAATCACGACCTGCTACCAACGGCCAGGCATTTAACTCTTCATTGTATTCAACAATATTATTCTGTTCGTCAATCATCACTGCTGACCAATAATCAAGATTGCTCTCAAAATCGTCGTGTGAGGTGTATCCGTAATAGGCCGTATTGCTGACATTTATATGCCAATAACCTGTTGATTCTTCTGTGCCATTGTTGACAAATTCACAATTATGATTCGCTCCGACCATAGCGGCGTCAATAGAGATAAGCCAATCAGTCACAGAATCTATATCAACATAAATAAAACTATAATCCTCGCCATACATTGATACAACGGGTGCTTTACCGCCCTGCCATAGATATTCTCCATTTACATCAACAGAATCAGCAAGACACAAAACTAAAGGTAACTCTATTCCACTTGCCGCAAGTGTTGAATATGGCAAGGTTGAGGTTGTTCCGTTTGTATAGCTTACTTTATACTCAAAATATTCATTTCCGATTGAATCCCGACAAAATATGTCATATATCGCCTTTGAAGCTTCAATAAATTCCACAGTCTTTTTGTTTTTTGAAATTGAAACCTTTGTAGATGATTCACCTTCAAAGAAGCTGTCAACCCTGAAAAGATATTCAGTATCAGCCGCTAGTTTAAATACAATACTATCCCTATAGTAATACTCGCCATCAACCTCTGAATATCTGGTGTATGCATCATAATTCTCAAGCATCTCACCCGTTTGCGCATTATGAACAGTAACAAAAGCATCAATATCACTGAAATTAAAAGAATAATCTCCCGCTTGAGCAGTTGTATAACATAACCACGCCGTCTCACCTTCCGATAAGGTTATTGACACGTCGCTATCACTTAAAGCGCCGCTTGGAAGCTCAGTAGCCGAAAAACCTAATTTTGTAAAGCTTATTGTCATATTTGCAGCTGCATAATCGGTATAATCTGCCAAAAGATAAGCGATACCTAACTCATAAACTCTATCAGCGATAAGATACATCATATCCATTTTCTGCGGCTCTGTTAAATCACCGATATATACGCCTTTTGTTTCTTCGGTTTCTACATCATTAACAATCGCAAATGCCATACCCGTTTTTAAATTATCGGTCAATGTAAGCGAATAAAAGCCGGTCTCTGTAACATTAAGTCTAAGATATTTATCGCCCGTAGCCCAAGCTCCGCTCCAGCTATCTCCTGCGTAAACCGACTCTATCTGAGTTACTGCCGCATCAACAGATAACGCAGGTGTAAATGTAAAGCCTGCAATCATCATCAATGCCAACAACACACTAAAAACAGACATAGTAATTTTTCTCATAAATCTTTTGCTTTTCACTTTTAATTACCTCCTGAATCATTGTATATTCAGTCTATGCCAAATAGACCAAGTTGTCAAGCATTAAAGTTGTCACCTACGATTACATTTTTGTAACCTTTATTTTAAAAATTTATCCAGTTTTGCAAATTGCAGATCATCAGAGTTTGTATATTCTTGTACATCAAAGGGTTTTGTTTCTTTAAGTAGATCGGCAAAACCAATTTCTTTGTATGCAGCAAGTTGGTCTAACTTTACAATCGGTTGATTATAGTTAATATCATCTAAAATATAATTCATTTTCTGATTATAAGTAATCGGAAGAACTTTTTTGCCCATCGAAAGCCCCAAAATCACCGAATGTAGCCTTGTGCCAATGATATATTCGGCAGAAGAAAGCGCATTTAGCATTTGCTGCTTTGAATTAAACGTATAGTTAACGGTATCTACCTTTTCTTTAATATTTTCAGGCAACCTTGTCATTATATCATCAATAAATGCAGCATCACCTTCAAGCTCGCAAAAGCCTAAAAGTGTTGCTTTTTTGCCCGCGTTTACCAGATCGCAAATCGTTTTTATCAAAGCAGAACGATAACCTTTTGCAATCTCAGGATCAATTTTTCTGTGCGCCATAAAAGGGTCTAACACAGATATAGCCACACTACCCGAAATTTCTTCTACCACATCCGTTTTATACGAAAACAGCAAATCAGGGGCATATCTAACGCACTTTATATCTTGGAATAAAGCATAAGAATATTTATCGCGGAAGCAAACGTCTTTATATTTTTTAAATCGGTTGTGCCACATATCTTTGAAGTCTTCGGTGTTATACGCTCCAAAATTGCACGAAATGGAATAAAATGGCTTGAATGGCTGTTTGCGGCGGAAACGAAGCTTATAATCAAGTTTGTAATCGCCTATCTGCTGATAAATCGAGCCACCGATATGCACGCTGGCATTACTGCGCTTTAGCAAAAGCAACTCAAACAAATCGTATATTTTATGCTTATTTCCCCAACCAACAATTTTGCAAACCAGTGGGTCTTCACATGCATAAAACTTTACGTTATCAAATTTTTCAAAAAACGGTCTGTATTTTTGATTGTAATACACAAAAAACATCGTATCGGGATAACGGGTTATAAGCTTCTCAAAAAACAGATCATCGCCAAGGTTTACCCCATAAAAACCATATATCATTACGCATTTATGGTATTTTTTACCGTTTTTATCGCGAAGTGAACAGAAATTTTTAAGATGTTTTAATGTATGATGCAGCTTTTTTGCAAGCTTGGCAATCCGATATTCAACAGTTTTGTTAAGTATGTTTTGCTTGTGAGCAACAAGTGCATTAAGTCTTTCAATTTCAACCAGACGCTCGTCGCAAAGCGCTACAACATTGGCAAATTCTATTTGCTTTTGTTGCAATGCGTGATTTAAACCATCGATTTCCGAATGCAAGGCAATAATATTTTTATTAAGCTCGATTATTTGCAGGTTAAATTCATGTTGCTTGGTATCGTGTTTGATCTGACTGTACAACGTTTCATTAGACTGCAATTTATAAAAATCTCTTACGGTAAAGTTGAATTTTTCACGCGCTATGTCAACATATTTCTTATCCTGAAAAAGTTTTGACAGCATCACAATAGAAAGGATATTATTCTGCGGTAAAAATACGGCCTTAAGGCCCTCTTTAAGCAAAAACGCCTTTTCAAGCTGGGTTTCCTCGTGGGTGTGATATCCGTTAAAATGTAAGCGGTCTGAAAACGCCTCTAAAAAAATATCATCGGGGCAGTTGTCAATCATTCGATAAATAATTCGCGCAAACTCTATATTGTGCGCATTCTTCCGACTCTCATCAAGATGACTGTTGTGCTCATTTGTTGTGTTTACACGGTATCTTACCAAAACCTCTTTGTGCACATGTATAGGATATTTTAACACCAGTCTTGTCCAGTAGTCAAAATCGTGCAAATAACTAAGCGACAGGTTGTGAAAGCCTATATCATCCATTACGCTTTTTCGCATAGCGACACCAGGATGCAAAAGGCGGTTAAGGGAATCAAAGAACAAGCGCACAAGACCTGCCTGTGTTTTTTCGCCAATATCAAAAACACTGTCAAAATTTTCAATTACCACTTCATTGCCGTTTTCATCTACCGAAACGGGTCTGCAAAATGTTGCGCCGCACTCGGCATGCGCTTCAAGATATTCTACACTTTTTTGTATAAGCTCGGGCAACATAACGTCGTCGGAATCAATGTGCACCATATATTCGCCGCGAACTCTGCGGTAGGTTTCGTTGTTGGCGTTTGAAATATGACCGTTTTTTTCAAGCGTGTATAGCTCAATGCGCGGATCATCAAAACTTTTTACAATCTCTGCAGTAGAGTCGGTAGAAGCATCATCAACCACAATAATCTGCAGATTCTGATATGTCTGATTTATTACCGACTCTATTGTTTCGGCAATATATTTTTCGCTGTTATATGCGTTAATGCAAACGCTTACAAGTTTATTTAAAGCCATACTTTATTTTCCTTTTTAAACAAATTTCAGAATGAGCTTGCTTAAATTTATATTAGCATTTCAGGGGGTGTTTGTCAAGGATTGGAAAAGGTCGACAAACGCCCTTTTTACGCTTGTCGACCCTTGAATTTTACCACTTAATTTCAATTACAATAGGCTCGTCGGAGAATTTGTCGGCATTTATACCGTATATGTGAAGTGGCTTTTCCTGTTCTTTCTTGTTCATATCAATAAACTCGGGCAAAACTATTATATCGTATTTTAATTCTTCCCCCGAATTCATAATGCCAATCGGGATTGCTGTAGTAAAGCGACAACAACATACCGTGCTTTTGGCAAGCATCACTGAGCATTTTTAAAACGTCTTTGCCGTAAGGTGTGTTCATTATGTTATAATCCGTGCGCTTTGTATCCCACATACAAAATCCGTCGTGATGCTTGGCGGTAAAGCATATACTTCATACCGCATTTTTTAGCAAGCAACACCCATTTTTCAGGGTCATAATCGGTAGGATTAAACTGCATCGCCATAGACTCATACTCGTCGTGCGGTATACTATATCGGGCAAGCACCTGCTCGTGAAGACCAAGCACAGCATACGGACCCCAATGAATAAACATACCGAATTTGTTATCAGATGATGTAATCATTAAATCACCCTACAAATTATAATTTATTTTGCATAATACGCTTTAATATCGGTTATTGCATAGTCTTCGTCGTAACTGTTTATTACAACCTCATATTTTGATGCGCGTAGAGGACTAAATTTGCAAAGCACCTTGTGACCTATGGTTTTGCCTTCAAAAAGCAAAATCTTTTTGTGTCTGTATGCAGGAAGATAGCCATAAACACTAAACGATTTAATCTTTTGACCGTTTGTAAGGTCCTCTTTAATCATAACACAGTTGGTAAGATTTCTCTCCTCGGGCATTTTCCACTCATCGGTTGGACCCGCCTCGTTATGCGTTATTGTATATGTGTCGCCTTGCTTTTCAAAATCGCTGAAATTCGCGGGAGTGCCATAAGCCGCTTTAATACGTGCGCCAAGCTCTAAAATCCGCTTCACGTCAGCGTCGGGCAAAAGACCGCGATTATCGGGACCGATATTTATAAGGAAGTTTGAGCCGTGACCTACCGACATTTCGTACATACCAAAAAGCTCCTCAACACTTTTTATGGTATCTTCATTAAGGTCATAAAACCAGGTAGCGCGAAGCTTGCAATCGCATTCCGAAGGTAAAAATACAGCCTTTGACAACTCTTGCTTTTCGGTAGCAAGCTCGGAAAAATCGGTTGACGATACAACAAGCGGATTATTAAGCGATGCATAGCCGTCCTCATTACCTACCCAACGCACACCGGGTGTCCATTCGGGATCACAAAAAGTAAGCAACTCGGGTTGCATTTCATTCATTGCCTTAACAATACGTTCTTTATCATATTCGTGACCTTCGCTGCCGCAGCCGTCAAACCACAAATAGTCAATCTTGCCGTAGTTGGTAAGCAGTTCGCTAATCTGATTTATAAAATAATCATCGTACGCCTTTGCATCATCAAAAGGTATAGAATATTTACCCCACTGCGCAGGTGAATAGTAAAGGCCTACCTTAAGGTCATATTTGCGGCAAGCTTCGGTAAACTCGCGTACAACGTCACCTTTGCCGTCTTTCCACGGGGTTTGCGCTACGCTGTAGTTTGAATATTTTGAGGGCCAAAGCGCAAAGCCGTCGTGATGCTTGGTGGTAAGAATTGCATATGTAGCGCCTGCCTCTTTAGCGGTTTTAATCCATTGCTCGCAATCAAGCTCTGTAGGGTTAAACTTTTCGGGCGGCATATCCTTGTTATCCCAATCTACGTGACCCGGGTAAAACGAACGAATACCAAAATGGAAAAACATACCGAATTCCCAATCCAAAAATTCAACCTGTTTTTTATAACCGTTCATAAAAACCCCTCCATTACACAGGCGCACCCGTGGTGTTTTTTTCAAATTCTTCAGCAATGTAATCGTCTTTTAACGTTTTTGCGGTCTCTTTTATAATTTTTACCGTCTGGTCTGAACAAAGCTTTACGCCCTCTTCTGACAAATGAATAAGGTCATCCGAAATATAACGCTTAATATCTTTAGATACAAGTGTATATAAATCGTTTATAATTACACCCTTTTCGCGAAGTAGAGGCACGATTATATCATTGTATTTTTCGATTACAGCATTATCATTATACTGGTCCTTGGGCCACACGGGTGTTGTGGTTGCAAAAATAACCTTTTCGTATCTTTTCAAAAGAATATCGGCTATTCGCAGCATATTTTCGGTGTATTCCTCTATAGATGTAAATGCTTTTTCGTCATCTAAAATATCACAAACGTCCCAAAGTCCGTTGTTCCAGTGCACTATACGGCTGCCGTGCATCTGCTGTTCCCATTCAAAAAGCCCACGAAGTGTATATTTTGCAAAACGACAGTTGTCATTCGGCTGCCAGACTTCAAACTCGTCTCCCAAAAGTTCGGGTACTGCTTTGCCGTAACCAATCCAACGGATTGAATCACCAAGCAATGTAATTTTTGTCATAACATCACCTATTTTTTGCCTGCCTTTGCGGCATCTAAAATATTAGTAACCATACCGCGATTGCCGTCAAGCTCATTAAGCTCGCCCGATATCTCCTCCTGCGAAATACCGCGCAGCTCCATCAGCTCGGTAATTGAGCAGAAACGGTAGCCCGCTCTGAAGTAGTCCGGCAATACTTCCTGCAAAATGTCATACGTGTTCTGACTCGTTTCGTGACAAAGAATTATATCCCCATCTTCCCAAGTTCCTATACCGTTTTTAAACACCTTATAACTGTCGTCCTTCGTGTTTGTACCCCAATCAAGCGCATCATGAGCGAGCCATATTACAGCAAGGTTTTCTTCTGCGCATATCTTAAAGGTGTTTGCGGTGGGCTTAATATTGGGAGGTCTGTAAAGGCTTACCTCATACGGCGAACCGTCAGCTTTTGTTAAATTTGATTCAAGTTTGTGTATAAGATTATTAATATCGGCTTTAAGCTCATCATAGGTAGCCTCTGTGCCACCGTTACCGCCTGTAGTTGCGACTAGATGCTTATCGCCGTGATTGCCGATATTCCAGCCGTAATTAATTGCCTCTTGCATTTTTTTATAATCATAATCACTTTTTATGCTCGTACCATTTACAAAAAAGGTGCCTGCACCCTCAAAGGCCGCAAAATATTGCACGTAATTTGACATCAAATCAGCAGGGCCGTCGTCAAATGTAAAAGCAATAAGCTTATAATCCTCAGAGTGAGACTTCCACTCGTAATCAATATTTATAGTCGCATCTTCCGACTCTGACGGAGTTGAAGCCACCGAGCTTACCTCCGAAGAGCTTACAGGCTCCTCACTTGAAACAGGGGTATCAACACTTGAGTTGTTTTGTGTGCTTTCTGAACTCTGATTGTTCTCCGATATCATACTGCTTTCACCGCCTTCTGTTATAGTTGACTCTTCTATAATAACCTCAACCTCTGCAGATGATTGCTCGGATTCAGGTTTGCTGCAACCTACAAAAGAAACAGCAACTATAAGCGTCAGCAAAAAAGCGAATATACGTTTTGCCATGTTTATTTACCTCCGCAAACTAAATTTTATTCAAATTTGATTTTAGCATTATAATGCGGTTTTGTCAATAAATTATAAACTGACTTTCACCCACACAAACGACCGTTTTTCTGCAAACTTAACCGTTGCTCTGTTATCATCAAAACCTACTTCGGCGGGTGCGTTTTGATAAATTATTTCTATGTTTTTATCAACAACATCTACGGGTAATTCAAATGTATATTTATCTTCGTCCGTCGCTTCACGGAACAAAATAAGATGTGCCGATTTTTTATCAGGTGCAGGACAGCAATAGCCCGAAAAACTCATACCATCAGGTCTGTTGCCAACGGGTACAACGCGTGAGGCAAACAGTTCTGCCTTATAATCTCTATATACTGCCGATATTTTAGCAAGAATTTCGGCATCCTCGTCGTGAAGGTTGCTCATTTCCATCCAGAAAAGCGGGTTTGCAACCATAACCGTAGCGAAAAGATAGTCAGGACTGTAGGTATTAGGCGCAAATAATATACCCTCGTACTTGTCGGTATTGCGACGGGTGTTAAGCAATTCCATTTGCAAACGACGGGTAGGAATAACGCGAGCCAAATTCCACACGTTTTTAAAGGTGTTGTGCGGAAAATAGTTGGGGTAATCGGTATAACGGTTTTCTACAAAAAGCGTACCAAACTGCGACATATACATATA
>CAYLXT010000024.1:0-19562 GCA_964387615.1 uncultured Ruminococcus sp.
GAATTTGGCGTATCTGCAGCAGCTGCAGTAGCAGTAGCAGCTCCCGCAGCAGGCGCAGCAGCAGCCGCTGAAGAGAAGACCGAGTTTGACGTTGTTCTCGCAGAAGCAGGCGCTGAAAAGATTAAGGTTATTAAGGCAGTTCGTGAAATCACAGGTCTTGGCCTTGCAGAAGCAAAGGCACTTGTTGATGGCGCTCCTAAAACCCTTAAAGAAGCAGCAAGCAAAGAAGATGCTGAGTCAATCAAGGCTAAGCTTGAAGAAGTTGGCGCAAAGGTTGAACTTAAGTAATTTTAAGTTGAAGCAAAATTTAACCCCCGACCGATTGGTCGGGGGTTGTTTTTATTTAAGCGCGTCAAAAAACAATTCCAAACTCTTTGAATTTTCAGGAAAATTGTATTTGTCATAATTATAGTCATCGTTTGCCGCAAATACAAAATAGGCAAAGTCGCCCGTAAGCGGTATAAGCAAACAACAGGTGTCCTTGGTTAATATATTATTTCCATAAAATTTTATTTCGCTATTAAAAAACATCTCTATATACGTTTCATTTTGTCGTATATCATTTATTGTAGTGTCCTTTATCCCAACATCACTAAACTCTAAATGTTCCTTATATATGTACCACGACTCAATATACTGGGCGATCTTATGGTTAAACTCTTTATCAATAGATTCTTCAAGTAATTCACCGTATTTATAAAGTTGAACTCTCATCGGCGGATAAACCGTGCTTTCCCATTTGCCTGTCGGTTGTATTTCTTCAAACTGCCGATTTACAAAAAACTGTTCTAAATTTTTGTTTTGAAACTTTGTTACTGGTGACATATTTCCCCAATTAGTGTCATAGTAACCATCATTTGTAAATATCGTATAAGGATAATCACCGTCAAGTGAAATAAATATTTTTCGCTCATCTTTTTGTATAAAACCACCGTAAAAACTAAACTCGGAATCAAACTCAAGTTCAACTGCGGTACTGTTATATTTTTGTGAAGTTATGTTTGAAGACATAGTTATTCCATTAAATGATGTGCATTCTGTGACGTATTTAAACCAGCTTTCAATATGTTTTGCAATCTTATGATTAAAATCTTTGTCGGTTGACACTGACTGCATACCGTCTTTGTAAAACGTAATTTTTTTAGGTGCTATAACCGTACTTTGCCACTTTCGCACCTCTTTTTCTAACGCAATATCATCAAAATATTTTTCGAGACCTTTGCCGCCTAAATCACCTAAAAGAATATTATAAGTATATTCACCGTTTCCCAAGAAAACGTAGTACGCATACCTACCAGTCAAGGGAATCATTATCTTACTATATTTACCATGGTCAATTTTTGACAACATATTTATTTGTGCACTGTTTTTAAAGCAAATTTCTACCACAGTTTCTTTGCTTTTAATTTCAGCTATTGTTTCTTCGTTGTACTCCCAGTTGCAAAAAGGTAAAGTATCAAACTCATAAGGCTTATACCACGACTCTACAAGCTTTGCAATTTCATAATTTTTATCAGCGATTTTTGACAGGCCGTATTTACCATTTTTATAAAACTTCACTTCATCGGGTTTTGCGATGGAGCTTGTAAAAGTGTCATCTTGGGGTATTTGCGATTGAACATTTTCTTGCGATTCGATTTTTTCTATTATTGACAATTCGCTAACAACATCGTTAACCGACACAATGCTACTTGCGCCATCGCTCGCAGTTCGGCAAGAAACAAGACTTATAATCATTACAAAAGTTAAAATTATTGCGATTATTTTTTTCATACATTTACCCCCTTCACTTATATAGTACCTTTTTATATATACTTGGTCAATAAAACAATAAAAAACCTCACTTTTGCACAAAGTGAGGTTTTAAAATTTAGTAATTATTATCTACGGTTATCCATTCGCCATTTGCGGCAAGGCTGTTTTTACCTGCTTCACGGGCTGCGGCAATCATAAGAGTTTCTTTATGAGATACGGGCTCAACGCCTGTTTTAAAGAATTCTACCATTGCTTTATAGTGATAAATCCAGAAATCATAACTGCAGTCAATAAGCTGGTTAGCAGTTGGTATGCAGATGTTCATCATATAAGGTGAGTCATAGTTAAGACTGCTTATAACTATGTGTCTGCCGCTTTGCATTTCGATTGTTACCGAATAAAAAGCATCGTCAGTCATTACGGCGCTTGCACGTTTAGCGGGCTCTTCCATAATCATCATAGCAGGTTCTAATGCGTGAAGAATGTAGTTATCATAAGAGTTTTGCGGTGTCATTGCCACAAGTGATTTTACAGCGCTACGGTCAACAGTATAATACTCTTGCGCATAACGGAGAGCCGAACAGGTGTAGCAGGGTGTGCCGCTTTCTTCTGCAATTGCAAACATACGCTTGGCAGATGCCAAATCTGTACCAAAAGGCTTATCTACAAAGCAGGGTTTACCGCTGGCAAGCGCCTCGCGGCTAAGGTCTTCCTTACGCTCGCAGTTATCGGGAGCAAAAACCACAAGCACGTCAGATTTTTCAATAACCTCGGCTATGGTAGCGCAGTGCTCTATGCCCATTTTTTCACACCAAGCCTCGCTTGTAACGCCCTTGGGGCTTGCAACTTCGCCATAAGCATAGCAAGCCTTAACCTCACCCTCTGACTGTTCAAGCAAATGAGCAGGAGCGGTGTTGGCATGCCATTCATCAAGATAATAATCTATAAAACCAACTTTAATCATTATGTTTTCTCCTTAATCCAGTACTATTTCGCGGTGCGTTTCGGCAGAATCGTAAATTGCCTGCATCATTTTTGCAGTGATAATATTGGTATCAATGTGGTTAGAAAGTTTTTCACCCGATTTAATGCAATCAAGAAACTCATCAATCTCGGTTGCTATCTGAACGTTTGCTTCAAACTCGGGGGTATATTCATAAAGCTCGCCATCTTTGGTTGTGTAAACTGTGAACTCTTTGGTGTAATAGTTTATACGGCAACCGCCCTTATCACCCATAAAGTCAATAAACATTTCTTCGTTCTTTACGTTTTGCGCCCAAGCGCCGTTAACGGTAATGGTAGGACCTTCGGTACGGATAAGCGCAGTGATTGAGTCATCAACGTCATAGGTGCCGTCAAGTATTGGTGGACCTGCCCACATTTCGCCAGGGTAAACGTATTCGGGGATATTTTTGCCGAGTTTACAGAACGCTTCGCCTGTTACGGTAAGTGGCTTTGGGTCACCGCAGCAGTACATAACTATATCAAGGAAATGTACGCCCCAGTCAATAAGCGCGCCGCCGCCTGCGATTGCCTTGGTGGTAAATGCGCCGCCAAGACCCGGGATTGAACGAAACGCACGGAAGCTAACGTAAACGTGGAATATATCACCAAACATACCCTCGTCAATAAGCTTTTTAAGCACTCTTACGCCGTTATGAAAACGGTTGCAAACACCGATGTTAAGCACCTTGCCTGTCTCGTGCTGAGCTTCCTGCATTGTAAGCGCTTCGTTATATGTACGAGCGGCAGGTTTTTCGCAAAGAACGTTTTTGCCTGCACGAAGCGCATCGATAGAAATAAGCGGATGAACGTTGTTTGGAGTACAAACCGAAATTGCCTCTATTTCGGGGTCGGCAAGCGCCACCTTGTAATCGGTGATGGCAATACCGCAACCGTATTCTTCTACGGCTTTTTCGGCACGCTCGGGAATAATATCGCAAAAATATTTAATTTCTGCCTTTTCGTTTTCCATGTATGCGGGAATATGCGCTGTGTTCGCGATAGTACCGCAACCAATGACTGCAACTTTCATAAAATTTACCTCACTTTTTATTTTTAACCCGTATGGGTTTGTTTGGTGTTTTGTGCGTACTCACTGGGTGATATACCCTCGCGAGAACAAAAAGCCTTGCTGAATACGTGTATACTGCTATATCCCATACGTTCGGCTACCGCAGTGACTGTCATTCCGCTGCGCAGTAGTTCGCAGGCGCGACGGTGACGGCTCATTAAAAAATATTCTTTAAGAGAGAGCCCCATAGATTTTGAAAAAAACGATGATATGTAAGAATAACTGTAGCCGAATTTTTGCGGTAATTTTTTAAGGGTGTCAATATCTTCAACGTTTGAGTCAATAAACGAACATATCTGCGCTACGGTGCGCTTTTTGCCAAAACGAACGTCGGGCACGTAAACCTGATTTGCATCACCGGAAAGAGAACGTTTGGCATATATTAAAAGTTTTCGGATACTGTCGGAAATTATGGTAGATGAAAATTCATCACCGCCGTAAAGATTTAAAAATATATCGTGAAAGGTGTGCGGAATACTGCGGTCGGCTGTCATACAGCCTGCCTTTGCAGTTTTAAAGAAGTCGTAGAGTTTCTTTTCACACTCGTTTTCACAGTCCACAATATCAAAGGCTATGTAATAATATCGTAACGAGTGACCGTCGGCGCTATCTATAGCGTGCGCCGTGCCTTTTGGATTAAAGATTATATCGCCCGTTTTGCAAAGATAGGTTTTGTTGCCACACAAAATATTCGCATTACCACGAACAATATATGTAATTTCGTGCGCTATTTGGGTGTGACGCATACACTTAAAACCCGAATAGGTGTCAATATCGCCAACCTGCACAAGATTAAAGGGCGCAAAAGAGATAGGCTCGTTATAAAAGGTATTGTCAAAATGAAACTTCACAAAATCTGCCATAGCGCCTCACCTTTCAAATCTTAACACAAAACAAAAATTTTTTCTTTAATATTAAAAACAATATTATTTAGCATTTCTTATTATCTCAAAAAACAAACAAAAAAGCAAGATAAAAATAAAACCACCGTAAAAACGGTGGCTTTACCCGTTGCGGTTAATAAATTCAAGAAAGATAGCCGTTTTTTAAAACAACCAAACCGCATCGATATAGTAGAAAGCAGCTGCTGACTTCTGCTTAATACCCAATAAAAACAAAAAGTGCGTAACCTAAAGTTACGCACAAAAAACACATAACTCTTAGTTATTGCGACATAACAACAATCAACCACAAGAGAAGTTTAATTAGAGAAATGTGTTTTTAACAAATCACTCTTCTCCCATGGTTTTCGTAATATCATAATGTTATGTCGCCTGCTTATGATAACACAAATAAAAATTTCAGTCAAGCCATTCGACAAAATATTTCAAAACTTTATCAAAAACTCCATATAGTAACAAAAGCAGAGAGTAAAATATTAGTCTCTGCTTTTATCACTATTCTTCTCTAAATAGTTGTTTATGCAGCATTGCGTAAATGCCTTTTTGTTCAATAAGCTCGCTATGCGTGCCGCGCTCGGCGATTTCTCCACCCGATACAACTGCTATCTCATCCGCATTTTTAATGGTAGAAAGGCGGTGCGCTACAACAAGCGTTGTTCTGCCACGGCACAGCTCGTCAAGCGCCTGCTGAATCATAATCTCGGTTGCATTGTCTAAAGCGCTCGTTGCTTCGTCCAAAATAAGTATCGACGGGTTTTTAAGAAAGACACGCGCAATGCTGAGTCGTTGTTTTTGTCCGCCCGAAAGTTTTACGCCGCGCTCACCTATAACGGTGTCATAGCCGTTAGGCAATGTCATAACATAATCGTGTATATTAGCGCGTTTTGCCGCTTCGATGACCTCATCGTCGGTAGCATTTAATCTGCCGTATAGAATGTTTTCTTTAATGCTTGAGTTGAACAGATAAACATCCTGCTGCACAATGCCGATATTTTTGCGGAGCGAATCACGGGTAATTTTATTAATATCAATACCATCAATTAAAATCTGGCCCTGATGAACATCGTAAAAGTGGGGTATAAGATGACAAATGGTGGTTTTGCCGCCGCCTGAAGGACCCACGAGCGCGTATGTTTTGCCTTTTTCTATTTTAAGGCTCACGTTTTTAAGCACATTATCGCCGTCGTCGTAACCGTAGGTAACATTTTTAAATTCTATATTACCTTCGGCCTTTGGCATTGGCAAAGCGTCAGGATTATCTTCTTCGATCGGTGTGTCAAGAATTTCAATAAACCGTTCAAATCCTGTAACACCGTTCTGAAAAGATTCCATAAAACGAATAAGGGTGTTTACTGGGTTTATAAAAAGATTTATTGATACGATAAATGCCGAATAATCGCCAAAATTTGCTATTTTGCCGTTAAAGAGAAAGAAGCCCCCCGCTATAAGTAAGATAACATTAAAAATATCGGTAATAAAGGTTGTGCTTGAATGAAACTGCCCCATAGCCTTATATGCCCGGCGGCTGTTTTCTACAAACTGAACGTTACCGTGCGAAAACTTTTCTATTTCTTTATCGTGATTTGTGAACGCTTTGGTAACTCGTATACCCGAAATACTGCTTTCAAGCGCGGCGTTAATTACTGCGTTTGATTCACGGCGACGCTTAAATGCGTCGCGCATTCTTTTGCGTAAAACAGACGATATAATAATCAGCAACGGCACACAAGCCAATAAAATAAGAGAAAGCGGCACGTTTATAGACATAAGATACGCAAAAGAAATAATAATAGAAACACTCGTAATTATAACGTTTTCAGGGCCGTGGTGAGCAAGCTCTACAACATCAAAAAGGTCGCTGGTCATTCGGGTCATAATTTTGCCTGTTTCATTGTTATCAAAGAAAGAAAACGGCAACTTTTCTATATGAGCAAACAGATCGCTGCGCATCTTTTCCTGCATTTTTACGCCCATCATATGACCCTGATACTGCACAAAATACGAGAGCCCCATACGAAGTAAATAGACAACAAGCAATCCCACACCGTAGATGACTATTTCGCGATATCGCTCTTCGGGAATAAGCTCATTAAGCATTTTGCGCGTTATCATAGGATAAAATATTGCAATAACCGACATTGCAAATGACGCCAGCATATCAAGCGCGAAGATAAACTTATGAGGTTTGTAATAACTTAAAAATCTTTTTAACATTGTTTTTGCCTTCTATAATCAATTTTCGTTTAATTTTTTATACATTGATATAATTTCTTTTCTAAGGTTTGCGTTTTCTGGTTGCTTGAGCTTAGGGTCTTGCTCAAGCAGCTCTGCCGCTGCCATACCGGTTAGACGTAAAGTATCGGTATCGGCATAAATATCCGCGATTTTAAGTTGCGGTAATCCATGCTGACGCGAGCCTAAAAAGTCACCGGGACCGCGAAGGCGTAAATCCTCATCAGCAATCTTAAATCCGTCATTACTTTGCTTTATAACATTAAGACGCTCTTTTTTATAATCCGAAATGAATATACAGGTAGATTTATGCCTGCCTCTGCCTATTCTGCCGCGCAACTGGTGCAACCCCGAAAGGCCGAAACGCTCGGCGTTTTCTATAACCATAATAGCGGCATTTGGCACATCTATACCAACCTCAATAACGGTTGTGCAGACAAGCAACTGTATCTCGCCATCTTTAAACGAGCGCATAACGGCATCCTTGTCCTTGGGTTTCATTTTGCCGTGAAGAAGCCCTACGCGATAGTTTTTAAATTCGCCGTCTTTTATATCAGCAAAATATTCTTCAGCACTTTTTATATCAAGCTCCTCGTTTTCCTCGACCATAGGGCAGACGATATAGCCCTGCCTGCCTTCGTCAAGGTGCTTTTTGATATAACCAAAAACACGTTGCCGCAAAGCGCTTTCTACACAATAGTTTTCTATCGGCACGCGGCCTCTGGGATATTCATCAATAATACTTATATCAAGGTCACCGTAAATAATAAGACCCAAAGTGCGTGGTATAGGCGTTGCCGACATAACAAGTGTGTGTGGCTGCACACCCTTACCTGAAAGTTCGGCGCGTTGCGCCACACCAAAACGGTGCTGTTCATCCGTAATAACAAGAGCCAGATTTTTAAACTCCACATCACCGCTTATAAGCGCATGGGTACCTACAGCAAGTTGCGCCTGCCCGCTCGCGAGCAATTCTTTAGTCTTTTGCTTTTCGCTTTTTTTAAGCGAACCTGTAAGTAAAACGCATTTTATATCGGTGTTTTTAAGGCTTTCGCACAAATTTTTATAATGCTGTTCGGCCAGAATTTCGGTTGGAGCCATAATTGCCGCCTGAGCGCCGTTTTTTGCCGTGTGATACATAAGCGCCGCTGCAACGGCAGTTTTACCGCAACCGACATCACCTTGTATAAGGCGATTCATAACCCTACCCGACGCCATATCGGATTCGCACTCGGCAATAACACGCTTTTGCGCGTTTGTCATATCAAAAGGCAGAGAGTTTATGTAATCATTGGTGTAATTATTTGTGAAAACAAACGGAGATCTGACACGGCGTTTGTTTTTCAGCAGCATAAGACTTGTACGCAAAACAAACAACTCTTCAAAAACAAGGCATTTTTTTGCCTGTGCAAGAGACTCTTCGCTTTTAGGAAAATGTATATTCTCTATAGCGGTACGCAGATCACACAATTTATATTTAAGCCTTATACTCTCGGGCAAAACATCTGTGATTTCACAACTTGCGAGCGCAGTTTTAACCAGTTTTTGAATTGCCGCAGAGGTCATATTTTTAGAGGCAGGGTATATGGGCGCAATACCAGTGTCGCCAACCTCACGTATTTCGGGAGAGGACATCGCAGGCAAAAAGGCGCCTGACTGCATTTTGCCTAAAAACAGATACTCGCTACCCTGATGCAGACGCGCTGCGAGGTATTTATTATTAAAAATTGTAACCTGCATTTGCGCGGTATCATCACTTACGGCAAACTTATAAATGGTCATATTCTGGCGGACTTTATTTTCACTTATAGGTGTAATAATTTTGGCTTTTACACAAACCTTTTCATCATTGTTGCAATCAAAAATTTGTTTTATATTGCTAAAATCTTCATACCCACGTGGATAATAACGCAAAAGGGCACCGATTGTATCGATGCCCAGTGAATACAGATGCTGGGCGCGTTTTTCTCCGACGCCCTTTAAAAATCTTATGTCGGTTTGGAAATTAGACATTAAATATATCACTCTACAGAAATAATGTAATAGTATACGGGTTGACCGCCGTTTACGAAGGTAATTTCTACCTTAGAGCCAAACTTTTCATTGAGCTGTTCTTCTAAAGCGGCAGCCTGAGAATCGGTAACATCTGCACCGTAAATTACGGTTACAAACTCACTCTCGCGCTTAATCATAGATTTTATAAGTTTAAGAGTGGCTTTTTCGATATCGGTATCAACAAACGAAATCTTACCGCCTGTCATAGCCATAATTTCGCCCTGCTTAATCTTGTGACCGTCAAAGTCAGAGTCGCGCGCGGCAAAGGTTACCTGACCTGTTGCAATCTTTTCTGCCGCCTTTTGCATTGCGATAGCGTTTGCTTCACAATCAGCGCTTTCATCAAAGTTAAGCATAGCGGTAATACCCTGTGGAATGGTTCTTGTATGAAGAACTATTACCTTGCGTGTGCTTATCGGAATAGCCTGTTCAGCAGCCATAATAATGTTTTTATTGTTAGGAAGCACATAAACGGTTTCTGCCGGTGTGCTCTCGATAGCGCGCAAGATATTATCGGTGCTGGGGTTCATTGTCTGACCGCCCGAAACGATGGTATCTACACCAAGGTCTTGAAACAGCGCCGCAACACCGTCGCCTGCGCAAACCGAAACAAAACCTACGGGTTTTGTAATCTCTACCGATTCAATCTTTTCGTTGTCTTTGGTTTTTGCGGGAGTTTTTTTAGCGTTTGCCGCATCGTGCTTAGCGCGTTCGTGCTGATCACGCATATTTTCAACCTTCATATTGGTAAGCGAACCAAATATAAGACCGTTTTCAAAAGCATTACCCGGATGGTCGGTATGAACGTGAACCTTAATAATCTCTTCGTCGTCAACCACAACAACGCAGTCACCTATGGTTTCTAAATATGCTCTGAGTTCGCTTGGCTCTTTCGGGCACTCGGGATCGCGTTTTACGATAAACTCGGTGCAATAAGTAAATGTAATTTCGGTTTCAAATTCACCTGCTGCGTTGCGGCTTTCGTTTTCTTCATCTTCGACAATTTCAACACTACCGCTCTTTGATGCAATAACAACACCGTCGCGGAATACCGACATCATACCTTCAAGAATTATTACAAAGCCCTGACCGCCTGCGTCAACAACACCCGCTTTTTTAAGCATAGGCAAAAGCTCGGGAGTTTCGGCAAGAGCCTCTTTTGCGCCTGCGATAGCGTCAGCAAAAACGCCCAAAGCATCTTTGCCCGACTCGTAGGCTGCAGTTGCCTTTTCGCTTGCTATACGGGCAACAGTAAGAATTGTGCCCTCGGTAGGCTTCATAACAGCCTTGTAAGCGGCTTCTACACCCAACTTAAATGCGGCGGCAAGATTTTCGGCAGTTACGGTTTCATCATTACCGATACCTTTTGCAAAACCACGGAACAACAGCGAGGTTATAACACCCGAGTTGCCACGTGCGCCACGAAGCAAGGCAGATGCGTTAATCTGGGCTACCTTGCCTGCGGCTTCATCGCTTACTTTTTCAAGTTCGCGAACGGCATTTGCCAAAGTCATAGACATATTTGTGCCTGTATCACCATCGGGCACAGGGAAAACGTTAAGGTCATCTACCTGCTTGCGATTATTTGCAAGATTATTGGCGGCAGAGATAATTGCGTCACGTAAAATATTACCGTTAAACAAAAATAAACACTCCTTACTTTAAGCGGAAAGAATAACATTATTCTTTAATTCCGTCTACCTTTACGGTTACCTTATTTACGGTAATACCGGTAGAATCTTCTACTACATATTTAACCTTCTCGGTAATGCTTGCTGCAATGGCGGGGATATTCATACCAAAGGTTACCATTATATGAATTTCAACGTCGATTTCGTTTGAGTTGCCGATCACTTTAATGCCTGTGTCAAGAGCCTGTTCTTTTGAAACAAGACCAAACAAGCGCTGGCGGTTTGATGAAGGCATCATACCCACAACGCCAAAGCAGGAAGTTACAGCGTGACCGATAAGCTTGCTTAAAAAGTTTTCGGTAAAACAAACGGAGCCTGTTCTGGTTTCATAAGATATCATAAATAAATCCTCCTAAAATTCATAATTTTCAAAACTTAAATAAATGTCGCTGCTACTGGCTTCTACCCCGCCTTTGATGGCAGAGTCATAAAACAAAACGCCGTTTAAATAACATATTGGTATTTGGGGCATTTCAGTAAGCAAAGTACCCGCCACATCGTTGATACCGCATTCGCCGTTATGATAGGCCGAAAGTATCTGCTCGCAGGAGCTAATCTGCGGCGCCGCGTTCTGCGATGCATCGGGATTTTCGGCAGGTTGTTCATCGGTATTTTCTGCATTTGGAACACTGACACCGTAAGCCGCGCTACCACCGGGAACTACAAGCTGAGTCATATCCATATTATCAAGAAGTTGAACCTCGCCAAGATATAACTGAAAAGCTCCGCTTTCAAGTCGGGCGACATACTGCTCGTAACTGCACTGGATAACATTTATTTGTATACCCGCGGTTTTGCACTGCGATGCAATTAAGTTTGCCGCAGCCACCCGAGAACTGTTTTCTGAATTCACAAGCAAAGTAAACACGGGGTTATTACCCGACGCATTTGCATAAAAACCATTTGAATTCATACTATTATATCCTATTTTTGACAAATTTTCAACCGTTATTTTTGAATTAGGCTTACTGTCTATACTTTGCAACGCTTTTGTAGCTTTGAAAGAAGGGTTAAAATAGCCTGTTGCCGCTACGGCATTGTTATAATACGCAGTCTGACAAATAGCATCGCGGTCAATAGCTGAGGATATTGCATATCTCATTTCTTTTGTTTGTAACGAACCGTAAGCGCCATTTACACCTATATATATAAAGCGGTTTAAATTAACCTCTGTTTTTTTGCCGCTCATACGCACAATATTATCTCCCTCGGTATAATAAACCGCAGTGGCCCCTACCTCTACATAATGCGAGGTGGATGCCGCATCGGGCGAGTTTATAAGCTTTATGCTTTCAATAACACTTTTTTTACCGTAATATTTCTTATTAAGCTTAAAGCTTAAGCCGTCTTCTGCAAGATAATATCTTCCGCAACCGATAGGAGCAAGCTCTTTGCCGTCGGCATCGGTAATCCCCGATGTGCCCGATTTTATTATCGGAAAGTCAAGCAGATTTATAAAATAAGGATCGTTTTGCGAAAGCTTAAATGCAACCGTTTTTGAATCAACCGCCAAAACCGACACAACCTCATAAAAATTGTGCATATATTGTGATGAAGCCTTTGCCGTGTTGTATGAATAGATTATATCGTCAGCCGTCACCGCGTTGCCATCGGTAAATACGGCATCGCGCAATTTTACGGTACAGATTTTATCAGCTATCTCAGCCGACTCGGCCAGCACATATATAGGCTCAAAGTTATTATCTGTCTTTATAAGGCTGTCATACAAAAGAGTAGATATCTCGCGGTTTGCCGCGGTTTTTGCCGTGTAGGGATTAAGGCTGTCGCTGTAAGAATAAAGCAGGCTTATCGTTTTTTCGTCGGAAGATAATGACGGCACAACGGTTATATTTCCCTCACTGCTGCTATTTGTTGGATTTTGCCTGCATCCGCAAAAGCATATTATAAGAGTCAAAGAAAGAGCCAGACAAATAATTTTTTTCACGACATCATCACCTACCTTTTAAATTGAAAATGTAAAGTTGAGAATTGAAAGCTGTTGTGTCGGCAAAGCCGACTGAAATATTTCTGTGCCGCATGCGGCACGCGTTTATTTTTAATTTTCAATTATTTATATATTCTTTTAACCGACTTTGTAAGTCCTGTTTTATCATCAATATCAAATATACAACCGTTAAGCATACATTCGCCGCTTGCTTGCTCAAAGCGCGACATATCGTTATCTTTAAGGCGATTTATTATAATATCATTTTTAACGCCAAGTATTGAATTTATAACGCCGGTCATACCAAGGTCGGTGATATAACCCGTGCCGCGCGGCAAAACCTGTACGTCGGCTGTTTGTACATGAGTATGCGTGCCAAAAATGGCGGTAACCTTGCCGTCAAGATAAAATCCCATTGCGCGTTTTTCGCTTGTAGCCTCGGCGTGAAAATCCACAAATATATATTTTGCACCGTCAGCCTTCGCCCTACCGAGCAGCTCGTCAACACATTTAAACGGATTGTCGGCATTTACCCTTTCAAGATATATCTGTCCCGAAAGGTTTATAACCGCAGCATAGCATCTCCCCATATCAAAAAGACAGTAGCCGCTACCCGCTTCTGCATCCTTTAAATTATGCGGGCGCAAAACAAAAGGATTGGTATCAAGCATATCAAAAAACTCTTTTCGGCGAAGGGTGTGATTGCCACCGGTTATAACATCGGCTCCCGCAGCAAAAAGCATATCGGCGCTATCTGGCGTAATGCCGTTGCCCGCGGCCGAATTTTCACCGTTTACTATAACCAAATCAATATTTTCTTCACGCTTGATAAGCGGTATAATTTTTAAAGCATACGCACAACCGTCGGGCGCGCAAACATCGCCCACTGCCAAAACCTTCATTGCCTATATTTCCACTTTCTAATTTAAAATCGTCATACACACTCATAATAACATATATTGACTTTAAGTTCAATTTATTTTATAAAATTCACAATAATTTTAAAAATCGCAAGTGAGCATTTAAGAGAAAAAACGAGAAAAAACGAGCATTTGGGAGATTTTGTTTTTTAAATTAAATTTTTTAAAAATTTGTGTTGACAAAGCAAATTCGCTGTGGTATTATATTCGGGCACTAAAAAAGATATTTAAATTTGGAGGTTTTGGTTATGTCAAAAACATTTATGGCAAAACCTGCCGAAGTTCAGCGCAAATGGTACATCGTAG
Organism: uncultured Ruminococcus sp.; assembly: GCA_964387615.1. Classification (GTDB taxonomy): domain Bacteria; phylum Bacillota; class Clostridia; order Oscillospirales; family Acutalibacteraceae; genus UBA737. The sequence goes on from CAYLXT010000024.1 coordinate 13,881, forward strand.
ACGCTGCAAACCGTCCTCTCGGTCGTACAGCAGCTCGCGTTGCTGATTTGCTCCGCGGTAAATTAAAGCCCACTTTCACACCTCACGTTGACTGTGGCGACCACGTTATCGTTATCAATGCTGACAAGGCAGTTTTAACAGGCAAAAAGTTAGAAAACAAATACTATCGTCGCCATACAGGCTGGATTGGCGGTCTTAAAGAGGTTAAATATTCAACCCTTATGAACACCCGTCCCGAGCTTGCTATGGAGCTTGCAGTAAAGGGTATGGTTCCCGATACTACAATCGGTCGTAAGGCGCTTACTCGTCTTCATATCTATGCAGGCGAAAATTATGTTCAGGTAGCACAAAAGCCTGAAAAGTATGAATTTTAAGAAGGGAGACAGAAAAGATGTTTGAAGGTAAGCCATATTTTTACGGCACCGGCAGAAGAAAGAGTTCTGTTGCCCGTGTTAGAGTATATCAGGGTACCGGTAAGATCACTATCAACGAGAGAGATATTGATGATTACTTTGGCCTTGAAACCTTAAAGGTTATCGTTCGTCAGCCACTCGTTCTTACCGAGAACGCTGACAAGTTTGACATCGTATGCCGCGTTGCAGGTGGCGGTGTTACCGGTCAGGCTGGTGCTATCCGCCACGGTATCGCACGCGCACTTCTTCAGGCTGATGCAGAGCTTCGTCCGGAGCTTAAGAAGGCCGGCTTCCTCACACGTGACCCACGTATGAAGGAAAGAAAGAAGTACGGTCTCAAAGGCGCTCGTCGCGCTCCACAGTTCTCAAAGAGATAATTTCGACCTTGGTCGAATATACAAAAATGCTCCGTACAAAACGGAGCATTTTTTGTATATCTCTTTGAGAACAGTTTTATTCGCCTACGGCGAGTTATATTGCTTCGCAGTGATATTTGGACTAAAGTCCAAGTGATATTCGCTTCGCGAGTTTTGGTGGCGAATAAAATAACACTTCTGCATATGCAGAAATATCACTATGCCGTAAGGCATAATATCACTTTGTGCGAAGCACAAAATATCACTAACATTCCCCAAAAAAACCATCACGGTTTTCGGGGTTTTACTTTTGCTTAAAAATCCGCTTTGGTGCAAACTTGGTGCAAATTATTTTAAAAGAACTATGACACACGAAATGTCATAGCCATTTTTATCTAATTACTTTTTATCTTGAATTCTTGCACAATCCTTACAACGACCGTACTCATCCAATTCTAACACGGAAAATGTTTTGGTCAATTCCTCATATATTGCTTTGTTAATTGAAAATGTAAAGGGGTCTTTGTCGCTGTTGCTTAAAAAGTCGGGTTGTTCTATTGCAGGACTATAACCTTTATATCCGCATATTTTGCATTCGTTGATATATTTTTTTGCATTCGGATTCCAATTATCTAAATATAGTGAATGGCCTCTTTTATTATATTTACTATGTGACATAAAGCCTCCTTATTATGTCATATCTCTTGTGCTATATCCATCTTTCAAAATCTCTTTTTGGAGTTTATTAAAACGATATATCGTGTTTTCTTTTGCAATAAGCTCAATAAACTTGTTTTTCTCAATGAACTTAATCATAATCGGTTTTGGCGAAGTGTAGAAAGTAAATGAAAGGTCTGTAATTTCTCTTTGTCCGACACACTTTCCCGAACCACCCTCTGTTTGCTTGAAATTATATGCACACTCTTTGAAATTTATAAAATCAAACGATTTCAGCGAGATTCCCTCTTTGCAAATACCCGTAATTTCATTTTCGGTGCAAGCATCATAATCTTCAAAAGTAATGGGATTGATTTTCGGAATATCATCCGTAATTGAAATTGCTTTGTCATATAACGAATACCACTCGGTGACAAAAGCACTATATCCGTCCTTGTCAAAATCGTCTTCAAATTCACGGGGTGGATTTGTTTTGTAGAAGTCCATTACTTGTTTAGCAAAAGATATAACCGCGTTTTTGTATTCCTCAAAAGGAATACGATATTCGGCATTATCTGCCGATACAATGGTGATGTTTTCATCTTCGTGAATAATGTTGAAATCAATACCATTACTGCAACCGCTAATGTTTACAGACGTTTTATCTTCCGACGGAATCATGAAATGTCCGCAACAAGGAATCAAAAACTCTTCTGCACCCATAAAATGGTTTTCAAAGAGGGTATGCAAGAATCTATATGCCGAAGCACTTACACACCACTCTGTATCATCAGAGAGCAACTTGTCTCCAATTTTAAAAACTATTTTTCCGTGAATACAACAGTCATATGCTTGTTGTTTTTCGTTATCGCCACGAAAGAACATATCTCTTGCATACAGTTCCATATACTCACACTCCTTTTGAGTATTATACCATAAACCATTCATAATTTCAATGTTTTGGCAAGCATTATGAGTCATGATGATTCTTAATAGAATCTTTATGACTCTTTTTCTTTATATAAAACTTTATATCTCAAACATAGCGTAGGGAGCGACCTATGTGTCGTTCCGTTACGGTCGGCACGCAGGCACCAACCATACGTCGTATATTGATTTTATCTGCGTTGGCAAATTTAGTTGTTTATTTGGTTAAATTGCCGCTTGCGCGACAGCTAAATAATTGAGCTGTTTGCTCAATAGCTAAATTGTGCTTACGCACAGCTAAATAAAATTCGCCTTTAGCGTGTCACAGACACATTTAGCGCTGTTAGGCATTTAGCGTGCCGTAGGTACATTTAGCTCGCGTTAGCGAATTTAGCTTTTTTGTTTTACAAAAAAAGGAATTTTATTTGACTTTTATAGTGGATATAATTATAATAGATATGATAACATAGATGTAGTGTGTTTGCATTTCATCGACAAATTTTTTCAGGAGGAAACCAATATGAATTTTATTACAGTAAAAAGTTATGACGAATTAAGTATTAAGGCCGCTAACATTATCGCTTCACAAATTATTATGAAGCCAAACTGCGTATTAGGTCTTGCTACCGGCTCTTCACCGGTTGGCACTTACAAAGAGCTTATTAAAAAGTGCAATGTCGGCGAACTTGATTTTTCTACCGTTACCTCTGTAAACCTTGACGAATATGTTGGTCTTAACGGCGAGCACGATCAGAGCTATCGCTACTTTATGAACACCAACCTTTTCAATCACGTAAACATTGATAAAAACCGCACCGCAGTACCAAGCGGTATTTCGGGCGACCTAGAAGCAGAGGGCGCAGCATACGACAAGCATATTGCAGACCTTGGCGGCATTGACCTCCAGCTTTTAGGTATTGGTCTTGATGGTCACATTGGCTTTAACGAGCCTGCTGACGTTTTCGTGAAAGAAACACACGTTGTTGACCTTCACGAATCAACAATTGAAGCAAACGCTCGTTTCTTTGAATCAATTGACGACGTTCCGAAAAAGGCAATCACAATGGGTATGGGCGCTATTATGAACGCTAAAAAGGTTCTTCTTGTAGCAAACGGCGCTAACAAGAAAGAAATTCTTGATAAGGCATTCTTTGGCCCAATCACCCCACAGGTTCCCGCATCTATTTTACAGCTTCACCCCGATGTTACAGTAATTTATAGTGAAAACTAATATTATAAAAACGAGGTATTAAAAATGACAGATAGAGAAATTGCAATACTTGCGGCAAAACAATTTAACTCTGACGAAATCACCTATATTGAACCTTACGGTAGCGGCCATATAAATTCTACATGGCTTGCTATACATAAATCTGCTGACGGTAAAGAAGTTAAAAACCTTATGCAGAAAATTAACAACTACGTTTTTAAAAAGCCCGATGAGCTTATGGATAACATCGTAGGCGTTACCGCTTTTTTGCGCGATAAGGTAGAGGAAGACGGCACACTTACCGTAATACCTACCCTTGACGGCAAAAACTACTACCTTGATGAACTTGGTAATTACTGGCGTGTTTATAAGTTTATTGAAGAGGCTACTGCCTACCAGCAGATAGAAAACGATAACGATTTTTACACCTGCGGTCTTGCTTTTGGCGAGTTCCAGCAGATGCTTGCAGAGTATCCTGCAGAGAAGTTGTATGAAACAATCCCTAACTTCCACAATACACCAAGTCGTTTCGCTGATTTTAAAAAGGCATTGGCAGAAGACAAAGCAGGTCGCGCTAAGGACGTTCAGGCAGAAATTGACTTTGTTCTCGCGCGTGAGTGCAAGGCAGACGCTATTACCTCTAAGCTTGAAAGCGGCGAAATTCCCTATCGTGTAACACATAACGATACCAAGCTTAACAACATTCTTATTGACGATGCTACAGGCAAGGCAAAGTGCGTTATCGATCTTGATACCATTATGCCGGGTGCCGCAGCTTACGACTTTGGTGACAGCATCCGCTTTGGCGCGTCAACAGGTGCCGAGGACGAAACCGATCTATCAAAGATTTCGGTTAGCACGCATTTGTTTGAGGTTTTTGCAAAGGGTTATCTTTCTACCGCAAACAAGTTCCTCACTCCTGCTGAAAAAGACAGTCTTGTAACAGGCGCATATCTTATGACGCTTGAGTGTGGCGTTCGTTTCCTTACCGACCACTTAAACGGTGACGTTTACTTTAAGATACATAGAGAAAACCACAACCTTGACCGTTGCCGCACACAGTTTAAGCTGGTTGCCGATATGGAAGCAAAGGAAGCGGAGCTTCGTGCAATTGTAGATTCAATTAAATAAGGATTAAATTTATGATTACTATTTCAAACGAATTTTTAACCGCATCATTTAGTGAAATCGGCGCAGAGCTTAAAAGTCTTAAATGCGACGGCAAAGAACACATCTGGTATGGTGATCCTGCATTCTGGACAGGTTCATCACCTGTGCTGTTTCCGATATGTAGCGGTCTTAAAGACGACGAATTTATCTATGAGGGTAAAACCTACACTATGCAAAAGCACGGCTTTGCCCGTCGTGCCGAATTCGCAGTTGAGACGGTTGATACATCAAGTGCCACATTTTTGCTGAGTTCTGAAAACTGCCCACAGGAAAACTATCCGTTCCAGTATGAATTCAGAATTATATATACACTTATAGGCAAAAAGCTTAATGTGGAATACAACATCCGAAATCTTACTGACGGCGATATGTATTTTTCGGTGGGCGCTCACGAAGCCTACCACTGCCCCGAGGGTATAGAAAATTATCAGATTGTTTTTGAAAAACCCGAGAATTTAGATGCTTATCAGCTTGAAGGCCCTCTGCTTTCCGACAACACTAAAAGCTATGGTCAAAACACCAATACATTGCAGCTTGATAACTCGCTTTTTGAAAACGATTGCCTGATTTTTAAAAATCTTAATTCACGTTCGGTAAATTTGGATAATAAAACCACCGGGCAAAAAATCAAGGTGAACTTTGACGGTTTTAATTATCTTCTTATTTGGACAGTGCCCGGTGCTCCGTTTATTTGCATCGAGCCTTGGTGCGGTATTACCGATAACGTTAACACAACCAAACAATTACCGCAAAAAGAGGGCATTGAGCGAATAGAAAAGGGCGGTAGTTTTTACCGAATTCATAGTTTTGAGATAATTTAATATAGCAGGTGTAAATATATGAATTTTCCAAAAAGATTTATAAAAGCCACAAACGAGTATAACACTCGTGAAAAATTTGTTGCGGCTCCACTTTTTAGGAAAGTTTTCACCGTAAACTCAGCCGCAGA
>CAYLXT010000025.1:0-19560 GCA_964387615.1 uncultured Ruminococcus sp.
AGATACTATTTCACCTGTGGGTGACGCACACATATACTGAGATAAATGCTTATCGTCAAATTCTTTTTGCATATTAAAGTCATTAATATTACTTTGTAGGGTATAGCTTATGCCACTGCAATAAACACGCAGTATATAATCTCTTTTATGTAGCTCTTTGCCAAAATCGGCAAGCATTTCGGCTCCGCCGACAGGCGGCCACACATAAGGCGGCGCCCATGGAGCTGTACCTTCCCAATGCATAAGCACAGACATAATACGACTGCCGGTTGCCTTACCGATTTCTTCAAGATAAGGTAGCGCATTATTATACGGGAAAAGTCGGTTTGGTCCTGATGGATCGGTATCGTGAATACCCTGCACAGGATATGTCACAACCAATGGAGAATCGCTGTACCACTCGGGCAAAGTATCATTTTCCTCTATATCGGTCAGATTTTCGGGTAAATTATTCTGGAACCAGCTACGATAAAGCTCTGCAGCATCGTGCCAATCGCCCTTAAAGAAATCAATTACCATATTAAATGGCAGTTTAAAAAATTTATCTGTCTTTTCTATACCGGGATAAAGTCTGAATTGCATTTTAATTGCATCATCAAGCGGTGCAATATCAATGCCCTTTATACTGCGTTCGGTATCCTCTGCCGCTATATAAATGCCTGCGGTATCGTCATAATAAGACAAAAACTGGCTTTGTATAACGGCCGGAAACATACTGTAAAGACCTTCGCTTGGGTAATTCATAGGTCGGTATTTGTATGGGTAAAACTGCTCTTTTAATGATATATCTTCAAGCAATAAACCTTCATTTACATCAACCGTAATCCTGCCGCTGCCACCACGGGCAACAAGGTCATTTGGAATAGCAATCTGCGGATAATCTACCCACTCTACATAACTGCCAGTATTATTTTCAAACGAAAAAGAAGCATTGATCCTTTTACCAAATAACAATTTAGCATTAAACACTATATCGGGGTTATTAAAAGTAAATTTAAATTCTACAGTGTCTTTATTCTGACAAAATTCTATCTTATCTGCGCTATCAGAGCTGATAATCTTTGTATCTTCACCATCACGCAATTGGAATTGTAACAGCGGCAACACCTGCTTTACAAACTGTTTACCACCGCTTTCAAGTGATGTTATCGCACCATTGTCGTTAATTTCTATATCATAGTTCTCATTTTTAACAATCATAAAAACACCCCTGATATGCTGAATTATTAAAAATATTATAACACATTTTACCATTATAATCAATCACTTCATAAACGAAAAACACCCTCACCGTTTTCACGATGAGGGTGAATGTTTAATATCTGTCAGATATTATTTACCATAAAGCTCAACAAGCTTTTCAAGGTGAGCACGACGTGCCTTTGCAGCGTTTGCCGCCTGATCAAAGAGCTCGTTTGCACGCTCTGGGAATGAACGTGTAAGGGAAGAGTAACGTGCTTCGTTAAGGATGAATTCCTTATAGTCAGCAGTAGCAGGCTTGCTGTCAAGTGAGAATGGATTCTTACCTTCAGCTTTAAGAGCAGGGTTGTAACGGAAGAGATCCCAGTAACCTGCGTCTACAGCCTTCTTCATTTCAGCCTGGCAGTTAACCATACCACCCTTAATTGAGTGCATTTCGCATGGTGAGTAACCAATGATGATTGAAGGACCATCATAAGCTTCAGCTTCCTTGATTGCCTTAAGTGTCTGGTTCTGGTCTGCGCCCATAGCGATTTGTGCTACGTATACATAGCCATAGCTCATTGCAATTTCAGCAAGGCTCTTCTTGTTGATAGCCTTACCAGCTGCTGCAAACTGAGCAACCTGACCAATGTTAGAAGCCTTAGATGCCTGACCGCCTGTGTTAGAGTAAACCTCGGTATCAAATACCATGATGTTTACGTTTTCGCCTGTAGCAAGTACGTGGTCAACACCGCCAAAGCCGATGTCGTATGCCCAACCGTCACCACCGAAGATCCATACAGATTTCTTTGAGAGGTATTCGCTGTTGTTGATAACATCGTTGCAGATGTCGCAATCAGCATTAGCAGCCTTAAGAGCATCAACAAGAGCCTTTGAAGCAGCGGCATTCTTGTCGCCGTCGTTAACTGTTGCAAGATATTCTTCAGCAGCAGCCTTAACTTCAGCAGCAGCCTTGTCGCTTTCAGCAATCATCTTAACGTCGTCGATAAGACGGTTGCGGATAGCCTTTTGACCTAAATACATACCAAAGCCGTGCTCTGCGTTGTCTTCAAAGAGAGAGTTTGCCCAAGCAGGACCGTGACCGTTAGCATCTGTGGTGTATGGTGATGTAGCAGCAGGACCGCCCCAGATTGATGAACAACCGGTAGCGTTAGAGATGTACATTCTGTCACCAAAGAGCTGTGTAATAAGACGAGCGTAAGCAGTCTCAGCACAACCTGCGCAAGAGCCTGAGAACTCGAGAAGAGGTTTCTTGAACTGTGAAGAGATAAGGTTAGCAGAAGAAGCGATACCTTCTTTTTCAGTTACATTAGCTACGCAGTAATCAAAGCTTGCCTGTTCAACGAGCTGTGATTCCTGTGATACCATCTTGAGTGAGTTGGTAGGACATACGCCAACGCATACGCCACAACCCATACAGTCAAGCGGAGAAACTGTAAGAGCATATGAATAACCCTTGTTTGTAACAAGTTTTTCTTTAGTAGCAACCTTAATTGTATCGGGGGCTGCTGCCTTTTCGTCAGCAGATAATGCAAACGGACGAATTGTAGCGTGAGGACATACAAATGCACACTTGTTACAACCAATACAGGTTTCGTTGTTCCATTCAGGTACCATTACAGCAACGCCGCGCTTTTCATAAGCAGATGCGCCCTGTTCAAATGTACCGTCAGCGTGATCAGCAAATGCTGATACAGGAAGGTCATAACCGTTCATAAGGCCAACAGGCTTCATGATGCCGTCAACCATCTTAACGAGTTTTTCTGCGCCTTCAGATTTAGCTGCTGCCTTGTCGTCAGTAGCGTTAGCCCAGTCAGCAGGAACATCAATCTTAACGTAAGCGTTAGCGCCTGCGTCGATTGCCTTTTCGTTCATTTCAACGATTTCTTTACCCTTCTTCATAAACTTCTGAGCTTTTTCTTTCATATAGCCGATAGCCTCTTCACGTGGAAGAACTTCAGAAAGCGCGAAGAATGCAGACTGTAAAACAGTGTTGGTACGCTTACCAAGACCGATTTCAGCCGCCATATCAATAGCGTTAACTGTATAAAGCTGAACGTTATTATTAGCTATGTAACGCTTAGCTTCAGCAGGCATATGCTCACCCAGCTCTTCAGGGCTCCACTGGCAGTTGATAAGGAATACACCGCCCGGCTTAACGTCATTTACCATCTTGTAACCCTTGATTACGTATGAGGGGTTGTGGCAAGCAACAAAGTCAGCCTTGTTTATGTAGTATGGGCTCTTGATGGGCTTATCGCCGAAACGGAGGTGAGAAATTGTGATACCGCCGGTCTTCTTAGAGTCATACTGGAAGTAAGCCTGAACGTATTTATCAGTGTGGTCACCGATAATCTTAATAGAGTCTTTGTTAGCACCAACGGTACCGTCACCACCAAGACCCCAGAACTTGCACTCGATTGTGCCTTCTGCCGCGGTGTTGGGAGCTTCTTCTTCAACGAGTGAAAGATTGGTAACGTCGTCAACGATACCGATTGTAAAGTTGTGACGAGGAGCATCAGATGCGAGTTCCTTATATACTGCGAATACGCTTGAAGGAGGAGTATCTTTAGAACCAAGACCGTAACGACCGCCGATAACAGTGTCAATCTTGCGGCCTGTCTGCGCGAGTGCACTAACAACGTCCATATAAAGAGGTTCGCCCAAAGAACCGGGTTCTTTTGTTCTGTCAAGAACAGCAAGCTTCTTACATGTTGCAGGAATAGCCTCAACAAACTTGTCAGCAGCGAATGGACGGTAAAGTCTAACCTTGATAAGACCAACCTTTTCGCCAGCAGCAAGCATATAATCAATAACTTCTTCAGCAACGTCGCAGAATGAACCCATAGCGATGATTACACGCTCTGCGTCGGGTGCGCCGTAGTAGTTAAAGAGCTTATAGTCAGTGCCAAGCTTAGCATTAACCTTGTCCATATATTCTTCAACGATTGCAGGAAGAGCTTCATAATATTTATTGCAAGCTTCTCTGTTCTGGAAGAAGATGTCGTCGTTCTGATGTGAACCACGCATTACAGGACGCTCTGGGTTAAGAGCGCGCTTACGGAATGCATCTACTGCATCCATATCGCACATTTCTTTAAGATCTTCATAATCCCAAACCTGAATCTTCTGAAGTTCGTGTGAAGTACGGAAACCGTCAAAGAAGTTAATGAAAGGTACGCGACCCTTGATAGAAGCCAAGTGAGCAACAGCACCAAGATCCATAACTTCCTGAGTGTTTGTTTCAGCAAGCATAGCAAAGCCTGTCTGACGGCATGCATAAACGTCAGAGTGGTCGCCAAAGATGTTAAGAGCGTGGCTAGCAACGCAACGAGCTGATACGTGGAAAACAGAAGGCAACAATTCGCCTGCGATTTTGTACATATTGGGGATCATCAAAAGAAGACCCTGTGAAGCGGTAAATGTGGTGGTAAGTGCGCCGGCAGCGAGTGAGCCGTGAACCGTACCGGCAGCACCTGCTTCAGACTGCATTTCAACAACATTAACCTTTGTTCCAAAAATGTTTTTGAGGCCCTGTGCTGACCACTGGTCAACATAGTCTGCCATCGGGCTGGACGGTGTGATAGGATAAATACCTGCTACTTCGGTAAACGCATAAGAAACGTGAGCCGCAGCGTTGTTACCATCCATGGTTTTAAACTTTCTTGCCATGTAAAAATTCCTCCAAAAATTTTATTCGAGAGGCTGCGCAATTTAAACAGTCTCATACGAATACATAATAACACTTTTAAATCGAAAAGTAAATAAAAAAATGACGATTTTTCAAAAGATTGTTAAAAAATCGTCATTTTATATAAATTATTTTATTTGTATATGATTATTTAAGCGAAAAATCCTCGCGATCCAATGTTAGATTTGGATTGTAATACGGATCTCCTGCGTCAAGCTCTTTGCCCCACTTTTTCATAAATCGCTCAATCTCACCATTGAATCGGGCTATTTTTTCGGGAGAATCCTCAAGTCCACGGCTTTTTGATTCATAGTGATAAAATTCTGCATATGGCGTAAATACTATCAAATATCCCGCTTTTCTTATCTTCATACACAAATCTATATCATTAAATGCCACCGCAAAGCCCTCGTCCAGACCTTGTACCTTTTCAAAAACATCTTTTCTTATTAAAAGACAAGCTGCTGTACAAGCACTTAAATTTTGAGTTATGCATGCCCTTGACACATAACCGTAATCTTTTCTGCCAAAATATTTATGTGCGTGCCCCGCAACCCCGCCTATGCCCAATATTACACCGGCGTGTTGTATTGTATCGTCGGGATAATAAAGTTTTGCGCCAACTGCACCTACATCTTCGCGCTGAGCATACATAAGCATCTCCTGCAACCAATCGGGAGTGATTATTTCTATATCATTGTTTAACAGCAAAATATATTCTCCCTTGGCATTGCGTGCACCAAAATTATTTATTGCAGAATAGTTAAAGACCTTCTCTTGCCAGAAAACAACATTTATATTGTCATATCGCTCTTTTATTTTATCATAATACTCAAATGTCTCTTTCTCAGTGCTGTTATTCTCGACTATAATAATTTCAATGTTTTTGTAGGTAGATTTTGTATATACAGAACTTATACACTTGTCCAGATCATCAATATGATCCTTGTTGGGAATAATTATTGAAATCAATGGTTCGCCTATAATTTCGTAATTAATTTTATATGTCGTGGGCGCATACGACTGCTTAACGGTTCCTTTAAGACCTATTCTGTCAAGATGTGCCGCAAGCGCGCGCTCTGCGGCATCTACAACATACGGCTTAGCAGAGGCAGCGGACGCAACCGACAGCTTATGTGAACGCCAAAAATAAAGCAGTCTTGGTATATGTATTATTGTATTTGCTTTTTCGGTAAGGCGAAGAATTAAATCATAGTCCTGACTGCCGTCATATTCACTGTTAAATGCACCAACAGTTTCATAAAGCTCTCTTGAAAAACAACTGAAATGGCAAATGTAGTTATAGCTTCTTAGTGTATCAGGAGAAAAATCAGGTTTGTGATGGCATAAAACACACTCAAATTCCTCTTCGTCGGTAAAGGTCATTTCATCGCAATAAATAAAATCGGCCTTTTTATCATTTATTGCCTTTGCATATTCAAACAATACTGATGGGTGCAATACATCATCATGATCAAAAAGTCCAATGAAATCACCAGTTGCAAGAGTAAGACACTCGTTTGTGTTTTCGGCAATGCCTTTGTTTTCCTCAAGCTTTTTGTATTTGATACGACTGTCTTTTTTTGCAAGGCCAAGACAATATTCACCAACATAATTATGCTCGCTATCGCTACCGTCAGCAAGACACAACTCCCAGTTTGAATATGTTTGCCACTGGAGTGAGCCTATCATTTCTTCAAGAAAATTCATCGGCGTGTTGTAAAGCGGAACTAACACACTGAACTTTACCCTTTTATCAAATTTATATTTTTGCTCAAATTTTCTTTGTCCTTTTAATACGGTCAAGGGGGTTATTTCGCCTTTAAACGTTTTATAATTAATTATGCGGTTCATCGCTTCCCTGTGACCGCCCTTTATAAAGCCTTTAAGATAAATTGCCGCAACAAGTAACTTCTGATGATTGGACAAAAACACCTTTACGCGTTGCGAAAGTTTTCTAAACGGAGATGTTAATTTCCAGAAAAAACTGGTTACAACCTCGTTGTAAGCGTTAGAAAACACATTCACCTGATGAGAAAGGTGCTGTTTTTGCGAATTTAGCAACTCTATTTGTGAATTAAGAGTTTCTATTTCTTTATTAAGTTCGGAAATTTTATTCTTTAAAGCTTCGTTATCTTCGGGCAATATGTCTTTATCATAATGCTTCATACCGTTTAAGCCCCCCACTGTTTAAAATATCCCTTCATATTATAATAACATCTAAAAAAGACTTTGTAAAGAAAAATATCAATCTAAACCAGTCTTTTTGTTAGCGTTGGTCGATAAATTATTACTAATTGTACATATTTATACAAACAAAACCACAAAAGCGACAGCCGTGCTGTCGCTTTTAAAATTATCTTTCTTCTCTGAAATAGTTAAGACCTAGACTTGCGGGGGGTTGATGCTCTCTCTTTTTACGCATACTTGTGATAATAAGAACAACAATTGTTACAACATACGGAAGCATCTTAAATAACTCTTGTGTTTCGGTACCAAGACCCTGAATATAGTTATTGGCATTACAAAGCGCGCCAAAAACGAAAGAGCCGACAATTGCCATAGACGGCTTCCACAGTGCAAAGATAACAAGCGCTATCGCCATCCAGCCGCGATCTCCAAACGCATTGTTAGACCATACACCGCTGGCGTACGCCATAACGTACTGCAGTCCGCCAAGACCTGCAATTGCGCTACCGATACAGGTAGCAAGATATCTGTATTTTACAACACTGATACCCGCCGCATCGGCAGTTGCGGGGTTTTCGCCAACCGAACGCAGATTAAGTCCCACGCGGGTGCGGTTAAGCACAAAAGACACAACCAACGCAATTATAATTGCCGCGTAAGTGAGAAAATCGTGCGATAAGAAAAGCTCGCCAAACCAACCTAAATCATCGGCAAATGGTAACTTTGCCGAGAAGAAGGAGCTTGTTTTTGTAAGAGCGATTGACGGCAGCTCGCTTTTTGTGATATTGATAAGTGAAGCACCCAAAAAGTTACCAAGTCCGATACCTAAAGTCGTAAGAGCCAAACCCGTTACGTTCTGATTTGCGTGAAGCGTAACCGTAAGGAAACTATATATAAGTCCCATAAGCGCAGCACCTGCAATACAGCATAACAGCGGAATAATAATCGCAAGAAACGGATTCATATTTGCAATATCATTACCGCACGCGTTTTCATACATAAACGAGCCGACAACACCGCTTATTGCGCCAACATACATAATACCCGGAATGCCGAGGTTAAGGTGACCTGATTTTTCGGTAACTATTTCACCCGTCGAGCCGTAAAGCAACGGCACACCAAGAAGTATCGCGCGACAAATAAACTGAATAATCATACGTGCGCCTCCTTTTTACCGTGCTTGAATTTAATTGAATAATTTATAAAGAACTCGCAACCTACAAGTAAAAGAATTACGAGACCTACCATAATTTCCGAGAAAGAGGAATTAAGCAACGCCGTATCAGCAACCTTTGAAACACCGATTCTCAGGAATACAACCAACGCCGTCATAATTACCATTATAAACGGATTAAACTGACCAAGCCACGACATTAGTATTGCCGTAAAGCCCTGACCGCCTACGCTGTTTATATTGATGCTGTGATCGGTACCCGCTACAAGCAGCATACCTGTAACGCCGCACAGAGCACCCGAAATAAGCATGGTACGGATAATTACCTTTTTAACGTTGATGCCTATGTATCTTGCTGTATTCTGACTCTCGCCCACAACAGAAATTTCGTAGCCCTGCTTGCTGTATTTCAAATAAACGTACATAATAACCGTAATCAGCGCTACAATTACAATATTTATAAAATATTTATTACTGCCAACCGACGGAAAATTGCCATACTCTACAGGATTTATAATGTTTGAGCCGCCACCCTTAATATAAACGTAGTACGCAATAATTTGGGTTGCAATATAGTTCATCATAAGCGTAAACAACGTTTCGTTGGTGTTAAACCAAGCCTTGAATATAGCAGGTATAACACCCCATACAGCGCCCGCAAGAATACTTGTTACCGCGATAACGATAATAAGCACTGGATACGGCAGTTTTGGTCCTAATTCTATCATACAAATCATAGACGCAAGACCGCCCATAAGCGCCTGACCCTCGGCACCGCAGTTCCAGAACTTCATTTTAAATGCAGGAGTAAGAGCAAGAGCAAGACACAACAAAACTGCAATTTCCTGCAAATATTTCCAAAGCATTGTGGTTCTGCCCTCAAAAAGTCTGCCAAACACGCCTGAAAACATTATGCCGTAGGTTTCACCGAAGCTTTTTTCGGTAACAGCCGCAGAAAGAAGACCTACGATAAGGAATGCGATTACGATTGTAACAACCCTTATAAGCCACGCCTTCCACCAAGGCATATCATCGCGTTTTACAACGTGAAAAAGCGGCTCTCGATGGGTTTTAACTGCTGTATTAGCCATTTTTGCTCTCCCCCTCCTGCTTTGATTTGGTCATAAGAAGACCGATTTCTTCCTTTGTTGCGGTTCTGCCGTCAACAACACCCGTTATACGTCCCGAACCAACAACCATTATTCTGTCGCAAAGCTCTATAAGCACGTCAAGATCTTCGCCGACAAAGATAACCGCAACACCCTTTTCCTTTTGCTCATTTAAAAGGTTATAAATCATATATGAAGAGTTAATATCAAGTCCACGTACGGGGTATGCAACCATAAGCACGGTAGGCGATGCCGCAATTTCACGACCTACAAGCACCTTTTGTACGTTACCGCCAGAAAGACGGCGAACCGGTGTAGCGGCAGACGGCGTTACAACCTCAAGGTCGTGAATAATTTTCATAGCCAGATCCTTTGGCTTTTTGCGCTTTAAGAACATTGAGTGACCTTTTGAATAACTTCTGAGCATCATATTGTCAACAATATCCATATTACCTACAAGTCCCATACCCAAACGGTCCTCGGGAACGAAAGACAAGCGCACACCCATATTTCTTATCTGCATTGGCGTTTTATCACGCAGATTTTCTATGGTATCGGTTTTGGGATTAAGATACAAAATCTCGCCCGATGACAGATGCTGAAGTCCCGCAATAGATTCAAGCAACTCACGCTGACCGCTACCCGCGATACCCGCAATGCCAAGTATCTCGCCGCTCTTTGCGGTAAAGGAAATGTCGTCAAGCACCGTCGCGCCCATTCGGTCGACACAGGTAACACCATTAACTACAAGACGGTCAATTGTATCGTGGGGCTCGTTTCTTTGGATATTAAGCTCGATTTTTTTGCCAACCATCATTTCTGTAAGCTCGGCTTCGCTGGTTTCAGCGGTCTCTACCGTGCCTACGTACTCGCCCTTACGCAAAACAGATACCCTGTCAGAAAGAGATAAAACCTCGTGAAGCTTGTGGGTGATGATGATAATACACTTACCGTCGTCACGCATACGGCGAAGAATATCAAACAGCTTTTCGGTCTCCTGCGGGGTAAGTACGGCGGTAGGCTCATCCAATATAAGAATATCCGCGCCGCGATAAAGCACCTTTATAATTTCTACGGTTTGCTTTTCGGACACCGACATAGTATAAATTTTCTTTTGAGGGTCAAGTTCAAAGCCGTATTGCTCACTGATTTTCTTAATCTGCTCGGTAGAGGTTTTAAGATTATATTTGCCGTTTTCGAGTCCAAGTACGATATTTTCAGCCGCGCTGAACACGTCAACCAGCTTAAAATGCTGATGAATCATACCGATTTTGTAAGAAAACGCGTCTTTTGGCGACGTTATAACTGCTTCATTTTCGTCAATAAAAATCTGACCTTCGTCGGGGAAATAAATACCCGAAATCATATTCATAAGGGTGGTTTTGCCGCTTCCGTTTTCACCTAAAATGGAAAGAATCTCACCACGGTAAGCAGTAAGATTAACATCTTTGTTGGCAACCACCTTGCCAAATCTTTTGGTTATATTTTTAAGTTCAATAGCAGGTTGTTTTTCCACGTTAAACCTCCGTTCGTTAATTCTCAAGAAATTGTTACAACACTTTGTAGCAATTTCTTCAAAATTAGTCTGAGGCGAGGGTATCCCTCGTCTCAGACTTAAAAATTTAATTATTCGCCGTAGTTTGTATCAAGAAGTGTGATGCCGTCGATCTGAATGTCAAAGTAAGGAGCCGAACGGTGCTTTGACTCGTAGAATACGCCGCCCTCGATAACTTCAGTATCGGGTGTAAATTCATTATCGGTATCTACATCAGCCTGATAGGTTGTGAGCGTTTCGCCGCCCTTTGTCCAGTTGGCTGTATCAAATACATTGATAGAACCGTCAAGCAGCTTTGACTTAACGTCAGCAAGCTTTTCAGCAGTACCATCAGCGGCAGCGGTTTCGTTAACGTCGGTAAGAACAACAGAGCCTGTCTCGATTGTACCTGTCCAGTCGGTAGCGATAGCCTCGCCCTTTTCAACCTGTTCAATCATATACTTGAAGTAAGGTGTCCAGTCAATACGTGAAGAAACGATAAAGGTGTTGGGGCAAGCAGCAAGTGTTGAGCCGTTGTAAGAAACGTTGGGAACGCCTGCTGTTTCACAAGCTGTAGGAGCGCCCATTGAGTCAGCGTGCTGGCTGATAAGAACGCAACCGCCGTTGATAAGTGCCTGAGCAGCTTCTTTTTCCTTCTGCTCATCGTACCAAGAACCTGTAAACTTAACGTCCATAGTAACAGAGGGGCAAACGGATTTTGCGCCAAGATAGAAAGAGGTGTAACCTGAAATAACTTCTGCAAATGTAAACGCACCAACGTAGCCCATCTTTGCTTCTGATTCCTTGATATCACCGTTTTCAATCATTTCGTTAAGCTTAAGACCTGCGGCAACACCTGCGAGATATCTGCCTTCGTAGATAGAAGCAAACGCATTATGGAAGTTAGCAACGTCTGCTGTGTGAGCCTGTGTACCTGTTGCGTGGCAGAACTGAACGTCGGGGTATGCCTTTGCAGCTTCAATAAGGAAAGACTCGTGACCGAAGCTGTCTGCGAAGATAATATCGCAACCATCGGTTTCAATAAGCTCTACTGCTGCATCGTAGCATTTTTGTGATTCAGGAATCTGGGTCTTTTGAGCATACTCAACGCCCATCTCTTCACAAGCAGCCTTTGCAGCGTCCATAAAGTTTTTGTCATAGGTAGACTGTTCGTCATGCAGGAAGATAAAACCAACCTTTAAGTCTGACTTTACATCTGCATCTGAGTTTGTGTCTTTTGTGCCGCAACCGGCAAAGCAGAAAAGCATTGCTACAGCCAAAAGAAGTGCGATAACCTTTTTCATTTTCAAGATCTCCTCTTTTTTTAAATTTTTTTATGTAAAAAATTACATACAAAAGTTATTTGCGAAATGTAATGCCCTCGGGGCTCATTTCGTCAATTCCGGCAAGGCATTCGAAACGTACGCCCTGTGCGCGCAGGCGGACGAAGCCGCCCTGGAAGCCGTTTTCGATAGCGCAAGTAGCCCCTACCAGCGTAGCACCCGCCTGATTTACAATATCTATAAGTCCTTCAAGCGCCTTGCCGTTAGCAAGAAAATCGTCAATTATAACGATTTTATCATCCTTGCTTATATAATCCTTGGAAACCACGATTTTATAATCTGTGTTGTGCGTATAGGAATGTACCATAGCGCTGTAAATATCGCCTGATACGTTTGAGGTTTTGTTCTTTTTTGCAAAAACCACAGGCAGATGCATAACCGCACCCGCCGCTACCGCCACCGCAATACCCGAAGACTCTACCGTCAGCAATTTTGTAACCCCGTTATTCTTATAAATACGGTCAATCTCCTTGCCCATTTCCACAAGAAAATCAACGTCAAGCTGTTGATTTAAAAAAGAGCCGACCTTAAGCACATGACCCTCTAAAACAGTACCCTCGTTAAGTATCTTTTGTTCGAGTGCAAGCACTAAAATCAACCCCCTTAAAAGCACAAAGGCAGACTGCAAGTATACAGTCTGCCTAAAGCAAAAATCTTGTAAACCAATAGTCGCAGCTTGTGGCGCTGCGGTAGAAACTCTTGGGCCATACATCCAAAATTATATTGGCAAACTGTCGGTATTCATCTGCAAGAATATCCTAACACAACAGAGTGTGTTTGTCAATAAATTTTGTCACAAAATGTCGTGGTAATATTGCACAAATATTATACCTGACAGATTGGGTTATCTTGCACCTGTTATACAATCTGCAACATAAATACCCATAGCGCCTGATTGTGAAAGTCCGCGACAGATACCAGAGCCATCACCAATAATATACACATTATCAATAAGCTCAAACTTTTTGTTCATAAATTCGGGACGGATTGAATAATACTTGCTCTCGCAGCCGTAAAGCAGTGTATCGTCGTTAGCAGTGCCTGGCGCTACCTTGTCAAGCGCGTAAACGGTTTCGATAATATTGGTAAGTATACGGTGTGGAAGCACCAATGAAATATCACCGGCCGTTGCCTTAAGTGTTGGAATAACGGTATTTTGTGACAAACGGTGTTCATTTGTACGGCGACCTCTTATAAGATCACCAAAGCGCTGCACCAAAACATTGCCCTTGCCTATCATATTGGCAAGACGCGAAATATTTTCGGCATATTCGGTCGGCTGATTAAACGGCTCGGTAAAGCGTATGCTTGAAAGTATGGCAAAGTTGCAGTTGTCGGTCTTTTTCTCCGCTTGTGCGTATGAATGGCCGTTTGCCGTAATTATACCGTGGTTATTCTCTGCCGACACAAGACCGCCCTGATTAAAGCAGAACATACGGCATCGGTCCTCAAAGGTCTTGGTTTTATAAAGGATTTTAGGCTCGTAAATTTTTGATGAAAACTCACGCCAGATAATATCCTTCATCTCAACGCGCACACCGATATCTATGTGGTTAGAACGCATTTTTACACCATTGGATTTGCAAAATTCCGATACAAAGTTTGCGCCCGAACGACCTGTGGCTATGATGATATTTTTTGCTTCAAAGACCTCACCGTTTGCGTAATTAAGAACATAACCGCCATCCTGCTTATCCACGCTTGCACAGTCATAAAAGCTGTAAAGCTCGGTGCCCGACGACTTTATTGCTTCAATAAGATTTTGCATTGTGAGATAGTTGTTGTCGGTACCCAAGTGCTTAACGTTCATATCAAGCAGACGAAGATTATTTTGAATACATTTAAGACGCAATTCGTCATTAGACTTGAATACCTTTGGAGCACCCGAGGTGCAATACTCGTTAAGTATTTTATCAACCTCATCTATGTAAAGGTTGGCAACATCGTCACCCAATTCTTCACCTAAAGTGCCGCCATAAGCGGTGCCAAGGTTAAATTTGCCGTCACTGAACGCGCCCGCGCCCGCGTATCCGCTTGTAATACTGCAAATTTTACAATGAATACAACCGTTGTTTTTGCTTGCAGGACAAACACGTTTATTAAGCTCATTGCCGCGCTCGGTTATAGCAATAGTCATATCGGGGCTGTTCTGGCGCAAACGATAAGCCGCCATAAGACCGCCAATACCTCCGCCGATTATAACGGTATCAAACTTTTTCATAAAATCACTCCATAAAAATGGGCTGCAGACCAATTATGGTCACAGCCCCTACTGCTTATCTATTTTACATTACGCAATTCAAAAAGTCAATAAATAATAAATTTTCGTTATCTTTGGGAAGCAAAAATCCTTTCCTACACAAGAAACTCAATTTTTCATTGTATGGAACGGGCTTGCTCGTTCCGTTGTTTTTTCGGCAGGAGCAAGGTCTCGGCTCTCGCCGCGGTCGGTGCTTCAGCTTCGCAGAGGTGTCCACCGAACACCCGCACCCCCTGCCCCACAATTCCTCTCGAATTATGAATTATGCATTGTGCATTCAATTTCATTTTTAATCATCAACAGTCTGTTATACTTCGCAACTCGGTCGGTGCGGCAGGGCGCGCCTGTTTTAATCTGCCCCGCGTTTGTTGCTACGGCGATATCGGCAATGGTTGTGTCCTCGCTCTCGCCCGAGCGGTGAGAGATAACCGCCGCATAGCCCTGTTTCTGCGCCATACGCACAACATCGAGTGTTTCGGTGAGTGTACCAATCTGGTTTGGTTTTACAAGTATTGCATTGGCAACATTCTTTTCAAATCCCATTTGCAGTCTTTGAGGATTGGTAACAAAAAGGTCGTCGCCTACAAGCTGTAGCTTGTCACCCAATTTTTCGGTAAGTTTTTGCCATCCTGCCCAATCATTTTCAGAAAGACCGTCTTCAATAGATATAATCGGGTATTTACTTATAAGTTCGCTATAATATTCAATTAACTGCTCGGCGGTCATTGTTTTATCACGCTTTGGCAGTTTGTATTTGCCGTCTTTGTACCACTCGCTTGATGCGACATCGAGTGCTATTTTTATATGACCGCTGTACCCCGCCTTTTCTACTGCCTGCAAAATGAGTTCTATTGCCGCCTCGTCGCTGTCAAGATTGGGCGCAAAGCCACCCTCATCACCTACTCCGCTTGCCAAGCCGCTCTCTTTTAAAATTTTTCCTAAATTATGATATATTTCGGTACATATACGAAGCCCGTCGGCAAAGCTTTTTGCCGCTTCGGGTATTATCATAAATTCCTGAATATCAATGTTGTTTGCCGCATGCGCGCCACCGTTTAAGATGTTCATCATAGGTCGCGGCAAGCACACAGCGTTTACGCCGCCCAAATATCTGTAAAGCGGTGTTTTTTTACAGTTTGCCGCCGCTTTTGCACAAGCGAGTGATACTGCCAATGTAGCGTTTGCGCCAAGGCGAGATTTATTTTCAGTGCTATCTGCTTTCATCATAGCCTCATCAATTTCACGCTGGTTAAAAACACATTTTCCCTGTAGCAGATTGTTAATTTCGGTGTTAATATTATTTACTGCTTTGGTGACACCTTTACCCATATATCGCGTTTTATCGCCGTCGCGC
Organism: uncultured Ruminococcus sp.; assembly: GCA_964387615.1. GTDB lineage: Bacteria > Bacillota > Clostridia > Oscillospirales > Acutalibacteraceae > UBA737. The sequence continues at coordinate 15,859 of CAYLXT010000025.1, forward strand.
AGCTCGTGTGCTTCATACATTCCCGTTGAGGCGCCCGATGGGCTTATGGCAAAACCCTCTGCGCCACAATCACAAATCACCCTTGCCGCAACTGTAGGGTTGCCGCGCGAGTCTAAAACTTCAAAACCCTGTACCGATTTAATTTTCATAAAAATACCTCCGTTTTCTTTAATTTTACCCTTTATTTTTTATTTTATGTATGGTATAATTATTCTGTATTAATATGTTTAGGTGATAAAATGGAATTTAAAACACAAGAAAACCTTGATTCAAAGCAAGGCAATATTATATATGGCAGAAATCCTGTTATGGAGGCTCTGCGTTCCGGCCGAGAGATTGACCGTCTGCTTATAGCGCACGGTGTAAACGGCGGCTCGGTTACAGCCATTCGTGCTAAATGTAATCAGCGTGGCATTTTGATTAAAGAAATCAGCCCGCAAAAGCTTGACTATTACTGTGGTGGCGGTAATCATCAGGGCGTTGCCGTAATGATTGCAAGTCAGGAATATTCTACCGTAGAAGATATACTTAAAACTGCAGAGGAAAGAAGCGAACAACCCTTTATCGTAATTTGCGACGAAATAGAAGACCCGCATAACTTAGGCGCAATTATCCGCACGGCAGAAGCCTGCGGCGTACACGGTATTATTATTCCAAAGCGCCGCTCGGCATCGCTTAATGCCACTGTGGAAAAAACTTCGGCAGGCGCGCTCGCTTATATGAAGGTAGCCCGAGTTACCAATATTTCAAACACAATCGATGAACTCAAAGAAAAAGGCATCTGGGTGTTTGGCGCGGATATGGACGGCGCGCCCTATACACAGACCGACTACAATATCCCCTGCGCTATAGTTATTGGCAACGAGGGCAAGGGTATCGGCACATTGGTTGCTAAAAAATGTGATGGTATTATAAGCTTGCCTATGTGTGGCAAGATAAATTCGCTTAACGCATCGGTTGCCGCAGGCGTACTTATGTATGAAGTTGTAAGAAAAAGAAACTTAAAATAAAATTATTGGTGGGAAAATAATATGGGATTTTTCTCAAAAAACAAAAATGATAATAACGGTTTTATTATAAATACCGATGATGCGTCTATAAAAATATCGGGCGATAAAAAATTAGCACCTCACGCTATGACACCCGAAGAGGTTTCTGACCTTTGGGTTTTTGGCGATGAAGAACAAAATTTTTCCAAGACAAGCGCCCTTGACTCTCTTAAAAAACGTATGATTGTTTCAGAAGCGCCTGAAACACCACAGGCTGAAGATTTTGATTTTTTTATCAATGTAGAAGCGAATAAATCGGTTCTTGAAACAAACAACGACCCACAGGAAATTGACATCAAAGCATCATCGCCGCCTAAGACAGATAAAAATTTTAAGAAAAGTCTTGTGGAAAAGGTCAAACGATATACCATTGACGAACAGGGTCGCGATGTTACTGAAAATCAAAAGCCTATATATGAGCTTCAGTCGGTTGCCGAAATTCTTATGAATGACGGCGAAAACGCCATGAAGGATTTATCCAAAAAATACGGATTAGATTTTGTTGTAGATGATTTAGGCAAAACTAAAACACAAAAAGAAAAACAAAGCACCGAAACTAAGCCCCATAAAAAGCTTCAGGTTTCGGAAAGCGCTACATCCCCTACTCCCGCGTTTGAGAAAATGGTAAACGATTCGCAAAAGCGAGAAAACCGCGAGCTTTACGAAAGCCTTTTTCCAACCGAAAAGGCTAATGAAACGCCCGAAATAAGCGTACCCGATATTTCGGATATTGATACTCACGAGGTGGGTATTACCAATGACACCTCACTTTCAAACACGGCTACTATTCGTTTTACACCTATAAAGGATAACAAGGGTAATACCGACCACATAACAATTAGTAACATCACAAGGCATATTGATTTGGATAACCGTACGGTTGAAGATCTCTCAAGTCGTTCGGCACCTCATCTTGAGCGGTCCGAATTTGACGGTTTTACACCTGAAACAGAATTTGTTGACATTGCAAGCGGCAAAAAATTATTACATTCTCTTGCAAAGCAAAAGCGTTCGTATTTTTTAGACGCATTCGTTTCTTTACTGGTAATAATTGCGCTTTCAATATTTCTTTTACCCCCAGTATACGATTTTATAATCTCAACCCCCAAAAGCGCAATGTTGCTTTGCACATCCTTTCTTGTTGTGTCGGTTGCAGCAAATTTTGATATGTTCTTTGAATTCAAAAATCTGCTTAACCGATACTCGCAGTTTGATGTGCTTGCCTCTCTTTGCTCTTTGTTCACGTTAACGCTTGGAGTAACGGCATATCTTACCGAAGCAAACGCCTACTATATGATTTTACTTTGCGCGATTATGCTCTTTATTCGCGTGGTGTGCAAGTTTAAAAGCGTTTCAGCAAAATATAATAGCTTAAAACCAATAGTAAACGATAAACAAAAAAATGCAGTAACACTTATAAATGACCCCGCCACCACCTTTGCTATGGCTAAAAATTCTATAGAAGGCGATGCGTTGGTTGCTGCTCACAAAAAGACTCAGTTTGTCGAAGATTTTGCAAAGTATTTTGATTTTCAAAAAACCCTGTCGGGCAGAGTTTCGGTTGTGTTTTTTGTAACACTTGGGTTATCTATGCTTTGTGGATTGGTATCATATTTTTATTATGGCAATTTTTTTGATGCCGTTTTTGCAGCTGCCTGTATATCCTGCATTGCGGCATTACCATCCGTTTTCTTCATAGATACTCTTCCGCTTTCATCGGCGGCAAAAAAACTCAGCTCAAAGGGAGCTATGATAGCGGGACTTTACGGCGCAGAAAAGATTGAAAATGCAAACGCTGCTGTTGTTAACATTAACGACATCTTTCCCGAAGGAACCATTACTATGCATAATATGAAGGTGTTGTCAAACAACAACATTGATGAAATTTTGCTTCGCGCCGCCTCTCTTACTGCGGCGGTAGGCAGTCCGCTTCACGCAATTTTTAAAAAAATAGCTGGTACCAATACTTCTTATTCTATCCCTGACTCTGATACCGTTAAGTATGAAAAAAATCTTGGTATTTCAGGTTGGGTAGAAAACGAACCGCTGTTTATCGGTAACCGTTCGCTTATGAAAGCTCACGGCATTGAAATACCCAGTCTTGAGGTAGACAAAAAGATTTTACGCAAAGGATATTTCCCTGTTTATGTTGCTACGGCAAGTACCGCCTGCGCACTTGTGGTAATACAGTATGATGTTGACCCCACTGTCACAAAAGAGCTGCATAAAATCACCGAGCTTGGTGTGATGATGCTTATTGAAAACTGTGACCCAAACATTACAGAAGAAATGCTTTGTGACTATTTTGGACTTTACGACGATTCGGTTAAGATAATGACAAACGCCGGTCTTCATATGTATAAAAATGTAGTGTCCGATAACCAAAGTTGCTCAGCTCCTGCCGCATTCCGTGGTTCAGGCCTTAACTTTATAAAAATTATAAACTGTGCATCCGGTATCAAAAAATGTAACCGTTTGCTAACCGTGTTATATGCGCTGTTTGCAATACTTGGAGTGCTTTACTTTGTTTATGCGGCGTTCTCAGGACTTATGTCTATGCCTGAGCCGTCCACCGTTTTGCTCTACGCGCTTGCAACTACTGTTTTATCAATAATCGGTTTTCTCATTCGAAAGCCGTAGGAGGAATATATTA
>CAYLXT010000026.1:0-18911 GCA_964387615.1 uncultured Ruminococcus sp.
TAGCCTTACCGTTGTTTACCATTTCTCTTATTTCTTTTTCGTCGGTAACCTGCGCTATAAGTCCGCGGGCTACAAGTTCTTCATAAATACCCATTTTATTTTTTACTCCTATCAAGCAATTCCTTTGCGGAATTGTATAAATTTTCAGTCATTTCAGTACCCGACATTATGCGGGCAATCTCACGGATTTTTGCCTCATAATCAAGCGATATAACACTTGTATAAGTACGATCGTTTGAAATGCTCTTTTCAATAAGTAAATGATTTTCGGCGTATGCGGCAATTTGAGCCAAGTGAGTAACGCAAATAACCTGACGGCTATCCGCCACTTTTTCGAGTTGCAAACCAACCTTGTCGGCCGCCCTGCCGCTGATGCCTGTGTCAATCTCGTCAAAGATGAGCGTATCAACATCATCCTTATCGGCAAGTACACTCTTGATGGCAAGCATTATACGAGATAGCTCACCGCCCGAAGCGATTTTATGCAACGGTTTTACACTCTCGCCCGCGTTTGCGCTTATTAAAAACTCGACCGCGTCACAGCCGTGGCGGGTGTAGCGGTCACGGTTTACGTTGATTGTAAATTGTACGTTCGGCATATCAAGCTGAGTAAGCACTTCACTTACCTGCTTTGAAAACTGCTCTGCCGCTTTTACTCGCGTTGCGGTTAATTTTTCGCCCCACTCTACAAGCCGCTCAGTAGATGCATCAAGTTCTGTAGAGAGTTCTTCTATACGCTTATCAGAACAAACAATTTTACCAAGCTCTGCCCGCGCGTTTTCAAGAAATGCGAGCATTTTTTGCTCATCGCTGCCGTATTTTAACATAAGGCGGCGCAGGGTGTCAAGCCTTTCGCGCAATTTATCGGCATCAAGTTCGCGATATTGGTCGTTATCGGTAAAATTACGGATTTCAGATGAAATATCCTGGAGGTTTGCAAGCGCTTCCGCAAGTCGTTCTGAAAGTGAAGAAAACTCATTATTTTTAGCACTCTCAATATACTTTTGAGCATTGCGTACCATTGATATTGCACCATCGGAGTTTTCGCTACCTGTAAGGCAATACTCAGCGTCATTCAAAGCCGCTACCATTTTTTCATAATTTTCAGCAATAGACAGCTTGCGTTTAATATCATCAAGCTCGCCGGGCGTTATAGCCGCCTCTTCAAGCTCTTTTATCTGATACTGCAAAATCTCGGTGCGGCGAAGCTTTTCGCCCTCATCGGTTTCCTGCGCGTTAAGCTCACGGCGCACAGCGTTAAAATGTTTAAACTCATCATAATACTGCCGTCTGATATTCTCGTTTTCGGCAATCATATCAAGATAGATATAATAATTATCAGGATCAAGCAGTCTTTGGTTATCGTGCTGACCGTGAATGTTGATAAGGTTTTTTGAAACCTCTTTAAGAACACCTGCCGTTGCCGCTCTGCCGTTAATTTTAATAGAACCGCCACTATTTGTAAGTATGCGTGTTATAAGCAGATTACCGTCATCGTCGGTATCAAATCCGTTTTCAAGAAGAATATCCTGCGCTTCTTGTGACAAATCGCAAAACAAAGCCGATACCACCGCTTTGTCACAGCCGGCTCGTATCAGGTCTTTTGACGTACGCTCACCTAAAACCGCGTTTATAGCATCTATTATTATGGACTTACCTGCGCCCGTTTCACCCGTAAGCGCATTAAAGCCTGTATCAAAATCAATATCTGTTTTTTCTATTACAGCGATATTTTCAATATGCAAAGATTTTATCATATTAAATCCCTTACATCATTTTTTTAAGTTCGTTTGAAAGAAGTCCTGCCTGAGCCTCGCTGCGCGTTACGATAAAAATAGTATCGTCACCCGCAATGGTTCCGAGCATCATATCGTTATACATAGCGTCAAGCGCTACACAGACACTAGACGCCATACCCGACACACATTTTATAACAACATCATTAAGCGCGTAATCAACACTTGTGGTATAGCGTGAAAAAATTTCACGATAGTGTGCAAAAGACTGTGTATCGGTATCGCGTATTTCACTGCTTACATAACGGTAATTACCAGCCGCATCATGACCTTTTATAAGACGAAGCTCTTTTATATCGCGCGATACGGTCGACTGGGTTACCTTAAAGCCTGCTGCAAGCAACAGATTTTGAATATCGTCTTGTGTAAGAACGATATTATTTGCAATTATTTCAAGAATTTTTTGCTGTCTTTTTCTTTTCATTTCTATTTACTGCTCCTTGCATCACGGAATTTGAGGGATAGCGTTTTATAAAAAGAGCGGTCATTTATACGTACAAGCTTTACCGCATTTTTTGACTGTGATATATAAATTTCAGTAAAAGGCTTGACATTTGTAACCTTTCTACCGTCTACTGATAAATAAATATCGGTGCGTTTTTTAGAAAATGCCTTCAGCTTTATCTCTTTATCGCCGCCAATTAAAATTGGCTTTGCCGCCAGAGAATGTGAGCATATAGGTGTCAGACAAACACATTTCATTGACGGATCTATAACAGGACCTCCCGCCGACATTGAGTAAGCGGTAGACCCCGTAGGAGTTGCCGCTATAAGACCGTCGGCATGATAGGTTATTACATCGCCACCATCAACCGACGCGGTAACATCAATTATTCGCGAGAGATAACCGCTGCTTATAACTGCGTCGTTGAGCGCTTCAAATTCACCAATAACATTACCATTTTCCTTAACGGTGATTCCAAGCATCATACGCTCTTCAATCGTGTATTCACCCGTCTTTAATTTTGAAAGCAAATTATATTCATTTTGCTCAATATTGGCAAGATAGCCTACTCTACCCGCATTTATGCCAAGCACCGCCTTGCCGTCAAGCGCGGCTCGTTTTGCAAAACGGATGATTGTGCCATCACCGCCAATGGTAATAATTACATCGGCAATTTTATAAAGCTCATCCTGAGGAGCATGTTCATAGTCAGCACAGCAAATATCATCAGGCAAATAGGCTGTTATGTCGTGTTCTTTAAAAAATTCAGCCATTTTTTCAACCGTTTCAGATGAACCGCGTTTATCAAGATTTGGTATAACTGCAACTATCACTTAAACACCCTCCTTTAAAGCACAATATGATGCATTTACAACATCTTCGGCATTGTAGTCTGCCACAATTATATTATCGCTTTTTTCAATGTAGCATAAGTATTCAATATTACCTTCAGGACCCTTAATTGGTGAAAAATCAAGACCCAAAAGCGAAAAATTATTTTCTTTGATTATATTAATTATTTTTTCAATTACTGCTATATGCACCGACTTATCGCGTACAACACCCTTTTTGCCGACATTTTCTCTGCCCGCTTCAAACTGCGGCTTTATAAGGCAAACCGCCTTGCCACCGTCTTTTAAAAGAGTTCTCATAACGGGAATAATCAGCGACAACGAAATGAACGAAACATCAACCGAAGCAAAATCCAACTCGTCGGGCACCTGCTCACAGGTAACATACCTGAAATTTGTTCTTTCAAGATTTATAACTCGTTCATCAGTGCGCAATTTCCAAGCAAGCTGACCGTAGCCTACGTCTATTGAATAAACCTTTTTTGCGCCATTCTGAAGCATACAATCGGTAAATCCACCCGTAGATGCACCGATATCGGCGCAGATACAGTCATCCAAAGTAATCTGAAAACTTTTCATTGCCTTTTCAAGCTTCAGACCACCGCGGCTTACATATTTAAGCGTTTCGCCGCGCACTTCAATATTATCATCGGGTTTTACAGTGTCGCCTGCCTTGTCACATTTCTGATTATTTACATAAACGATACCCGACATTATTATAGCCTTGGCTTTTTCGCGACTTTCGGCAAAGCCTTGGCTCACAAGCGCGCAATCCAATCTTTCTTTTCCCATTATTTACCTACAATCTCTATCATTGACTCACGGTCAAGTTTATATTTTTTTAGTGCCGATGCTATTGTTGAAGCACCGACGAATTCGTTGCCTATAGCGTAGACATTATATTTGCCACTATAACCTTTTTGTAACAGCCTGCTGCCGATATGCTCGGCAATACCGCCCGAAAGTATTCCCTCTTCAAAAAAGTAGATTTCTTTATATTTTGAAAGCAAATCAACTATTTGCTCTTCAATCGGGAATATCTTATTAAGCTTTATTACATTGATGTTACCAAGTGACCTGTAAACATCTACAGCATTTGAAAAAATTCTGCCGTAGGTTACTATTACTTTTTCACTGTCGGAGCCGAGTGCGGTATAATCTCCGTTAATTTCACCATCAAAATTATTATTTTCACAGCCTCTCGGATAACGTATAACACTTAATTCCTTTTTATCGGCCGTATCTTTTATCAAATTTTTAAGTTCGCTATAATAGCAAGGCGAATAAATATTTACATTTGGTATTGTTGATAAATATGCCACATCAAATACACCCTGATGACTCTCACCATCGTCACCAACAATACCCGCTCTGTCTACAAGCAGTTTTATTGGCACATTTGCGATTGCCGCATCATGTAGCACCTGGTCATAACCACGCTGTAAAAAGGTGGAATAAACGGCAAAATAAGGCACCATACCGCCTGAAGCGAGTCCTGCCGCAAAGGTAACGGCATGCTGCTCGGCAATACCGACATCAAAAAATCTTGATTTGTATTTTGTTGCAAAATTCTGAAGTCCCGTGCCCTCGGTCATTGCAGCAGTAATTGCGCATACCTTTTTATTTTTTTCGGCAAGCTCACACAAAGCCTCGCCCGCAACATCCGAATAGGTTATATTTTTTGATATATCTTTACCCTTTCCAATGTCAAAGGATGAAACTCCGTGATAATCCTTTGGCTGACTTTCGGCATAAGCGTATCCCTTTCCCTTCGTTGTTACAACATGGACGAGAGTTGGTCGGTTATAGCTTTTTGCGATAGTAAAAAGTCTTTCCATAGCCTCAGTATCGTGACCGTCTACGGGACCTAAATAGTTAAACCCAAAACTTGTAAATATATTATTTTTATATACAATACTTTTCAGACTTTCTTTAATCCAGAAAATAAAGTTATGAATTGGTTTGCCGATAAGCGGAAGCTTTAAAAGCAAGTGGCTTACAGCAAATTTCATTTTATGATAACCTTTTCGGTTACGCATTTTTGTAAATGCGCGCGGCATAGCACCGACATTGCGTGAAATAGACATCTTATTATCGTTTAAAACAACAATAAAATTACCCTTTTTTGCCCCCGCATTATTAAGCGCTTCGTATGCCATACCGCCTGTCATAGCGCCGTCACCGATAACAGCAATCGCAGTGCCGCCATCCGACAAAGTTTTCGCCTTATATATGCCGTATGCCGCAGAGATAGAATTACTGCTGTGCCCTGTTACAAAAGGGTCGTGTTCGCTCTCCTCAGGTCGCATAAAACCTGAAATTCCACCCTCCTGCCGCAAGGTATTAAAACGGTTTAGTCTTCCTGTGAGAAGCTTATGTGCGTAAGACTGATGACCGACATCAAAGATTATAGCGTCACGCGGCGAGGAAAAAACACGATGAAGAGCAACGGTAAGCTCAACAGCACCAAGACTTGACGCTAAATGCCCACCGTTTTTTGAAACAACATCAATTATTTCACTGCGGATTTCATTGCACAGCATTGTTATTTCGTCTTTATTAAGTTTTTTAACATCATCGGGAGTTTTTATATTACCTAAAATTTTGTATTCCAAACTTAACATCCTTTAATAGTTGCGTTCAAGTAAATAGACGGCTAATTCTTTTAGATTGGTAGTATCACCGTCAAAATGTTCAAGGCATTCATAAGCCTCGTCGGTATATTTTTTAGCAAGCTCGCGGCAATATGCGGCGCCAAGTCTTACAACGATTGTATCCTTATTATTCTTTTCATCACTGCCAACCGGTTTACCAAGAGTTTTAGAGTCACCCTGACAATCAAGAATATCATCAATAATCTGGAATGCAATTCCAACCTTTTCGCCAAATTTTTCAGCAATACCGACAAGCTCGTCATCCGCGCCCGCAAGAATACAACCAATGGCGCAGGCGGTTTTCAACAATGCGCCTGTTTTCAGACGATACATATCATAAAGCACATTATCGTCAGCATCAGAATTCAACGACATATCAATCATCTGACCGCCTATCATACCAGCAACACCCGCCGAGGAGGACAAGTGAGCCAACGCTTTAACAACTCTTTCTGACGATATACCCATTGTTTTTGCCGCTACGGAAAATGCTTCGGTAAGCAAAGCGTCGCCGCAAAGTAAAGCAGTGCTTTCGCCAAATGCCTTATGACAAGACGGCTTACCGCGGCGCATATCGTCATTATCCATACATGGCAGGTCGTCGTGAACTAATGAATAAGAATGTATCATTTCAAGAGCACAGGCAAAGTTATACGCGCAGTCATCATTTCCGCCGCAGAGCTTATAAAACTCTAAAAGCAGTACAGGTCTTATGCGCTTTCCACCATTCAAAACCGAATAATTACAGGCTCGTAAAACCTCATCATAAAGCTGTCCGCTTTCAGAAAGTATAATATCAAGACGGGAATCAAGACGTGCCTGATATTCCTTAATCAGTGACTCAATCATTGCCGTTCTCCCCTTCTGCCTCGGTAAGCAAAATGATTTTTTGCTTTGCCGATTCAAGATAATCAGAGCAATCCTTTGAAAGCTTTACACCCTTTTCAAAAAGTGCAATTGACTCATCAAGAGATATCTGCTCGTTTTCAAGACTACTTGCTATCTTTTCTAATTCCTTTATTGATTTTTCAAAATCAAAATCCTTTGAAAGCATTAATATCTTCCTCTCGGCTTTATTTTTTATTAATGGATGAAACCTTACAATCAATGTTGCCGTCGCACACGTCGATAGAAATCTCATCACCCACATTTAATCCTTCAACACTGCGAACACATTTACCATTTTGGGTAATAACCGAAAATCCTCTTGCCATAACCTTTAAAGGACTAAGCGCGTCCAGTCGTGCGGCAAGGTTGGATATAGAACTTTGACCGTTTTGCAGCCGCCTATTTACACAATTTGCGATTTTATCGCTCATACGATCAAGCTCTAATTGCCTGTTGGTTAAAATACGCTCAAAAAAGTTAGGGCTTACCCTGTTTTTTATAGCACTTAACTTTGTTTCATAAGTATTATACTTAAATAAAACACTGCTTTTTAAAATGCCGGATAAGTTTTCTAACCTGACTTTGAGGTCGTATATATCGGGCACAGCAAGCTCAGCCGCGTGTGACGGGGTTGATGCACGAATATCGGCAACAAAATCGCATATAGTAAAGTCGGTTTCGTGACCTACAGCAGATATTACTGGAAATGGTGACTCGTATATCTTGCGAGCCAAGGCCTCATCATTAAAGCAATGAAGATCCTCTGCGCTTCCACCACCGCGACCGATAATAATTGTGTCAATATCCTCTAACGCGTAAACGCGGTCAAGCGTTTTTATCATATCCTGCGCTGCCATATCGCCCTGAACCAACACAGGACACATAACAATTTCACAGGCAGGATAGCGGCTGCTTGTAATATTAAATATATCTCTCACGGCAGCACCGGTATCGGATGTGATAACCGCTATACGCTTTGGATATTTGATAAGTGGTCTTTTACTTTCGGGATTAAAAAGCCCTTCTGCTTCAAGCTTTTCCTTAACTTGCTTAAACTGGAGCGCTAAATCGCCTTCACCTACGGGATGCATCTCCTCGGCATAAAACTGATACTGGCCGTCTTTTTCATAAATGGATACTCTGCCTTTAAGTACAACAGCAAGACCATCGCTTACATCAAACCTGACACGCGACGCGGCGCTTCTGAACATAACGCAGCGAACTGATGCATTCTGGTCCTTTAAGGTGAAATACCAATGTCCGCTTGAAAAGTGATTTTTGAAGTTAGAAATCTCACCGCTTACATTTATAAAAGTTAATCGCGGATCATTTTCTATAAGCGATTTAACATAGGTATTAAGCTGACTTACAGTTATAGTATTAAGCATTTTGCTTTGCCACTGTTGAAAGTATACCGTTTATAAAGGAAGCGTCTTCCTTGGTTGCATATTTTTTTGCAAGCTCAACAGCTTCGTTTATAGAAACGGAAACAGGAATTTCGTCATAAAAATCTATTTCATATATAGCAAGTCTTAATATCGCAAGTGCTGTTTTGGTAATACGTTTGATTGTCCAACCTACAGCGTTTTGCGAAATGACTTCGTCAATTTTTTCAACATTTGCGAATACACCGAAAAATACATTTTTAATATATTCATCGGCCTTAATGTCGCGAACTTCCTCAGCCAAAGAAAGTACATCCTCTAAAGCATCATCATTAAATTCCTTTTCAAAAATTAAAATAAATGCTTCTTCACGCGCTTGTTTACGTGTCATACCGCACCAACTTTCATATTTTGCATAGTTATACGGATATATTATACTACTTATAGCACCTTATTTCAAGGCAAAAAGATAAAAAATATTCATTTTTTATGAATATATGCATAATTTTATTTTGCTGTTGACAAATACACCCTTTTATGCTATACTTTCACTCAAATGATAGAGGCGCATTTAGTCAAGAGTACCGTGCATTGAAAGACTGCCAAAGCCGCACGGAAAAGGGGCTGATGCCGAAGCGGATGTTGTGGCGTACATCCGGCTGGCAACTCAGATAATATCTGTTTTGCTGTCGCACAAAATGCGGAGTGCTATTCATTCTGATTGACAATATTTTTATGTTTGTTTTGTCGGAAGGTAGCAGCACGTATGCAGCTATCTCTTTTTTATGTTCTGGAGGAAATTTTATGAAAAACACAGTATTTTTAGGAGCCGCTACAGCTATTGTAACACCGCTTAACGAAAGTGGTATAGATTTTGAAGCGTTCAGCAAACTAATAGAGTGGCAGATTGCTGAAGGTATTGATGCAATCGTAGTAGCAGGTACTACGGGCGAAGGCTCTACCCTGACAGATGCCGAGCACAAGGCCGCTATTAAGTTTTGTGTAGATACTGTCGCAGGTCGTGTCCCTGTTATTGCGGGAACAGGCTCAAATGATATTGCCTATGCTATTTCACTTACAAAGTACGCGTGTGAGGTTGGTGCCGATGCTATGCTGCTGGTAACACCATACTATAATAAGGCCACACAAAACGGTCTTATCAAGTCGTTTACCGCTGTTGCAGATGCAAGCACAAAGCCTTGTATTCTTTATAACGTTCCAAGCAGAACAGGCTGCAATTTGAAGCCCGAAACCTGCGCTATTCTCGCAAAGCACCCTAACATTGTAGCAATAAAGGAAGCAAGCGGAGATATATCACAAGTGGCAGCAATATCTCGCCTTTGCGGTGATGAGCTTGATATTTACTCAGGTAACGACGACCAAATTGTACCCGTAATGTCTTTGGGTGGTAAGGGTGTAATTTCGGTGCTTTCAAACCTTTTGCCGCGCGAAACATCTGAGATGTGCCACGCTTATCTTACAGGTGACATTGAAACCGCACGCGATATGCAGCTCAAATACTTACCTCTTATTGATTCACTGTTTTGCGAGGTTAATCCCATACCAGTAAAGGCAGCTATGGCGGCTATGGGTTATTGCGATAACTATCTCCGCCTTCCTCTTACTCCTATGGAAGACGCAAACGAGCAAAGACTTCTCACCGATATGCGTAACTGCGGTGTTGAGTTTTAAATTATTTTTTAGCAAGGAAGTTTTTTTATGAAAATCGCAATCTACGGTTACGGCAATTTAGGCAAGGGCGTTGAATGCGCTGTAAACGCCGCACCCGACGCTGAACTGTTTGGTGTATTCACCCGTCGCGCACCCGAAACTGTAAAAACTTTAAGCGGTGCAAATGTTTACCATACAGATGATATTTTAAAGTATAAAGACGATATTGATGTTGTTATTATCTGTGGCGGTAGTGCTACCGACCTACCGATAATGACACCTTCACTTGCCGAAAACTTTAATGTCGTTGACAGCTTTGATACACACGCTAAAATACCCGAACATTTTGCAAATGTTGACTCGTCGGCAAAATCAAACAACCACACCGCGCTTATATCTGGTGGTTGGGATCCCGGTATGTTTTCAATCAACCGCCTTTACGCTTCGGCAATACTCCCCGATGGAAAAGATTATACCTTCTGGGGTAAAGGTGTCAGCCAGGGTCACTCAGACGCAATCCGCCGTATAGACGGCGTAAAGGATGCCCGTCAGTACACCGTGCCGATTGATACAGCATTAAATGCCGTAAGAAGTGGCGTAAACCCTCAGCTTACCACACGACAAAAGCACCTTCGCGAATGCTTTGTAGTAGCTGAAGACGGCACCGATACACAAAAAATTGAAAACGAGATTAAAACAATGCCAAACTACTTTGCCGATTATGACACAATTGTTCATTTTATCAGTGAAGAAGTGCTCAAGCGCGACCACGCAACCCTTCCCCACGGTGGCTTTGTTATAAGAACGGGTAAAACAGGTATAAACCACGAAAATAATCACATTATTGAATATAGTCTTAAGCTTGATTCCAATCCCGAATTTACTGCAAGCGTGCTTGTAGCGTACGCAAGAGCGATTAACAAGTTATACAACCGCGGTGATTATGGTTGCAAAACTGTATTTGATATCGCGCCGGCAGACTTATCCCCTCTTTCTGATGAAGAAATAAGAAAAATGATGTTATAATTTTGAGACCTTCGTAACAAACGAAGGTCTTAATTTTTACCCTTGTTTTAAAAAATGATTTGATGTATAATTATGTCGTAATGAATTTAAAGGGGCTGTAAAAATGTCAAAGCTTTATTTCAAATTTGGTGCTATGGGTTCTTCTAAAACCGCCAATGCACTTATGACCAGATTTAACTATCTTGAAAAAAATCACAGTGTATGGCTTGTAAAACCGCAAACCGATACCCGCGATGATTACATCGACGAAAACGGTAATGTTGTAACGGTTGTAAAATCAAGAATCGGTTTGTCTGCCCCTGCAAACGTTATTAAAGATAACGATGATATAACCCTAATTTTCAAAACCGCAATGGCTGATATTGTGGCAAGTAATGAGGTTGTCAAAACAAACAAGATTGACGTTATTATTTGCGACGAATGTCAATTTTTTACCGAGGAACAAATTGACCAATTAAAGTACATTGCTGAAAATGAGAATATTCCCGTTATATGCTTTGGACTTCGTTCTGATTTTCGCACAAAGCTATTCCCCGGAAGCAAACGCCTTTTTGAAATCGCTGACAGCATAACTGAAGTAAAATCCGTATGCGAATGCGGCAAAAAGGCAATAGTAAATGCACGCTTTGACGGCAACGGAAATATTGTTACCGACGGTGCACAGGTTGATATCGGCGGCAATGAAAAATATAAGAGTATGTGCTGGTCATGCTGGCAGAATATGATCAAAAAATAAAAAACCGCCAATGGCGGTTTTTTATTATTCTGGCAATTTAATTTTTTGATTCATATCATTCAATGGCGACTTGTAAACTGTATCGGCGCTTAAGTAATAATAATAACCATTAAGTACACATATACAACCAAATTTATAATTACCCAATGAATAACTTCCGGTCGTTTTCTCTTTATAGAAATCTTTTGATGCAATATATGTTTCAAAATTTAAGACATTATTGTTATTGCCATATTTTAAAAAGATATTGTTAAAATACAAACCATTATACGTACAACCTTTTATATCAAATACACTACCAGAAATATTTCCCATAGGATTTCCAGACTCAAATTTAATTGATTTATTAACTCTTTCTCCTGTTTTCAAATTTAACAAACTGATTCCTATACATTCTTCCCAATCAACAAACATTATATCAAATTTCACACCAACATTACCGACAATGTCATATTTTTCATTCGCATATTTTATCATATTAGAACCGACGTCAAATATACCATTGTTTGTGATAATCCAATTATCACTTTGCAAATGGCCCGATTTTTTCAATACAAGTCCATTGTTATAATTTAAAACCTCACCTGTAGATAAATCCAAGCGAAACATTTGCTTGGATTCTCCAGCATTGCCAAATAAATATTTACCAACAGTTTCAAATTCTTTATCTACATTATTTACAATTATTTCCCATTTTTTATCATCCGACTTAATTGATGATCTTTGTACCACAGAACCGTTTTCTGAGTCATCATTTTTCACGTATACGTAGTCACCGTATATAAATGCCGCGTCAATACCAAATACACCATCAATAACTATTTCTTCTTTATTTAATAAATCGTATATAAAAATTTTATTTGTGGAGTTATTTGGTCCCATTTTTCCAGTAAGGTAACCATTATAAATATATAAACCCGAAACATTATACGCTAACTTTGTAATTTCGCCTGTAACAGTATCATAAATATTACAGGCATTTCCACCGTAATAAAGATATCTACCATCACTACAATAACCTGATTGGTTATATATATAATCCGTACGTAGCAAGTCTGAAAAAACTTCACACTCGTTAATGCTTACATTCTCACTTTCAACCTTTGAAGACTCACTGGTTGTTTGCTGTATAGATGAAGTATTAGATATATTTGAAGAGTTTTCCGGTAGTGGTGTGATTTGACTTGAAACAATGTTCCCACCGCTTACGCTATTGGTTGTACCATCTATTGAAGTGTTATCAGTTATATCTTCTACAGAAGTAATGTTATCAGTTATATTTGTAGTTGTTGATTCTATTGAATTCACACTACTGCTTGAATCATTACTTAGTGTTGTACATCCACACAACAAAAGCAATACCAAAACTATGGATATTATTCGCTTCATTTTAAAACACTTCCTACATTTTTTAATAAGATATCTCCTAGTTAAATTATACCATGATATACAAATTATAACAATTGAAAAATACAACAAATTATGTAGATTATTTTTGTATAGAATATTATAGTTTATAATTAACATCAAAAAGCGAATTGGAACTCTCTTTTTATATTTGAATCTCATTGACAAATAATAGTAAAAATGTTATTATATTGAGGATTATAGAATGGTGTGTTGTAGCATCAAAATCAAGGAGAATTAAAATGAACTTTTTTGATGAACTTAAAAACTACGACAGTGAGGTTTTTGCCGTTTGCGACGCAGAACTAAACCGTCAGCAAGGCAATATAGAGCTTATCGCGTCTGAAAATATTGTTTCAAAAGCAGTACTACTTGCGGCAGGCAGCGTTCTTACCAACAAATATGCCGAGGGTTATCCCACCAAGCGTTATTATGGCGGTTGCCAGTGTGTTGACGTTGTAGAAGATATTGCCCGCGAGCGAGCAAAAAAACTCTTTGGCGCAGAACACGCAAATGTTCAGCCACACAGCGGCGCTAACGCAAATCTTGCCGTTTTCTTTGCACTGCTTCAGCCCGGCGATACCGTAATGGGTATGAATCTGCAGCAGGGCGGTCACCTCTCACACGGCTCACCTGTTAATATTTCAGGTAAATATTTTAATATTGTACCCTACGGTGTTGATAATACAACTGAAGTAATTGACTACGAAAATGTTCGCAAAATTGCTTTAGAATGCAAGCCAAAAATGATTATTGCGGGCGCCAGCGCATATTCAAGAACTATTGATTTTAAAAAGTTCCGCGAAATCGCCGACGAGGTTGGCGCATACTTAATGGTAGATATGGCGCACATCGCAGGTCTTGTAGCCGCAGGACTTCATCCTTCCCCTGTTCCCTATGCTGATGTTGTTACTACCACCACACACAAAACCTTACGCGGTCCTCGCGGCGGTATGATTTTATGTCGGGAAAAGCTTGCAAAGCAGATTGATAAGGCAGTATTCCCCGGTACACAGGGCGGCCCACTTATGCACATTATTGCGGCAAAGGCTGTAGCTCTTGGCGAAGCGCTTACCGACGAATTCAAGGCTTATCAGCTGCAGATTGTTAAAAATGCCGCTACCCTTGCTGAAGCACTCAAGAAAAATGGTATTGAGCTTGTATCTGATGGCACAGATAACCATCTCATGCTCTTAAAACTTACAAACTTTGATATCACCGGTAAAGAACTTGAACACCGTCTTGATGAGGTTCATATTACAGCAAATAAAAATACAATTCCAAATGACCCTAACAGCCCATTCGTTACAAGTGGCTTGCGTATAGGTACCCCCGCAGTTACAGCGCGCGGCTTTAAAGAAAAGGAAATGCTGCTTATCGCTGATTGGATTAAAGATATAATCACCGATTTTGAAGGAAATCGCGAACGCATTACTACAGAAGTACAAGCCCTCTGCGCACAATTCCCGATATATAATGACTAATTTAAACGGAGTGATTAAATGATTTGGCACAGTTCAGAAGTAAACGAAGTGCTAGGGCAATTATCGGTCACCAAAGAAAATGGTCTGGCTAACGCAGTAGCACTTGAGCGTCTTGAGCTTTATGGCAAGAACACAACCTCTATCACCGATAAAGCAAGCCTTTTCTCCCGCTTTTTATCACAACTTAAAAGTAAAGTAGTATATTTTTTGGTAGCGGTTGCGATTGTATCTTTTATTGTAGGTATAGTTTATAACCAGAATGACTTTTATTTTCCTCTACTGATTATTGCAATAGTTTTACTTAACGCATTTGTCAGTGCGTTGCATCTTCACAAATGTGATCAAGCGCTTGATGATATTCAAAACGCCGCAAATCCCGAGGTGTGCGTAATTCGTGACGGTACAAAAAAACTTATACCATCCGATATGCTGGTTCCGGGCGACATTTTAGTGCTAAGCGAGGGTGACTACATCACAGCTGATGCACGAATTATTGAAGCGGATGCTTTAAGATGCAACGAGGCCATTCTTTCGGGAGAAATTATACCCGTAGAAAAGCTTGCCGACTTGGTTGTTGAGGATATTGCAAATGCTACCGAGCGCAAAAATATGGTATTTGCGGGCTGTAGCGTTGTTCACGGTAATGCTTTGGCTGTCGTGGTTGAAACGGGACTTTGTACCGAAATCGGCAAACAAACCGATATCAGCCGCCAGACCAATTCCGAAACACTACCTATTACCGACACACTAAAAAACAGCGGCAGAATTATAAATATAGTTGTTCTGGCCTTTTGTATTATCGCTTTTATAATTGGTTTAATTCAAAACTTTAATTCCGATACGCCCTTTGCCGCTATAACACTTAACGCGCTCTTGAATGCGGTAGCGCTTGGAATCAGCGCCATGCCCGAAAGCCTGCCTGCTATATCGACTATTGTTATAGCGCTCGGTATCAAGCGTATGATTGATGATAATATAATTATCAAAAACACCAAGGCGCTTGAAATGCTTGGCAAAACTGAGGTTATTTGTGTTGATAAAACCGGTATACTTACAAAAAACAATATGGAGCTTGGCTGTATTTTTGACGGCGAGCAATTAACCGATTTAAGCGCAGACGCTCTGCCCGAAAAATCAGCGGGTGTGTTACAGCTGGCCATCGCTTGCTCGATGCTTCAAAACGATTCTACCGAGAGGGCTATTGAAAATGCCGGTATTAAGTATTTGTCATTATCACGTGAAGAAGTTGGAAACCTCTTCCCCCGCCTGTCAGCAATTCCGTTTGACAGCGTGCGAAAGACAATGACAAGTATAAATATGATAAGTGGCAGACCCGTTGCTATTGTTAAAGGCGCGCCCGAAATAGTAGTACCACAATGCTCTCTTGCTGAAAAGGAAAAAGTTTTAGAACTTTGCAACACTTTAGCCGAAAAATCCTACCGTGTATTGTGTATTGCGTTAAAACCGCTTGATGAGGTGCCTGCCAATCCTGATGCTGAAACAATTGAAACAAATCTTACATTTGTTGGTCTTTTATGTCTTAACGATCCGCCGCAATCCGATACGGTCGAAGCAATAAACGCCTGCAATATCGCCGGCATACACACCGTAATGATTACAGGTGACAATATTCTTACCGCTAAAGCAATTGCGCGCAGAATTGGTATTTTAACCGACGATTCTCAGGCAATTACGGGAGCCGAGCTTAATGATATGTCTGACGAGGAGCTAACCCAGAAAATAGAAAAATACACCGTATACGCACGCATAACCCCCGATGATAAAATCAGAATTATTAAGGCGTGGCAGAATTGCGGCAAGATAGTTGCGGTAACCGGAAACGACTTTGAAGACGCCGATGCGCTGGCTGTTGCTGATATTGGCTGCTCAGTGGGTAAATTCGGCGCAGATGCCGCTAAGGGCAACGCCGACGTAATTATTAAGAATAAAAAGTTTATGTCGGTTGTAAATGCCATACGCGAAAGCCGCGCGCTCTTTGATAACGTAAAAAAAGCAATATCGTATTTGCTTGCCTGCAACTTTGGTGAAATTGCCGCTTATATATTCGGTATGATTATATTCGGTATGCCTCCTCTCGCGGCGGTACAGTTGTTGTGGATAAATCTACTTACCGACAGCACATCTGTTATTTCACTTACTGTTGAAAATTCAGAAAAAATTGCTATGCACAAAAAGCCGCTAACCCTTTCGGGACATTTATTTAGCCGTAATGCTGTTTTAAATATTATAAGTGACGCTTTGGTTATTGCAGTTTTAACGCTTGTTTCCTTTGCGATAGGCGGCGCGACCGCAGGCACTACAATGGCATTTGCCACACTTTCAATGGTACAGATTTTTCACTCGTTCAATATGAAAACTCAGCAATCACTTATTAAAGCTGATTTAAAATCAAATAAGTTTATGAATTTATCATCGGCATTGGTATTGTTTGTTTCAATATTCTTAGTGCTTACACCTGCAGGCGCTGTGTTTGGCCTGACAACATTAAAGTTCGGGCAGTTCCTTTTAAGCTTATTGCTTTCTATAATTATAGTACCGATAAGTGAAGTCAAAAAGGTTGCTATGGTAAAAATTGTAAATAAAGAATAAAATTCGATCCCTCTGTGAATTTCACAGAGGGATCGTTTTTCAAAGCACCAAAACTGCCGCTATACCGAAATATATTAAAAGTGATACAGCATCAAGAATTGTTGTAACAAGCGGGCTTGCCATAACGGCAGGATCCAAACCTAATTTTTTTGCAACGATGGGTAACACTGCGCCAAGCAATTTTGCAACAATTATAACAAAAATCAATGTCATACAAATGGTTGCCATTTGGGCAAGTTCAATACCTGTGTCAAAGGTGTGTAGCCATAAATAGTCTACAAGGTAAAGTTTAACGAAATTAATAACACCCAAAACAATACCTATTATAACAGCAACGCGTAATTCTTTCCAAATGACCTTAAAAATATCTTTAAACTCAATATCGCCAAGGCTTAAAGCACGTATAACGGACACCGATGTCTGACTGCCCGCATTACCACCCGTGCCCATAAGCATTGGTATATATGCAACAAGTGCAATACACTGTGCAAGTCTAGCCTCAAAGCTTGAAATGATTGCGCCCGTAAAGGTAGCAGAAATCATAAGGAACAATAGCCACGGTATACGAGATTTAAAGGTTTCAAAAACGCCGGTTTTAAGATATGTCCTTTCGCTTGGCAAAATAGCCGCCATCTTCTCAATGTCTTCTGATGCCTGTTCCTGCATAACGTCAATAGCATCGTCAACCGTGATAAGACCGACAAGTCGTCGCTCTTTATCCACTACAGGAAGTGCAAGCATATCATAACGATCAAAGAGCGCTACCACTTCTTCTTTTTCGTCTAAGGTGTTGGCATAGATTACATTTTCATCCATCAAATCCTTAACGATGCAGTCTTTTTCATTAAGAAGCAGATCCCTTAGCGACACGGTACCCAAAAGATTACGACGGCTGTCAATAACGTAGCAGGAATATATAGTTTCGGTATCAATACCCTTGTTTCTGATTCGGTCAAGTGCCTCGTCGACCGTCATATTCTTTTTAAGGTCGATATACTCGGTAGTCATTATGCTACCCGCGCTGTCATCAGGGTATGCCAACAACTGATTTATCATACGGCGCGTATTAGCGTCGGTATGTTTTAAAATACGCTTTGCCACAGTTGCGGGCATTTCTTCAATAAGGTCAACTGTATCATCCATAAACAGTTCATCTAAAACCTCACGAAGCTCATTATCGCTAAAAGCATCTATAAGCAGCTTTTGTTTATCGCTGTCAAACTCAACAAAAACCTCGGCGGCAAGCTCCTTTGGCAAGATGCGAAAGAGAACCGGAATTTCTTTATCTTTCGCCTCTTCAAAAATTTCAGCAATGTCGGCAGGCTGCATTTCGGAAAGTATTTCTTTAAGCCTTATAAATCGCCTATTTTCAATCAGCTCAAAAATTTCTGCTTCAAGTCCAAGTATACGCTCTTCCATAAACGCAACCTCCTTATTTAAGTATTAAAACCCTATCTTGCGGACAGGGCTTTATTTTTATATTCATTATAATATTTTTGACTATAAATGTCAATTTATTTATATCCTTATATTCACAAGGTGTGATATGCCGGGTATTGTTTCACCTTGAAGTGATGATGTGGGCGACATAAGCGCACCTGTAGACATAAATAATATATTTTTAAAATCACCCGATTCAAAACGGTGCATTACAAATGAATTAAGCACCGAAGCACTGCATCCGCAACCCGAGCCGCCCGCGTGAACATCCTGATTTTTGCGGTCAAAAATCAGCAAACCGCAGTCACTGTGGCGACAACGAATATCTATTCCATCGCTTTCAAGTAATTCATAAAGCAAATCTGTACCAACCTTACCCAAATCGCCTGTGATTACCAAATCATAATCGTGAAGCGTTGTATTAGTATCCTCTAAAAAATGCTTTATGGTAGAGGCTGCGGACGGGGAAAATGTCAAGAGAACACCATAAATTTTCTACATCCAAAAATTACCTGTAT
>CAYLXT010000027.1:0-18906 GCA_964387615.1 uncultured Ruminococcus sp.
ACAGCGTTCTTACAATTGAAGAAGCTATTGAGCTTGGCTTAACCAAGAGAAGCAATGAATATACAACCAACAAGTACTATTTAACTGGTACAATTACCGGTTTCTACGGTTCTCAGGGTGAAACCTACGGCAACATTTACATTGTTGACGAAGATGGCAACGAAATTCTTGTTTACGGCACTTGGGACGAAACCGGCGAAATCCGTTATGACGCTCTTGAGGTTAAACCTACCATTGGTGATACCGTAACAGTATACGGTGTAATCGGTCAGTATAACGGCACTGCTCAGATGAAGAACGGTTACTTTGTTACCGCTCCTGCAACTGATGACGGTGAAGAAGATGATGACACCACAGGCGGAACAACCGATGGTGACAACACTACAGACGATACAACCGGCGGTACAGCCGGCGATACCACAACCGGTGGAACAACCGGCGGTACAACAACCGACACAACAAGCCCTGCTACAGGCGAAAACTTTGGTGCTGTTGCAGTAATGGCACTCGCAGCAGCTGCTGTAGTTATCGCAGCAAGCAAAAAGCGCGCATAATTAACACAAAAAAACAGACCCCGCGGGGTCTGTTTTTTTGTGTTGAAAATTCTAATACCAAAAATAAAAGCCTCCCTTGTGTAAAGGGAGGTGGGTTTGCTACGCAAACTCGGAGGGATTGTCATTACAAAAACAATCCTCCCGTCAGCCTACGGCTGACACCCTCCTTTACACAAGGAGGGCTCTTAGAGGCGTTAGCAGTAGCAAAATAAATTATTTATTCTCTACCGCTTGTTTTATTGATTGTTGAACAATATTGTCTATATATTCACACACGCCTCTGAAATTTTGATTAACTTGATTATGTTGTGCTTTCTATCTATAACAATTCCTCCGTCAAAACTTTGCTTTACCATCTTCCTTTGCGCAAGAGAGGCTTTTATTATACTAATTATTTACGAGTTTCTCAAATATTTTCCTATCAGTCATATTTATAGTTATAGGTGAAATTGAAATATACCCTGCCATTACAGCGTTAGTATCAATTGACAAATCATCGCTCTTTACGTAAACACACTTGCCGCAGGCGGTATACATATCTCCGCCAACATTTTTAAAGCTGTCCGAAAAATACGGTCCGCCTTGTCGGGTGATTTTAACTTCTTTTGATTTTGGTGGAATATTTATATTGTATAAGCTATGTACATCCAGGAGTTTTTGCCCGAACACATATTCAAACACTGTGTCAAGGTGTTCTATTGCTTTATCGTAATATTCGGGGCTTGTGGATAAAGCAATGGCAGGAAGCCCCAGTATTCCCGCTTCGCGAACAGCCGAAACCGTACCCGAATACAGCATATCGGTACCCATATTAAAGCCGCGGTTAATACCCGAAATAACCAAATCAAATTGCATTTCAAGCCCCAAAACCGCAAAACGCACGCAATCCGCAGGCGTAGAATCAACCGTATAAACGGTTATGCCGTCATCGGTATGTTTGGTTACTTCAAACGGATGGTGAATGTTTATACCGTGACTTTTGGCGCTTTGCTCATATTTCGGCACCGCTACGGTAACATCGCCAAATCGTCGGCAATATTTTGCCAATGGCATTAACTGCTCGGCAGAAATGCTGTCGTCGTTAGTAATAAGTATTCTCATAGCCAACCCTCGTGAGTTTCCTTATATTCTTTTATATGCGCATCGGCATCACGAAGCAACTGCTCCGCTTCATCCCAGCTATAAACAGTAGCGCCGCTTGCCATAGCGTGACCGCCGCCGTTGTATTTTTCGGCGATGGGGTTAATAGCCACAAAGCGCGACCGCAAGCGCACACGTATAGAGCCTTCTGCATCACCATTCTCAATAAACACCATCCAGGCAATAGCTCCACGAATAGAATCCAGTGTACCAACGCAGGCGCTCGCCTGCTCAAGTGTTAAATCAAATTCCTTTTGCATGGCCTTATCAATATAGATATAAGCTACGCCGTTTTCGGTAATCTGCATACGACGGTAAATTTCCGCTTTGAATTTAAGATAGCCAAACGCTTCAAGATATAAATGCGCGTAAAGTGTTTCGGTATCTACGCCACAATCAAGCATTATAGCCGCGTTGCGCAGTGTTTCACCATTTACACCTTCATACTTAAAACGACCAGAATCGGTAACCATACCCGTATAAACGTAGGTTGCCGCCTCTTTATCAATTTTGAGTTCATCACGGAATGTAGCGTAAAAATCGGCAATCATTTCGCAAGCAGAGGAGCGATTTTCCTCTACCCACATAATATCGCCATAATTTTCAAGCGGAATGTGGTGGTCAATCTTTATAAGTTCTTTGCAAAGCTTATATTTCTTGTTAGATATACGCGCTTCACTTGCAGTATCTATAACAATACCCAATGCATCGGTATACATTTCATCGGCTACCGCCTCGTCCTCGGGGCCTAAAAATTCCAGATATTCTGCCTTATCATCATCTATAAGATAAATTTGCTTTTCGGGAAAGGTAAGCTGTAGGATGCGTTTAAAACCTTTTGTAGCTCCTACACAGTCACCGTCATTGCGAACGTGGCGGAACAAAAAGATTTTGTTGTATTCTTTTATTTTTTGGAGTATTTGCTTTTTTACTTTACTGTTCATTCGCTTCTCCTTGAAGTGTGTCTAAATCATTAAGCATCGCCATAGCGGTATCGCGGTCAGCCACACAAGCACCGCTCGCCTTTTGGTGACCGCCGCCACCGTATTTAACAGCGATGGGGTTAATATTAAAACGGCTGGAACGCAGTTCACACAAAACACCCTCGTCACTTTCAGTGAAGTTTACCCATATGTCCACGCCCTTAATATCCGCCATAGTAGCAACCATACCGCGTGATATTGAAAATTCACTGCTGCCAAGCTCGCGCACTTCATCACGGGTGGTATAGATGTATGCGACGTTGTTTTTGGTGAACTGTATTTTAAGAGTGAATTTTGCTTTAAGTAATTTGTTGTCAAAATTATCGGCATAAAGCTCACGATAAAGCTCGTTGGTGTCAAATCCTGTTTCAATAAGCTCAGACGCTAACTTAAATGTGCGAGAGGAGGTGCTGTCATATCGGAAACGTCCCGAGTCGGTAAGCATTCCCGTATAAAGCGCCTCGCCTGCCGTAGCGTTGATTTTAAGCCCGCACTCCACCGCAAATGCAGTTACAAGTCCGCAACAGCTTTCAAAGCTACTGTCTACCACTTCAACGTCAGTAAAGGTTTCACAGTATATATGATGATCTAATCTTACAGTTTTTGCAGCTTTTGTGTAGCGGTCATCACTCGCAAGATGCGGCGATGCAAAGTCAAGCAAAATAGCAAGCGCATCGTCATAGGTGCTATCGTCAATCACATCCATAACACTGTCAGGCATAAAGCTTAAATAATTGGTGCTATCTCCTACCATATAAACGGTTTTGCCCTCAAAATTTTCTAAAATAATATGCTTCATACCTATCTGGCTACCCATAGCGTCTCCGTCGGGACGAGAATGCCGATGAATGATTATTGTGTCGTAATTTTTTATACAGTCAAGTACTGCTTCAAACATAAATTATTTTTCCTTATCTTGTTTAATTAGAATACGCAGCGCTTCTATTGCTGTCTTTATAGCGCAGGAGGTATCCTCTTTTCTATCCTTTGGCATGGCCGATTGCGAAACCTCTTGGTTCCATACGCAGTGGAATACCGCGCCCGAACGAAGATGTCGTGCCGCGCTTACTATAAACAGGGTTGCGCCTTCCATTTCGCTGGCTAAACATCCGCCGCGCTTCCAAGCGTCCCATTTAGCAAGCAGCTCGGGGGCTGTGGGCATACTCTCGGGCGAATGCTGACCGTAAAAGCTATCCTTTGCCTGAACCACGCCTATATGATTTTGATAGCCTAAAGCTTCCGCCGCCTGATACAAAGCACTTGTAACCTTAAAATCAGCTACTGCGGGAAATTCTATCGGCATATATTCGCGACTGGTTCCGTCCTGACGGATAGCACCCGTAGCAATAACAACATCACCCGGAGCCACCTCCGGTTGCATACCGCCGCAGGTACCAACACGAACAAATGTATCAACGCCTATTTTTGCCAATTCTTCAACACAGATAGCGCATGACGGACCACCGATGCCCGTTGATACAACAAGCACCTTTTCGCCGTCTAAATATCCGAGATATGAGTTATATTCACGGTTATTACCTACCTGATGTGCATCATCCAGAAATGCGGCTATTTTTTCCACTCTACCTGGGTCACCGGGAATTATAGCGTATTTTGCGCTGTGTTCTTCCGAAAGAGCAATATGATACTGTTTCATATAATCACCTATTTAGCTATATTATTTTTTGAAAAACCGAACGGTAATAATTCTGATAGCGGAAAGACTGTAAAATCGTCTTCACTGCGAGCCACTATAATCCGGAAATCGCTGTCACAAAACTCTGCCATAACCTGACGGCATACGCCGCAGGGCATAAACATATCCGTAACAACGCCGTCCTTACCGCCGACTATCGCTATTTTACTAAACTCGCGTTCGCCCTCGCTTATAGCCTTAAAAAAAGCTGTGCGCTCGGCGCAGTTTGTAGGGCTGTAAGACGCATTTTCAATGTTGCAACCCGTATAAACCGCACCCGATTTACTAAGCAGTGCTGCTCCCACCTTATAACCGGAATAAGGCGCGTATGCCTTTTGCATAGCGTCAAATGCCACTTTAACTAATTCTTTGTCATTCATTTTATAATCTCCGATAACATACTCTCTCCTGCGATTTCTGCTTTTACACCAAGATAATCGCATACTGTTTTGCCTATGTTACAAAAGCCCGACTTTGTACCAAGGTTTAAAGCCTTGACATTTTTGCCGTAAATAATAAGTGGTACATATTCGCGCGAATGGTCAGTGCTGACTGTATACGCAGGGTCGCAACCGTGGTCGGCTGTAATAATAAGAATATCATCATCGCGTAGCAGTGGCAAAAATTCGTCAAGCCACTCATCAAACTCACTAAGCGCCGCGGCATAACCGTGAACGTCATTGCGATGACCGTAAAGCATATCAAAATCAACAAGATTGGTAAAGCAAATGCCACTAAAATCACGCTTTGCGTATTCTACAGTCTTTGCCATACCGTCGGTATTACCCGTAGTATACACGTATTCACCTATACCCTGCCCCGCAAAAATATCGTAAATTTTGCCGACGGATATAGTATCAAGACCTTGTTCTTTTATGCAATCGAGCATTGTCTTTTGGGGTGGCTCAAGTGAAAAATCATGACGGTTTGATGTGCGTTTATATTCGCCGTCAACCGTTGTAAACGGACGAGCGATAACACGACCTACACCGTGCTCACCAACAAGAATTTCCCGCGCAATACGGCAATAATTGTATAGCTCGTCAAGTGGCACTATATCTTCGTGCGCCGCTATCTGAAATACGCTGTCAGCCGAAGTGTAAACAATCAATGCGCCCGTATCTATATGTTCCTCGCCATAATCCTTTATAACCTCGGTTCCCGAATATGGCTTATTGCATATAACTGCTCTGCCTGTACGACGTGAAAACTCATCTAACACATCGGCAGGAAAGCCATCCGGATATGTGGGAAGCGGTTTGTTTGATACAACACCCGCTATTTCCCAATGACCTATTGTAGTGTCTTTGCCACGTGACAGCTCGGCAAGTCGGCAAATTGCAGCGGTGGGATTTTCTACCCCTTCTCCGCAAGCTACTCCGTCAATATTAAAAAGTCCCAGCTTTTTCAGGTTGTTTATCTTAAACTTTTCTGATTTTGAAATAGAACCGAGCGTATTAACACCAATATCGCCATAATCTGCGCTATCGGGCATAGCGCCTATCCCAAAACTGTCAAGTACAATTAAAAATACTCTTTTCATATCAGTCTTTTGGCTCTAACGTAGGAAGTGCGTCATACTGGACTGCACAATCAAGAGCCAACTCCATCATCTGTGTAAATGTTTTTTCGCGATCATCAGCGGGGAGCGCGGTAAATGGCGGATAAAGTATATCCGAAATAGTGCAGATAGCCATTGCTCTCATACCAAGACGCATAGCAGTAGTGTAAAGTGCTGCAGCCTCCATCTCTACCGCAAGACAACCAATTTTTCCCCAATTACTTGATGGGAACGTATCATCGTAGAATGTGTCTGACGAATAAAGGTTGCCTATGTGGGCATTAAGATTTTTTTCTTTCGCAATTTTATTGGCAACGTCCAGCATTTCAAAGTTGCATATAGGCGCAATGGTTCCGTTCATTCCGTATTGTGAAATGAAATTAGAATTTGTGCATGCGCCCTGACCTATAACGATATCGCGAACCTTAACGTTTTCGTTGATAGCTCCCGCAGAACCCACGCGGATAATATTTTGCACGCCAAAAAACTTATAAAGCTCGTACGAATAAATACCAATTGACGGCATACCCATACCGCTTGCCATAACCGAAACCTTTACGCCTTTATAATAACCTGTGTAACCATTAACACCGCGAACGCCATTTACTAAAACGGCATCCTCTAAAAAGTTTTCGGCGATATACTTTGCGCGCAAAGGATCGCCCGGCATAAGCACGGTTTTACCAAAGCCGATATCGTTTTTTAAATCAATATGAGGTGTCTTGTTTGTCATGCTCTTCACCCTTCTCTAAAGCCTTTACTATTTTTACTATTCTGCTGGTACCAAGTCTGGTTGCGCCGATATTGATAAAATCTTCAGCATCCTGGAGTGACGAAATACCGCCAGCTGCTTTAATTTGCAAATGCTCTGCAACATTATCGGCAAAAATCTGAACATCGTGTGGTGTAGCGCCCGCTGTTGAAAAACCGGTTGAGGTCTTTATAAAATCGGCGCCCGATTTGGACACGATTTCACACATTTTAATTTTTTCTTCGTCGGTAAGCAGACAGGTCTCAATAATAACCTTTAATATCTTGCCTCCGCAAGCGGCCTTTATAGCCTTAATTTCATTGAGCAAAAGGTCATATTTTTTATCCTTGACCCAACCGATATTGATAACCATATCTATCTCATCGGCACCATTCTTTACCGCATCCTCGGTTTCAAAGCATTTGGTAGCGGTGGTTGAATAGCCGTTTGGAAAACCGATAACCGTACAGATAGCCACACGGTCACCTACATATTCCTTCGCCTGCTTTACAAACGAAGCGGGAATGCAACAAGAAGCGCAGCCGTACTTAATTCCATCATCAAGAATAGCCTTGATTTCATCCCAAGTAGCACCCTGTGCTAAGAGTGTATGATCAACGTAAGAAAGTATTTTTTTAATATCCACAAAAACCAACCTTTCTAAATAAAGTTTTACACTTTATTATACCTTTTTTTTGCTTTTCAGTCAACAGTAAAAAAAGGAACAGTGCAAACCGCGCTGTTCCTTTCTTGTTATTCATACCATGGTAATTCTACCACAGTCTTTGTGTGATTGGTGGCAGATATAAGTTTATCAAAAATATCCGAAGTTTTTATCTTCATACTTGTGGTATTAACACAAGGATGACAGCCGATATATTCATCATTAAGGATGTCCTTATCAACCAGCAAAGACACCGTATTTTTCTTATCGTTCATAAGCCCTAAAACGCTCACAGATCCGGGTGTTATATCAAGAAGCTCAAGCATTGCTTCGCTGTCAGCAAAGGATAGTCTTGCCGAATTTATCTGCGCAGTCAGATCCTTGGTTTTAAACGGCTTATTTGCCGGCATCATCAATAGATAAAATGCGGTCTTTTGGCGGTTGCACAAAAATAAATTTTTACATATTGTGCACCCCAACACCTCGTCTATAGCCTCGCATGCTTCCATTGTATCAGCGGGCATATCGCGATGGTCTACGTGATAATATTCAATATCCAGATCATCCAGAAAATCATAGCAACGAACTTCTTTGGGTAATCTTCCGTCAAGCTCCTGTGGTCTTCCCTTTTTTAAAACCAAATTCATAATAAACTCCCTTTTAAAACGAAATGCTTTCATTTAGATAGAACGAATAAATTATTCTTTCTTTAACCGGTTTTTCAAAAATCTTTTCGGCCGCAGTAGAATAAATTTCAAGCTGTTCTCCGTAGGTCGCAACCAGTTCACTCATATTATCTACCCTGTCTGTTTTAAAGTCAAGCACAACTATACCGTCTGCTTCTTCAAAGCAGAGGTCAATAGCGCCCTGAACTATTATATTTGCATCAGGCATATCAATTTGGAGCGTGGGATCAATGCGACGCGCCGGTATTTCACTAAGGAAGCGCATCTCTCGGCGAACATCGTCTGACGACATTATGCGACGATAGGTTGCGCTATTAAAGAATGACTTAATAGCCGCGATATCGGCAGAAGCCGCCTCTTGTTCGGTTATAAATTTCCATTCAAGAAGTCGTTCAATTTCCATCTCAACATCCACCTGAGGTGTCAGATTTATAAACTGCATAATGTGGTGCATCGCGGTTCCCTTTGCCGCGCCCGAAAGCTTATCTCCCATCATAAAAGCAGGCTTTTCACAAAATGCAAAACGGTCATTTTCTGCGCTATGAACCAATCGCGATACCGATGCCTTTGCCTGCAAATAGCGTAGCGGCTCATACGGATAAATATAATCGGCATTTGCCTTGATTTTTTCAACAAGTTCTAAATTACAGATCGCTTTCTCCGTCTGCGTTTGCTCTATAATCCTTATTTCACTATTTGTACTGTTTGCAACTATAATTTTAATTTTGGCATCACTTTGCGCTAAAGGTGGCTTTACATCGGCATATCTGCGTAGGATATCGCCGTCCGGATGAATCAGTGCACAGCTTAAAATCCAGTCGCCCATATTTCGTCCTTTTTCCAAAAATTCACGGCTGATATGCGGCATATCGTCGGACAATTCCGCCGAAAGCTTTTTGAGCTTATCGTCCAAATTTTTGGCCGAACACACAAGACAAAGTCGATCTATAGCGCGTGTTGCGGCAACATACAACAGACGAAGCTTTTCTTCTACCGTTTTAACTCGCGCGTGGTATGCCATAACCGCGTGACCTAACATTTCAATATCATAGCCGCACTCTTCATCGTAATATTTAAAGGCTATTCCACCCTTTTCAGAAAATAGCACTCGGCTTATAGAGTCGGCATTGTTAATTTGCGATGACAAATTCGCTACTATGCACACAGGAAATTGCAATCCCTTTGAATTGTGCATAGACATAATCTTAACCGAGCTTTCACCGCCCGCGGACACACTTTTAAAGCTGTTTTCGGGAAGTGATTTCATATATTTTATAAAACCGTAAATTCCCGAATCTGCGCGTGACTCAAAGCTTTTAGCATAATTTATAAGCGCAAAAAGGTTATCGCGTCGCACTTTTCCGCCAGGTAATGCCGACATCATATTTAGTAAATCGGTAGAATGAATTAACTTTGAAATTAGTCTGTCAACCGACATCACCGCCGCATCACGACGAAGTTCAGCTATGGTTTCTATAAAATCTGCAGTCTTTTTATCGCCTGTTTTGCTAAAGGATACCACAGCAGAGTAAAGCGGCCCGTATTTTTGGTTGGCTCTGATCTTTGCCATTTCTTCAGCGCTAAAGGCAAAAACGGGCGACATCATAGTGCCAAGTAGCTCAACATCACATTTAGGATTGTCAATCACCTGAAGTATAGACATAACGGTAGAAATTTCCGTACTTTCTAAATAAGAATCACCGCCTAATATTGCGGGTATTCCACGCTCTCTCAACGCTTCGGCAATAACGGTTGCTTTGTCCTTCACTGCATTGAGCAGTATTGCAAAATCACTGTAGCGCGCGTTTCGCAAATGGTCTCCGTCGGTTATAACCGCGCCCTCGTTCATTACCGAAATAATATATTCGGCTATTTTTTGCGCCTCGGTTTCAAGTAACGAATCATCAGATTCCTCGTCATATTTGTCTACTACCAAAATTTCGGTCTCTGTCGCCTTGCTTTCGGGGAAAGACCCGCTTGCGTTAAGGCGTTCATCTTCGTTATAAACAATGCTTCCACACTGACCGGCAAGCAACTGCGAAAACAAAAAGTTTACAGCCTCACAAACACCCTTTCGCGAACGAAAATTATCGGATAAAATTATTTTTTTAGAATCATTTTCTGCCGCATTTTCAATAGAAATATATCTGTTCTTTTTATTCAAAAAATTATCGGGATTTGAGCCTCTGAAGCCGTAGATACTTTGCTTTACATCGCCTACGACAAACAGTTTTTCTTCTTTGTTTGAAAGAACATTAAAAAGCGTATCCTGAAGGTCATTTACATCCTGAAATTCGTCAACCAGAACTTCGTCGTAACGGTTACAAAGCTCACTCGCCTCATCACGAATAACAATTTTGCCGTCCTTATACTCGCAAAGCAGATTTAATGCCAACTGCTCCATATTATAAAATGTAAAAGCATTTTCCGCGCAAAACGCTTCAAAAAGACGCTCGCTATATTTTGTTATAAGTTCTGCCAAAATCTTTACTGAACCGAGATTTTTTTGTATATCATTTTGTATTACCACGCGCGAAGCATAAAACAACTCTGACAATTCGCCAATAATAGATTTTATATATTTTTGATTTTCTTTAAAAATATTGCCGTTAATATCTTCCTTTTCGCAGGATGGCATTCGGTCAAACGATACTGCGGTCAGATACTTTGAAATTTCGTCCCAATCCTTTATAGCAAGAAGCTGCGTTATCTCGCAAACAATTTTTTTAACCGTTTGGGCATAGGCAATATATTTTTCGGTGTTTTTATTAACAAACTGAGCGCTCTCGGTCATTTTCTGAACGCAAACTGTCAACGTTTGCACGCGCTTTGTGGCAATATCAAACGCCATATCGTACCATGTATTGCCTTTGTCAAACGAATTCTCATAAGGCTCAAGCAATCCGTTTATAAAGTTTTGCGGGAAAGGTAGCTGCTGACTATAAAGATAAATACGGTTTATAAGCTCGGTAAGATTTTTTTCGTCATATTCACAGTTGGTCAGCTCTAACAGGTGCTCAAAATCCTTTGAAGGCTGCTCTAAATACTCCGAAATTAAATCTGACATTACACGACTACAGGTAGCCGATTGCCCCGAACCATCACTTATTTTAAAATCGGGTTCTATGCCGCATTTTTCAAAATTTTCACGCACAAGCTTGATACAAAAAGAGTCGATTGTGCATATATCGGCGTTCTGAAGCAGGTATTTTTGTCTTTGCAACGACTGGTCATCGGGATTATTTTGTATCTCCTCATATATGCGCTTTTCAATTCGGTTGCGCATTTCGGCAGCCGCCGCGTTAGTAAAAGTAACGATAAGCAGTTTATCTGCGCTGACAGGCGATGTTTTATCGGTCAGCATAGCTATAACTCGCTCAACAAGCACGGCTGTTTTACCCGAGCCTGCCGCCGCAGACACAAGAACATTACCGCGCGTTTTTATGGCTTTTTCCTGCATTTTAGTGGGTTTAAACGCCATCATCACGCACCTGCCTTTCAATTTCTTCTAATACTTCTGCATTTGTAAGCTTGGGTACTTGCTTATGAGCCTCATCTCCGATACGGCAAATGCTCTGGTATTCGCAGTATTTACACGCTCCGCTGTCAAGACCGTCTACGGGGTCAGCGGCAATATCACCACTGTAAATTGCTTTACCCGTGTTCTTTAATTTACTGTTTATAAATTCAAATATTTTATCAAAATCTTCTTCAGCGATAAAGCTGTCTGATGGAGATTTTTCGGAGAATTTGGGCACAAATTCTCCCTTATTTTCCTTATCCATAGCGACAACCAACTCTTCGTTTGCGGCAATAAGGCCATTCATTCGTCGGGCAGATTTTGAACCCGATTTATCACGACTTGCGGGCATATACAATATGCCTGCTGTCTTGCCGCCAAACTCCTCGCTTTTAGCTACAGCATATAAATAAATCAGCATCTGCATATTCTGACCAAAAAGAATGTCGGGAAGCTTAAAATCTCTGTGACCTGTTTTGTAATCAATTATTCTTATATAGCCGTCCCATTCGTCTAATCGGTCAACCACGCCGCCAAGCTCAAGCGTTCCGCAATCCTCAATCGGCACCTCTATATACGGCATATCGGGGGTTTTTCCGCCTATTTTAAGCTCGCATTTTACAGGCTTAAAATCGCTCTGCGCAAATTCAAGCACCAATCTTTCTACTACAAATTTTAAGGAACGCTTAATAGTTGATAGTAAATATTTTAAATACGGTGTTTCAATATCCTGATAGCCTGCAATCATATCAAGATATTCTTTAATGTATTTATCTATAAGCTCAACAATCTCGTTATCGTTAAAATTTGACAGTTTTTTTCCGTAGTCCTCTACAACTCTTTGCAGCACATAGTGCACAATAGTGCCGCGCTGCATAGCGTTAAACTCGGCAGGCTGTAGACGCTCTACACGAAGTCCATAACGGCAAAAATACATAAAACGACAACGATTAAATGTATCAAATTTTGAAGGTGACATTATAATTTTATCACCGAAAAGCCGGCGCGCCGTATCGTCGCTGATAAAATGCCTTGCCTTATCCTGACTTTGCAAAACGGCGTCGATACGCTCGGTATATTCGCTATCCCTAAGCGCTTCTATAAGCGTGTTTTTATCTCTGTTTTCATTCGCCAAATTTCTGCAAAGCACTGAAAAAGCATCCTCGCGGCTTTCGGGAAGATAATCCTCGCTTAGAGCAGAAGGCTCATTTAAAATATTGCATTTTAAATTTTTCTGTATATCAACAACGAACGAGGAGGCCTGAGCGTCGGCACCGTCAATAGCCGTAGCATAGCTTATAAACACGCCGTGTGATGCGCAGCAAACATTACTGTAAAGCAGATATTCCTCGTCTATGCTCAAAGAAAATGTATTATCGGGTATATCTAAGCCCAGTGATATAAGCTTTTCGCGTTCGTTGTTAGCAAAAAGACCGCCGCTTTGCGCAAGGCGAGGAAAAATACCCTGATTTGCGCCCATTATAAAGGCATATTTGGGGCGCGAGGGTCTGATTCGGTCAGCCGCGCCAAAGATTGCCTCGTCTATCATTTGCGGTATTACACCTACCGTTTCAAAGGAAAGTGCGGTTCTTAACGCCTCACAAAACTCCGATTTGCTTATCTCCGATTCTCCGAAGCAAAGACACAGGCTGTTTAATATCTTCATAACGCTTTCCCACGACTGCTTTATTGCATCGCTGTAAAGAGTATTATCATACTGCTTATAAAGATTTTTAAAATGCTCAGCAGAGTCGGTATCTTCAAGCAAACGCACTAAAGCCCGCGCCATATTTTGCGCGTTGCCTTTAAAATTATCCTTTAAAGTGCAAAGCGGCTCTATAGCCTTTTTGCGTAATTTATTAAGAAATACTAACTGTTCTTTTTTTGAGTCCGACATTTCTTCATATGCCGAGAAACCGTCGGGATCCATCGTCCACTCATTTTGCCAAAGCGCACCGTCAATATTCCAAAGATATGCGTAGTTTTCAAGAGTTGCTATTTCGTCAACACTAAGTATTTCTACACCCGATTTGTGAAAGCGCAATATGTTTTCGGTATTAAAGCTCTTAGCAGTATTTGCCGCAGATAAAATAGCCGCCGCTGTCGGCAGGCTTATAAGCGAAATACGCTTATCAATAAAGCAGCTTATATTATTCTTTTTGCAAGCGGTATCAAGTGCATCCTCATAAGTTGCAGTATCGCGCGCAATTATAACAAAATCGCTAAAACGCGCTCCCTTTTCGCGCACAATACGACGGATATTTCGCGCAACAAAATCGGTTTCGCTATAAACGCTGTCAGCGCGGCAAAGGGTGATATTTTTACAATCGCCCTTAAAGTCGGTTTTGCCCGAAGACATAAAATCTTCAAGCGCGGATAATTCATCACAAGCGTAGTTTTTTGCATCAAGTATAATATCTTCGCAAAGCCTTACGGCGAATTTTCGAGCAATCGAAGCAATACGGTTTTTAACCTTTTTGACGTTGGCAAACAAACCGTATTCACGCGTATCCTGTGTATTGTCGGTAAGCGTTACCGTAACCGATTTTGACTGCGAGATTATCCGCTCAAGTATTTTGTACTGCTGACCTGAAAAACTTTTAAATGAGTCTATAAAAACAGTTTTATCTTCAAAATATCTGTGATTTTCCAAAGCATAATAAAGCTTTGTAAGGCGGTCGGTATTGTCGATAAATTTTTCAGTTACTATCATATCGTAATTTTCATATATAATCGCGGTGTCAAGCAACTTTAATTTTAACTGCTCGTCATCGCTGTTTTCTACAGCATCACGCAGATCATCCGCCGATATAAAATTCATTTTAAACTCGCCTATAGTATCAATCATAAGGCGGGCAAAGGATGATGAATTTACGTATCTTTTAAAGCTTTTAAGCTCATCACGACACTGCTTTATCGCTCTGCCCATTAAAATAATTCTGTCGGTGTCGGTAATACTCTCACCGCAAACGCCACCTGCTTTACGCTCTACCTCGTCGCAAAGTCGGGTAAAGCTTATAACCGAAACTCGCTGGGCATTTCCGTCACCAACAGCGTCTAAAATATTTTTTTCACTCTCAAACGAAAACTGTTCGGGCACCAAAAGAATGGGGCTCTCCCCCTGTGAAATGCACTCTGCAATTTTTTGTGTCACCGTATAGGTTTTGCCGCTCGAAGCGCGGCCTAAAATAAACTGTAGCATTTGCCCACCACCTTTTAAAATATTTTATCACATTTACTTTTACAATACAATTATAATTCTTTGTATGGGGCAAAAAAAGGACACCAAAATTTAATGTTGATTATACTTTATTTTTGAATTATAATATTTAAAAATATTTAAGAGGCGAAAACGATGTTAAATAATATAAAAGTTCAAACACAAAAGGCAATAACCGAGTTCATAGAAACATCGGGTATCAAATCGGGTGAACTACTTGTAATTGGCTGTTCTTCAAGCGAGATTACAGGCGGAGTAATCGGCAAAGCATCAAGCTTAGAAGCGGCACAGGCGGTATTTGAAGGAATATACCCAATACTCAAAGAAAAAGGCATCTTCCTTGCGGCGCAGTGTTGTGAACATTTAAACCGTGCACTTATTATAGAACAGGAAGCGGCTGAAAAGTTCGGATACGAGATAGTAAACGTTATGCCTGTGGTAAAGGCAGGTGGCTCATTTGCCACAACAGTTTGGAAAAATATGGACTGCCCTGTTGCCGTTGAGCACATAAAGGCACACGCCGGACTAGACATAGGCAATACGCTTATTGGTATGCACTTAAAAGAGGTGGCAGTACCAGTCAGACTATCAATTAATAAAATCGGTGAAGCACCAATCGTTTGTGCCAGAACACGCCCTAAATTTATAGGCGGCGAACGCGCACATTACTGCGATTATTTAAAATAAATTTGTAACGCAAAAAACAAACTATTTGTGTAGGGACCGGCTTCATAGACGGTCCGCAAAGCTTAAGTAAAAAAATCAATGTGATAAAAATATAATCACATTGATTTTTTACTTTTTAAAATTAAATTTTTACGGACTGTCGGGGACGCCAGTCCCTACAAAACAAACGAAACTTTTTTATATCGTTTCTATATTTTCTTCTTTTATAAGTCGCATTTTTTCAATGCAGTTTTTGCAAACCTGTTGTCCTTCAAACTCAATACAGCCCTCTTCTGCACTACAAAAAATGCAGCTTGGCTTGTGTTTTTTTAGCACTATACAATCGTCTTGCATATAAATTTCGATTGCATCTTCACCCTCGGTCATATCGAGAAATTTTCTGATTTCTTTAGGTATTACTACCCTACCCATATTGTCAAGTCCGCGAATAATTCCAGTTGATTTCATAATATAAAATCTCCTACTTTATAGTCCAGTCAATAGGTGACTGTCCGCTTGATAGTAATATCTCATTGGTTTTTGAAAAATGCTTACATCCAAAAAATCCGTTATAGGCGGATAAGGGGCTTGGATGCACGGTAATCAGTTTTTTATGTAGGGGGTTAGTTATAATCTCGGCTTTTTTACGAGCGTTGGCGCCCCAAAGCAAGAACACTACGGGAGTTTGCTTTTTGTCAAGCTCAGCAATTACCCTGTCGGTAAAGTTTTCCCAACCTAACCCCTTATGGCTGTTAGGTGTTGCTTCACGCACGGTAAGTACCGTGTTAAGAAGCAGCACACCCTGACGCGTCCAAGATGTAAGTTCCCCGTGATTTGGTATAGTAAAACCTATATCATCATGAAGTTCTTTATAAATATTTTTAAGTGATGGTGGGGGCTCTATACCCTTTTTTACCGAAAAACAAAGACCGTGTGCTTGCCCCGCGCCATGATATGGGTCCTGCCCTATTATTACAACCCTGGTATTTTCAAAAGACGTATAACGAAGCGCATTAAAAATATCGTTCATATCGGGGTATATGGTGCGACTGCTGTATTCGGTTTTTAAAAATCCACGCAGATTTTTATAATACGTTTTTTCCCATTCATCAGCCAGAATGTCGTCCCAATCGTTGCCTATGTTTACCATAATATCCCTCCGTCACGGCTTTGCCGTGCCACCTCCCTTTAGGCAAGGGAGGCTTAAATTGAATTAAATTATATCGTAAACCTCAACAATACCACTGCTGTGATATAAAGACGGTGTAATCATAATTGAGTAACCGCGACCGTTATCACTTGTCCACTCAACCGAATGCTTGCGTGGAACTGCACAGGCAGCCAGCAGCATCATAATAGCGCCACCGTGCATAATAACACCCGCATTTGTAACGTCGTTTTGCATCATATCGCGCACTATCATGTTAAGCGCCAACGCCTGACGTTTTACAAAATTTTGAGTAGTTTCGCCACCATTGGGTGCCTCAAGCCTACCCGCAGTCCACTCGGCATAATTGGAGTCGAGCTCTAACTGCTCGGCAGTTTTGCCTTCGAACTCGCCAAAGTCATATTCAGTAAGCTCGTCAATAACGTGCGGCTCAAATCCCGGATAGATTATGTTAGCGCTTTGCTTACAGCGTAGCATCGGGCTTGTATAAAGTCGCTCTATATCGGGGTATTCTATCGCTTCGCGCATTTGCTGTAACTCACGCACACCCTCAGGACTAAGTGGCAAATCGGTGCGATTGCCAATATACATACCTGCCACGTTTGCATCGGTAGCACCGTGACGAATTAAATGTATTTTAAATGTCTTCATAAATAATCACCAATCAATTCAGCAATAATGCTGTTTGAAATTAACATACCGCTGTTTGTCAGCGATATGTGCGGCAAATCTGCCTTTATATAATCTGCTTTTTCAAGTAGATTTATTTTCTTCTTTATATCCTCGGGTATTTCACCATAGATTTGGTGTAGGTCAACACCCTGTGCAAGTCGCAAACCTAACATCAGTTTTTCTTGGACGTCACCTGACTCGCCGTCAGGTACGGTTTGCGGATTTTTGATAAATCCCTGCAAATCTCGTGGGTAATAAAAACGCTTACCGTCAAGGCAGGAATGCGCCGCAGGACCAATACCTAAATAGTCCTCACCGACCCAATATTTCATATTATGTCGGCTATGCTTGCTGTCGCGAGAAAAATTTGATATTTCATAATGAATATATCCGCTCTTCTCTAAAACCTCACACATATAAAGATACTGCTCAGCCGCTGCATCATCATCGGGCAAATTCAGAGTATTGTATTTTTTATAAAAAACAGTATTTTTCTCTATTTTTAAAATGTAAGATGATATATGCTCTGGGTTTAACGACAATATAAAATTAATATCATTTTTAAGTGTTTGCAAATTGCTATGGGGCAACGCTATCATAAGGTCGACTGAAATATTTTCAAAACCTAATTTGCGTGCCTTTTTGACAGTAGTTACCGCATCTGCAGTTGTATGTGTGCGACCAAGAATTTTAAGTGTTTCATCATTACCGGCCTGCACACCAATTGACAGGCGGTTTACTCCCGCCGCCTTTGCAAATTGCAAAAAATCACTACACGATGATGGATTGGCTTCTACCGTTATTTCAGCATTATCTAAAATCGTAAAATTTTCTTTTATACAATCAAGTAGGGTGATAATCTCTTCACCCAAAAGCGACGGTGTGCCGCCGCCTATATAAACAGTATCAATGGGGCGGTGTATAGCGCCGCCCCATTTTTTTATTTCACCTTTAAGCGCGGATAAATAAACATTTAATGCTTCTTTATTATAAAACGCGGAATAAAAGTCGCAATAATTACATTTACGTTCACAAAAAGGTATGTGAATATAAAGTCCTAACGGATTAGTCAAGAATTTCACCTATACAGCTACCGGGAACGCAAGCAGCGTTTGCTTCATCAGTATCAATGTGCATAGCAAGAGCATAGCTATCGCTAACACGTGCTACAACGTCGCCAAATACAAGTGCTCTGCCCTCGGTAGGTATTTTAACGCTAACAATCTGCTTGTCAACGATGCCGTACTTTTCACCATCTGCACAGGTCATATGTATATGACGCTTTGCAGCGATAACGCCTTCAGTAAGCTCAACCTCACCACAAGGACCAACAAGCTTACAAGCGCCACTGCCTGCAACGTCGCCTGACTCACGGATGGGAGCTGTAACACCGATGGTACGAGCGTCGGTAAGAGAAAGCTCTACCTGATCAGCAGGACGGCAAGGACCCAAGATAGATGCCTTTAGGCTGCCCTTTGGACCTACA
Source organism: uncultured Ruminococcus sp. (assembly GCA_964387615.1). GTDB lineage: Bacteria > Bacillota > Clostridia > Oscillospirales > Acutalibacteraceae > UBA737. The sequence goes on from CAYLXT010000027.1 coordinate 18,768, forward strand.
ACCGTTACCTTTTCTTCACAAGCAAACTGGCCTGGCTGGGACAAGTCTTTTTTGTTGGTAAGGGTGTGACCTGCGCCAAACAATGTTTCAAGTGTTGCCTGTGTTACGTGTACGTGACGGGCTGAAATTTCAACTAATA
>CAYLXT010000028.1:0-18172 GCA_964387615.1 uncultured Ruminococcus sp.
AAAAGTGATATAACATTATCACCCAGACAGTCAGGACGCGTGCCTATTGACAAACTCACAATATAATTGGGTTTAATCGCCCCATAAAATATTGCTTTTAATCTTTCTACAGGTGCGTAGGTGCCCGTAAAAGACTGAAAATATGCAATGTATTTGCCGCTTTTATTTTTCTTTTCTACTCTTTGTTTGGCTTTTTCTAATTGTTCAGCAATGTTGTTGCCGCTTTCGGCAAACTCACCGCTACCTGAAGCAGAGCAAAATATACAACCTCTACTCCCCAAAGTTCCGTCACGGTTTGGGCATGTAAAACCGCCGTCAAGTGATAATTTATACACCTTACAGCCAAATTTTTGCTTGTAATAATCATTGGCACTCCTATACATATCTTCACCTCGCATTAATTGAATTATATATTAAAATCTGTGTTCTTGCAATATAAATTGCTATATGATATATTAATTACTAAAGTCGTTTTTGCCGAAGCCAGACGGCGTTTTTCTTGAAATAAATGCTCAGTACATTTATGTAACAGAGGTTTTTGATGAATACAAATCCAGACCTGATGAGAGATATACCCATACTCTCTATTTAGAAATTGCACGCCCTAACGAGAGAAATGAGGAGCGTATTATTGTTGAATGTGTTGCTTTAATTTATGTAATGCTGGGCAAAACCGCATACAGAAGTGTTTTGAACAAACAATAATTAAATTTCTGTTTTATCAAATACATACCGAAACGGAGACAACTTTTATAAAAAAGCTGTCTCCGTAGTTCGTTTGTATTTATACCCCAAGGTATACCTGTGGTAAAATTATTTACCAATTCATTACATCCTGTAAATACTATATTAATTGCTGTGATAGCTGTTGATGCCCATAGACCGAAGGATGTCCGTCAGAGCCGAAAGCACCATTAGTATCCTCAATTACCGCGGCAAAAACTCCGATTTTATTATCGTTATACTGTGTTTGGCGTTTTTCTACGATTGTCTGAAGTATACTCAAAGCCTTGTAAGTTCCTCCGCATGTGGTGCACACAATGTACGACTGCGGATATTTTTTTCGGATAGTTGCAATAAAATCCATATACGAATTATAATAATCAACTTCACTTACGTTCATTGCGTAATCGTTTGTACCGAGATTAATTATAACTACATCAGGGTCGGGTTGATTAAATCGGTATGCGGTGTTTGTTTTATAAAGCGCACGGTTAAAATATTTTGGAGTTACCTCTGTGGTCGACGTTGAAAGACTAACGTGTATTCCGTGTCCCGATAGCGCAATATCGGTATACTCTGCGTTAAGTGCTGCCGCAGCAAGCGCACCATAGGTAAGATCAACATTTTCTTCGTTTAAACGAAAGCCCGCCTCGGTTCCTTCGTTACCATAACCCGCAGAAATAGAATCACCGTATATCTCGATTCTCCTATCCTTGCGTGCGGGCGCTGGTGCGGCCTTTCCGGTTCCGTAATCAAAGCCCTCAAACTGTATCAGCGAACCAAACGCAGCTTCGGTACGTTTTGTCACTTTCACAGTATGATAACCGTTCTCAAGTCCACTAGCCAACTGATATTTATCTACACCTATTTTAACTTCAAGGACGTAAGGGTCTTTATTATCAATTGTTACGTTAAAATAATCAACTTCACCATACGGACCGCAACGCACAGTTTTTAGTATTACACTTATTTCACTGCCTTCAAAACCGGCTGTAATTGTGCTTCCTGACCATTCAAACTGATATACACCCGTGCTTACGGTTGAAAAACGTCCGATAAATTCCACATTATTTTCACTCTTTTCTATAACTGTCTCTGAAGAAACATTTTGATTATCACCTGATGATGTGTTTTGTTGGGATGAAGCATCAACGGTTTGTGAAGAACTCTCTGACGGAATAGAAACAGTAGATGTTGTGTTGTCAGGAATTGATACGATCTGTGACGTTGTATCCTTTGATGCTGCGGTGCTCTCTATTTCGCTTGAATCAATTTTGGAACTATTGTCCTGACGATATATAGCAGATGAGCTTTGGTCCGAAGAAGTAACGTCTACACTGCATCCGCAAAGGCACAAAATCAACGCTAAACAAATTATAAATAATGAAAATAAAAACTTTTTCATTGTTTTTCTCCTTCGCATTTTATTTACCAAGCATTAAAATTAAAAGCTCTTACCGAAAGACCGTCGGTATGCGAAACCATAATTTTACGTTTTTCGTACGGAGCAAGACAAAAGAAATTGCTGTCAGCTGTAAACTCGGTATCGTGCGGTAGGTTTTCAATAAAAACACCCACTGCCATAATATCGGAACGATTTTCAACTACAGCACACCCGTCCTCTATCGAAAGCGAAAGCTCTGCTTGTGGAAGTCGCGTATAGCAGCCTATATCCTTTTTATAATTAAGCATATAAAACGTATTATCGTATAAAGCATCATCAACATAAAGGTCAACGGTAATTATCCGAACCTGCTCTATTGCTTCCGGCTTTAAACAAAATGAACCTACATTTTGTGCTGCACTATCGGGAACAAAATAGATTTTTTCACTCTGCAATTCACAAAGCTTATTATCAAATGCAGAAATACAAATTTTGCATTTATGACCTGCAACCGAGCAATTGTCATCAAGCAATATAACGGGATATTCTTCTACCGCCGATATAGATTTAACGGATAACATTGCGTGAATTGGTTCAAATGCATTCTTGAAAGCGTAATACGGTATTTTAGGAACACCGTAATAGTCAACCGTTGACCAAGAGCAAGCAGGATATACATCGGTAAATTTGTAGTAGCATATGCCTGCCGCATTTTCAGTATCGGCACGTTGAGTTTCAAGCGTATGACGTATAGCTACAATTTGAGCCATCTGAGTGCCAAACACAAAATCTTTTATTGTTTTTATATCAACAAAATCTTTAGCGTGAAGTATCAGATTGTCCATATCGGTAGTATTTTGATCTGATACACTCTCATTAAAACGTGGTGTATGATAGTTAAAAGTGTTTTTTGCTGCACGGTCAATTTCATCATCAAGCTCATCCTGCGGCACATATCGTGCAACACTTTGAATATTGGGGCAGGATGCCATTCCAAATTCACCAATAAACGGAGCACGCAACTTAAGTGAAATGTCCATTTCCTGCATTCCCCAATAGGTATCATAATTATGAAGTGAACCGGCGTATGGCGACGTGCGATGAAATGGACGCGAACCGTCAAGTTCAAAGGCTATGCTTGCCATCTCGCGAACAGAGGGCTCGTCTGTAGCCATAAGCTCATTACCGCCTGCCCAGCGCACAAGGCTTGGATGGTTGCGCAGCCTAACCGTATGTATACGTGCAGTCTCCACAAGAGCATCGTTTGGCTGTGTTTCGGGCGATTCCCAACACGTTGGCCATTCTTGTTGCACCATCAGTCCCAGTTCATCGCATTTACGGTAAAAATAATCACTTTCGGGCAATCCGCCGCCCCAGGCACGCAAAAGCTGTAGGTTTTCGTGCTTGGCGAGTTCTAAGAAACGGTCATACCGTTCCTCTGTACACCGAAGGAGTGCATCGGTGGTGCACCAGTTTGTACCCTTTATAAAGATATATTTACCATTAATATAAAACCGCCAGTTATACCAATCGGGCTTTGGGGTGTCGTGCACAGGTTGCATTTCAATCTGTCTTATGCCAACAGTTTCTTCAAAGGTTTGTACAAGATCGTTTTCGTTTTCTATACTCACTGTAAAATTATATAACGGCTGATCGCCGTATCCATTTGGCCACCAAAGCTTTGGATTTTTAATATTAAGAGTATAATGCAACCGCTGTCCCGCATCACAAGTGAAATCGGAGGTAAAATATTGAGTATCACCCTCAAAATTTGCGGGTGATACCGCGATTTTAATTATACCTCTTCCAATACCGAAAGCTTTAAGACAGACGCCCATTTTTCCGACAGAATAATCCTCGGTTAAAATAAAAGGGCGTTCAAAAAGACAACTTGGTCTGCTTTGTAATTTAACATCCGACCATATACCGCGCGATGGAATACAGGCATAATGCCATCCGTATACGCAGTTAACAACAACGCCGTTTCGCCAGCCCTCATCATAATCGGCATATTCCGAATATTTTTTTCTATCTGCGGGGGAATTTTCAATTTTTACAATCAAAGTATTATGAGGCTTTAACAGTTCTCCTACCGCAAAATCAGGACCTCCGAACATACCAATATGCTCACCAAGAAGCACCCCGTTTAAATAAAAACTTGCTTGATGACATACTCCGCTGAAATACAAATGCGGATCATTAAGACTACCGTCATAATCAAACTCTTTTTTAAACCACCAGATTTTATATGCTTCCTCACGGGCAAATTTATCATTCTTAGCAACCATTGGATCGGGTATTTTATTGGCATTAAGCAACGCTGCTTGCACCGTGCACGGTATATTTGCTTTAATGCTATCAGCAAAATCCGGTATTTCATCCCCGCCCGAAGTCATCTGATAAATTCCATTTAAAGAAATTTGCGATGCACCGTTATCAACAATATTTAATTCAGTTACTGAAACCAAGGGTATTTCAGGCTCCTCGGCAGGAGTTTTTCCAATAAATAAAAGCTCGCGTTCTATTTCATCAAGAGATTTAATTATCACAATATTTCCCCTCCCAAAAGGTTTAATATGATATTATGAGAAGATCTGTTTTAATACGGGCGTTAAAACCTTTGCCATTTCTACATAACCCTTAAAATGCGGATGCAAGCCGTCGTCAGATAATCCATCCTGCAAAGTCAAGCCGTCCGAACAAACAATTGCCGAATGATAATCAACATACGGAACATTAAAATCATCACACAAGCGTTTGAGTATTTTATTTAGCTCTAAAACAACCTCGTTTCGCATATTTGCAAACGGAACAGGTTCTCTTACAGGTAAAATAGAACATATAACCATTTTTTGACCGACATCACTCGCGGCTTTTAAAATTTCAATATAACTCTTCTCGACTAAATCATATACCTCGTTTGCTTTTTCCTGCGGAACAGTACCGTCTTCGCCTACAAATTCATCGAGGCACCATGTATTATTTATGCCGCCAAGCATAACGCAAACTTTTGGTTTTAACTGAAGCACATCAGCCTCAAAACGACGGTTCATAATATGAACACTGTCACCGCTTATACCTCGGTTTATGCAACTGCCAAATTGTTTGTAATAGGCTAACGGTTCCATCTGGTTTGTTATTGAATCACCAAAGAAACAGATATCTATCTCTGCCTCGTTGCAAAATACTTGCATATTTTTTAGGTCAAATTCCCAACGCAGCACATCGGCAGCGGCACCGTCGCCGCCCATTATTCCCGGGCTTTTAAGTAATTCTCTTTCCTTCATAATTATATCTCCTTACAGTCTTTCAGGTGGCACGAACATTAGGTATGTGCACTAATAATATTTATGATTTTTTCATTTGTAACAGCCAATTTCAAAATTGTTTCTGCAATAGACATTGCCTTTGTTTTATCGTGCAGTACCTCAAGCGTACAATTAAATCCACCGCCCAACAATTCCAGTTCGCTCCATATTATATTGTTTTCATGAAGTAAGGAAATCACATCCGGCACAAATGTCAAATTGGGATTTAAATCGTATGCACGACGTAGGAATGCTTCCCCGTGACCTGCGTTTGTTGCAAGATTACAAATATAGATACACCAATGCCGCCAACTATCATAATTTTCTGAGTTAAATCGGTTATATCTGCCGCTTATGACATCTGCTGCCCAACTACGATAAGCGTTAGCACCAAAGACTACGCCATCAGCCGTCTTTTTAGCAGTCATTAAATCAGGTATCTGCTTTACGGCATTTTGGTATACTGCTGCGATATCTGTAATCTCTGGCAGATGTTCAATAAAAACAAAGTCACATTCGATCTCACGGTACGGGATGTCTATACCATACTGAATATCATCACCGCACGATAGATGACATTTTTCTGTTTCATCATCGTAAGAAATCAATAAATCATAATTTGAGTTTTCCCCTACGCCTACGCAGAGTACAGGAATACCTCGGTCGATAAATTGCTTGATAATAGTATAATACCGTTGCGATTCAGCAGTCCATTTGCTATGTTTAACAAAATGATATTTCAATCCGATCATACCCAACACCCGTGCAATGAAGGCTTCGTTATCGGCACAGACTGATACGCAGTCGTTGAATTTTTCATTATTGCCGTAACACATGACAAAATCGTCACCGGCAAGACCGGCAAAAAAGTCGTATGTATAAAGAGTGGAATCGCCACCCAAGCATTCCATCAATTTTGCCATACAGGCACCAAATGGATAATTTTGACCAAAATTCCAGTTGATGAACTGCCCCAGTTCAAGTTTGTTTGCGCCCACTTTGTATCCTCCTTCATCATATATATCCAAAAACGATGCTACTAATATACTAGCATTATTATAATACTTTTAGCATCTCACTATTTTATATAATTTTTGTTAAAGCATTTCATCCGGCACAAACATTGCAGTACACGCCTGAGCCATTATCCGATAGAAGAAATCGTTTGGATGGTTAATATTATTACTGTTAATATCCCAGAAACGCTTACGCTCCTGAAAATCAAGATGAAGCTGCATAATTTCAAGCACAGCAAGTCCGGGTATTTCACGCTCAAGAGCCAAATGTGCCAGTGCGTAATCCTTTTGATATACGTTCCAACGGTAATTGTCGGTTGTACGCGCTATAAATCGGTGTGGAGTCATTGGATCAACAAGTATAAATTCTGTTTCGGGACTGTCCTCACGCACAAGTTTTACGATCGTACGTATATTTTCAAGGTATTCTTCAACCGAACACCTGTCATTGTTGCCAAAGCCTAAAATTACAAAATCGGGTTTAAAATTTGCTATATGTGTCTTGGCGTTAGCTATTCCCCATTTGCCGTCGGTACCTCCGAGAGCTGTATCTATCTCGTGTATAACAACGCCGTATTTTGACTGCATTTGCTTGCAAAACAGCGATGCCCAAATCGGCTGATGCGGCTCAATATTAAGAAAGCCTGAAACCTCGTCGCCACTTGTTACACTATCACCGTAAAATACAGCGGTCATAACCTGACAAGTACGCAATTTTTCCATTGTGCGCGGCAAAAGGTCTCCTTTAAATTTTGGCTTTGCAAAAGGATAATTGTCGGAATGCGTATATGTAACGTGTATATTTTTAGGATAGAAAAAATGACCGCCACCAACACGAAGATGTCCGCCAAAATCATAATTCATTATGTTTTCGCCAATTTCATCAGGGCAATAAAATTCATTATATGTAAAATGAGCCATACGAGAATTTTCGGTACGGCAAATCATATTGTTTTCAATGGTATAGTCGCGTCCTTCTTCGTATTCTATACGCAATGTATAGTCTCTGACAGAAAGCACCTTATCGACATTATAAAAAAGCGGTGCACGCATATTTCCGTTCTTGTCGGGCACAAAAACAACGCTTTCATTATAAACGGTGTTCCCCTCCCAAAAAGGTGTAAGCGCCCACGATTTGTCAATTCTATCAAGATTCATTTTCATAGTGAAAACCTCACATATTTAAATATGCGGTTCTGCCGCACTGTACGCGACAGAACCGCATTTGTAGGACTATTTATTAAACAGTTCGTTAATTGGATCGTCAAGAGTATTTCCAATACTGCTAAGCTCAGCACTTGGAGTAGTTTTTCTTCCAAAAATTGTATTTGCATATACCGCATTCAAAGTATTTGCAACTGAGTTTACTGCATATGCCTTATCAAAAGTTACGTTGCGCAGGCAAAGATCATACATATCCAAAGAACGACTATCGTTGCTCTGGAAGTAGTCAGCCTGTACATCGTCTGCCCAATCAAGCTGATCGTCAACAGGACGAGCAAGTGCATTAAAGATTATAGCTGTTTTGTCAGCATTTTTGTTTGTAGCTGTCAAGCACATAAGTCTTGCATTCATAGAGTTTGAAGTATATGTTGTAGCATCTGGGCCCTTCGGATATGGTACCATACCGTAATCAAAGGTAGCTCTTGGCTTGATCTGTTGGTTAAGAACCCATGATTCATACATAAGGAAGCCACAATTACCCTTTAAGAAATAGTCAATGCTGTTAACAGCACTAACTGTATCCCAAGGAGAAGAAGATAACTCGTGGTTATTTGTGTACATTATCTTTTGTGTATTAACCCACTTATCGTAATAGTTAAGTGCGTTTACTACCTTGCTGTCGGTGAAATTAGCAACAACCTTGCCGCCTGAATCTTTAACAAGAGAACCGCCGTTTGCACCGATAAGTCCCCAAGAAATGTAGTTAGGCAATCCGCAGAAGCCGTACTGATCGGTCTGGCCGTCATTGTTGGTATCTTTGGTAATCTTAACACATATCTCTTGGAATTTATCAAAGGTCCAGGTTCCGTTTTCAACCATATCATAAATGCTGTCAGGATCAATACCGTTTGCACTCAGCAATGTTTTGTTGAACACTACACAATATCTAACCTCTTCGGGACGGTAGAACTGTAATCCGTACTGATTACCGTCATAATAACCAAGCTTGGTATAGCTGTCGCACCAACGAGGATCATCTGTATCGATAACATCACAGTTATCCCACGGTACAATATATCCGAGTTCTTTTGCAGCAACCATCTGATACGGTGAAAGCTCTAACAGGTCAGCAACCTTTTTGCCTGCTGCAACATATGTTTGAATGGTCTCCATATCGGGATACGGTGAGTTAAGTATGGTAATTGTGCAGTTATACTCCTTCTCAACCTCTTCTATACGTGCAAAAAGATTCTCTTCAAACAAGGTGCTGTTTTTCGAAAGCTTTGTAGGAAGAAGCGGTGAAAGAATTGTAAAGTTGTATCCATTCATATCAACAACCTTATCTTTAGCTAACTTGTCGCCTGTATCTGCACCAAGTCCACCACCGCTTGGCTGTGACGTTGATGTGGTGTTAGAGGTTGTATTGTTAGTGGGTGTGTTATTGTTTGAGCCGCTGCTCGTAGTAGAGCTACCGCTTGAACCGGTAGAGCCGGTACCATCATCCGTTGTGTCGGAAACTGTACCGTCTGAACTGCTGTCATCAGATGAAGTGCCATCTATATCAGACAAGTCGGCATTATAATCATCATAGTAGTAGCTGCTTTCGGTAACGATTACCTTTCTGCACGCGGTAAGCGAGAAGCAGAGACACAAAGCAAGGCATATAGCGATTGCTCTGGTAAACCAATTGCGTTTCATAAAATCAATCCTTTCATAAAAGATCGGGGTAAGCACAGCGTAAAAACGCTGTGCTATTTAATTATTACTTAGAGCGTTTCTTTTTGCTAAGAACGATAAGTACAACTACTGCTGCTATAACAACTACAGCCGCAATTACAGCAATTGCGATAAGCGTGTAGTTGACTTCGTATACAACCTTTGATGTTGTATTCTTCTTTTTGGTTGATTTGTTAGAATTATCGGTATCGTCATCAACAGTATCGTCATCAACAGTTTCGTCAGTGTCAACAACTGTAGTTGTGCTTGAGCTGCTAACAACATTATCGTTTTTATTATCGTTGTTTTCAACTGTAGTATCTGAAGAATTGCTTGAAGAATTATCTGTAGTGTCAGAAGATGTGTTATCCTTCTTGCTAATAGAATCAACATCAAAACGGGTTACGCCCGCTTCGGTAGTAGTGCCTGTCTTTTCAATAAGGTAAATACCTGCAAAATCGGTGTCGATTTCAACATCAAAATCATAAAGGCTTCTCTGTGTGCCTTCGGCAATAACTTCACCAGACCAAAGATCAGTAATTTCATATACAGCGTTTTCCCAACCCATATCCTCATAAGGAACGCGGCAGGTAAATGATGTATTACCGTGTTGATTGTTATTTGCAACTATAATGATACCGTATTCATCGTTATAACGTACATAGCCTTGGATTGTTTCAAGTCCAACAACCTCTACCTCAGCAATGCTTGTGTCACGCAACGCATTCGGGAAATCGGTAAGAAGATCCGAATAGAGTCGGCGCAAACGAATCATATACTTAAAGTTTTCAAAGTATTCACGATTATCTTCATCGTCAAGAACGCTCCAATCTATGCTTGTGGAATAAAGAATCGGACCTAAAGTTCCGTCATACGCAAATTCTTCACCCATAAAGAAGATCGGAATAAACGGTGAGAACAATGCCTGATAAGCAGTAAGACCCACGTTGCCCTTCATACCGTAGTAGTTGCAGTCATGGCAACTCATAAGATATGAGTAAAATCTTGAATAACCCGACTCATCTGTATACTGATAGTATTCTGTACCAAGACCCGTACCGTTTTTAACATAATCAACAATGTTGTAAAGTTCGGTAAAGAGCTCATATATCTGCCACTGATCACGACCTGCACTGTGCTCGTCAAAGTCATAACAGCCATTGATGCGTTCGTTGGTATTTTCAGAATATATAACTATCTTTTCGCCTGCTTCAAGGGCTCTTGTACGAACATCCTTAAACATAGTGTAACCTGTGTATGAGGGTTCGCAGTCGCCACGGAAGCCGTCAACGCCCATTTCGGTGGTCCACCAAACAAGAGTATCTACAAAATAGTTATAGAAATCGGTGTTGGACCAATTGTATGACCAACCGCCCCAATAGTTTTCGCCGGCAAACCAATCAGATGGATATTCACCGTCATTGTACATAGGAGCTTCCCAATCGCAGCCCCAGGTAACAACGTCAAGAATTATACGTATATTGCGTGAATGTGCCTCATCAACAAAGTTTTTGAAAACTGCAAAGCCATCTTCATAGTTATCGCAGCCTGTCATAGCCTTGCTTATGGTGTGTACACCAAAGTTGCCGTAGTTAGAATTGTCGTTATCGTCGTAAACAGGTGTAAGCCATATTGCGTTTACACCGGTTTCCTGATAATGATCAAGCAGCGGAATTGCCGCCTCAAAGGTTCCCTCTTCGGTGGCGTTGCTGATTTGCATCTCAACAATTATAAGATCTTTTACCCAATCAGGACTAAGGAGTCCGTTACCAGAGTCTTCCATTACAACATATTCATCATCTACATATTTGGGTGTTACGTCAGAATTATCGATATAATTTGTTGTAGGTTGTTCGGCAGAAATTACAACACTTGCAGCCGAAACCGTAAAAAGAAGAACAACAGCTAAAATAATACTTAATATTCTTTTCATAATTTTAAGACTCCTTTCTAATTTTTTTCCTGTAAATCAAAACTGCAACAGCAACAATTGCCGAGAGCATAATTACTGATGTGAACAGCATATCATCACTTGTGTTTGGTGATACCTTGTCACCAGTGTTGTTTGAAGTGTTGTCTTGCTTGTTGTCGGTAACAGTATCTGATTCATAACCATAAAGGTCAAGTTGTTTTCTGATATTGTAATAATCAGAAATTGCTTTTTCAAGAGTTTCGTAGTTGCCTACAATAAGACGCTTGTCAGTATCGATCTGCACGCGCTGATATACGGTGCCTACTGTTTCCTTGTTGTCAACAGCGAGCAGCTTATACATTTGACGTATCTGATCAATAAGATCGCCGCTTTCATAGGTTACTGTACCAATACCTTCTATAGCCAGAACAACGTCTAAAACTTCTTCAGCTAAAACAAGGTAAGCGTAGTTAGCAACCAATGGCTGCAGGCTTGGATCAAGCGCATCGTAAAGCTCCCAAGCCGCAAGATATTTCTCTTCAGATTCGGGAACAATCTTACCGTCCTCGGTATAGATAGCATATATAGCTTCAATAACCTTGTTAAGTTCTGTAACCTGTGCATTTGTAAGATCTTCTGCACAAACAACAGCATTGCCGTGAATTGCCAAAACGTCGATAGCAAGGTCGAAATACTGATATGTCCAAGGTGAAATTGTAACATACATTGAATTATCGCGGTCGGTCAAACGGTTAGCTGCATCACACAACGATGCAGGAAGAATGCCGGTAGCACCCGCAACGGTAAATACATAATCACCGTCAGAATTCTTTTCGACCTTCATATCCCAAACGGTATCCTTAAGATACTCGTATGAAATACGTGAGTCGTTAATAATTACAACGTCGGTCTGACCTTCAACATGAGCGGTCAAAGTGCCTTTTGAGAAATCAAATATAAGTGCTACAATGCTTGGTTCACCCTGAACATATTCAGAATACAGAGATGTCCAGTCAGCTGCGGTATCATAAAGGTCTGCAAGATAAAAAGCAACCTTTTTAACAGAATCTTCAGCCTCTAATCCACCAAATACCATATGTAATCCGTCAAGAGTTACCTCGCGATTTATAAGACGTCTCATATTAGTACCGCCGCCACGCCATTCAAACTTAACGCCACCGTCTGCAATGTCACTATATAACAGTATATCAGACCAGTAGTTTGTACCTGCAAGGTCGGCAGTGCTTATAGAATAATAATTTAAGCAAGGCTCATCAACATCTTGTGTTAACTGATCATATCTGTAGCGAGCCGCCACTAATACACTATAGTTAACAACACAACCCTTTTGTTTATCGTTAAGACTTGCATATTTTGCTTCGCACGCCTCTATAGCGTCCTTGCTATCCTTTGTAACAATGCCTATAGAACTAATTTCATTAATAAGCCCTATTACTTCATCCATTTCTTCTGATGTTAAGTCATTTGCGCAAGCGCTGTCGCCGTCATGCAAAGAGATAAGATTAAGATTTCCTACAACACCGCCGCCCCAGCTCCAAGGACAAATTGTAAGATAAACGTCCTCTTTTTGAGTGAGCTTGTTACAAGCATCAAACATTGCCTTGGTAATAACGCCGGATACACCGTTAACAGTTACTGTGTAGCTGCCGTCGCCGTTGTCATTCATAAACAATGACCATTCTTTTCCGGCAAGGGCTTCATATTTCAGCATATCGCTTGTGGCAATAATGGTTATAGGATAATTTGTTTCAGAACTTGCTATACCAAGAGTACCGTTATCGGCATTTACAATAAGAGCCAACGGCATATAATCGTTCTGATTATTTATCTGAGTATAGGATTCCTTCGAGTCGATATCTGCAAAATAAATTGCAAACTGTTTTTTGCCGCTCGTAATATCATAACCCGAAAATACGGCATGTAAGCCGTCAAGCTTTACGGAACGATTAACACCCTGTCTTACGTTGGTTCCGGCTCCGTTCCAATTAAATGCCATACCGCCGCCTGCAACGTTGGTTATTCCCAATGCAGATGGCCAATGGTTATATCCCATTGCATCGGTAGCAGAAAGTGAATAAAGCATAATATCCTGTGAAGCATTAAGCTGATTGTAAACGGCTTCTGCCTCGGTGAGCGTGCTTATGTTGGTAACAAGCACCTTTTCATCATCGTTAAGCGCATCATAAGCCTCGCGTGCAGCGGCAATAGCGTCGCCGCTATTCTTAGACACTGTGCCGATTGCAGCAATCTGTGCAATAACAGCATCAACTGCCACCTGATCGATTGCAGGAGCATCTGCGCCATTAGTGTCAACATAGAGAGCGATGTTGCTGATGGTAATATCCGGATGCGATCCCTGACCGATAAAGCCAACCTTACCGTTTGCAATACGCTTGCTTACAGGGATTTGTGTACCCGTGCCACCGGCGGTTAAGTACATAGTCTGGATCTGTCCACCAATATAAAGCTCGAGATAATCCGGCATAATTACGATGGAAACGGGGTATTCAACGCCGGCAGTGATAGTGCCAACACCCTCAACAGCAGATTGAGCAGCATTGCTAATATCATTTTCTGCAAAACGAAGCTGACCCGTGCCGTCACCTGCATCATTCCAAGCACCGAAGGAAATAAGATCGCTTTCGGTTTGACGAAGCATGTTGGACATATAGTTCCAGTTGCCTGCAACATTGGTGTTGAAGGTTATGGTATAGTCAAGTCTGTAACCGGTGTGCTTGTCAAGTTCTACGTCAAGGTATTTTGCCTCGTAGTTGTTAAGGACGATATCTGCTTGACCTGCAACGAGGTTCTCTGTGCTCCAAACAGGTCCTGTAGTAACTTCATCCTCAGTGCCTCCGCCTGCTTCGGCATCAGCTTCACCATAGATTGCGATATCGGTAACCTGACAGTCCATAACAGTACCCTGTGCATTAAAGCCTGCCTTACCGTCTTTGAGTCCGCTTACCGAAACTGCTTGTTTTGACTGTCCGTCAGAATAATCATAGAACGTAACGGGTGTACCATTAATAGAAACCGAGATAGTATCGGGTGTGGAAATAATCTCTACAGCATAGGTGCCTGCGGGACCCATACCTACATTTTTTGCTACGCCTATAAGTGAGCTGTAGGTTGTTGCTTCGTAACCAATTCTTATCTGATCTTCTACACCGTAGAATACAATATACAAGCCTTCGGTACCGTTAGAATCTGCACTGCTGTCGCGCACGGCAATGGTTGGCAAACGGTAGCCTTCGGTATCGGTTAATACTAAATTAAAGCTATATTTATATGATTGGTCAGCCTTAATGTCTACAGGTAGCCAATCCCAAGCATAGTCATTAAGAGTTATGTCCGCCTGATTTCCTACAAGATTTGTATCTGACCATCTTGCATCAGCCTCTTCTTCGGCTGCTTTTTCGCCGTAAATTGCGATGTCGGTAATTACAGTGTCCATAACGTTGCCTTGAGCGTTAAAGCCTGCCTTGCCGTCTTTAAGTCCGCTTACCGAAACTGCTTGTTTTGACTGTCCGTCAGAATAATCATAGAACGTAACGGGTGTACCATTAATAGAAACCGAGATAGTATCGGGTGTGGAAATAATCTCTACAGCATAGGTGCCTGCGGGACCCATACCTACATTTTTTGCTACGCCTATAAGTGAGCTGTAGGTTGTTGCTTCGTAACCAATTCTTATCTGATCTTCTACACCGTAGAATACAATATACAAGCCTTCGGTACCGTTAGAATCTGCACTGCTGTCGCGCACGGCAATGGTTGGCAAACGGTAGCCTTCGGTATCGGTTAATACTAAATTAAAGCTATATTTATATGATTGGTCAGCCTTAATGTCTACAGGTAGCCAATCCCAAGCATAGTCATTAAGAGTTATGTCCGCCTGATTTCCTACAAGATTTGTATCTGACCATCTTGCATCAGCCTCTTCTTCGGCTGCTTTTTCGCCGTAAATTGCGATGTCGGTAATTACAGTGTCCATAACGTTGCCTTGAGCGTTAAAGCCTGCCTTGCCGTCTTTAAGTCCGCTTACCGAAACTGCTTGTTTTGACTGTCCGTCAGAATAATCATAGAACGTAACGGGTGTACCATTAATAGAAACCGAGATAGTATCGGGTGTGGAAATAATCTCTACAGCATAGGTGCCTGCGGGACCCATACCTACATTTTTTGCTACGCCTATAAGTGAGCTGTAGGTTGTTGCTTCGTAACCAATTCTTATCTGATCTTCTACACCGTAGAATACAATATACAAGCCTTCGGTACCGTTAGAATCTGCACTGCTGTCGCGCACGGCAATGGTTGGCAAACGGTAGCCTTCGGTATCGGTTAATACTAAATTAAAGCTATATTTATATGATTGGTCAGCCTTAATGTCTACAGGTAGCCAATCCCAAGCATAGTCATTAAGAGTTATGTCCGCCTGATTTCCTACAAGATTTGTATCTGACCATCTTGCATCAGCCTCTTCTTCGGCTGCTTTTTCACCGTAAATACCAATGTTGGTGATCTGTGCATCCAAAACGCTACCCTGAGCCATAAAGCCTACCATACCGTCAGAGAATGTCTTGGTAGATACTTGTGTTATCTGCTGATAGGTACCACTCACCATATCGGTAAATGAAACCAAATTGCCGTTAAGATATACTTCTATAGCGTCGGCATATGTTATAACCTCTACTTCATAGGTGCCTGCGGCGGTAATGCCTGCACCTGCTGCAACGGCTATAAGTGAGGTATTGGTTGTGTACTCATAGCCAATTCTAATCTGGTCATCTACGCCATTGAATACGATATACAAACCACTCTGACCGTATCCGTCAGGATCACGCAAAGCAAGTGTGGTTAAACGATAGCCTTCGGTTGCAGATGCCACAATGTTAAAGTTTACCTTGTATGCGTTTTCGGCATCAAGCGTTGCTGAAAGCCAGCGTGCGTTATAGTCATTAAGTGTTATATCTGCCTGACCTGCTACAAGGTTTGTATCTGACCATATAGAATCTGCCTCTTCTTCGGCTGCTTTTTCACCGTAAATACCAATGTTGGTGATCTGTGCATCCAAAACGCTACCCTGAGCCATAAAGCCTACCATACCGTCAGAGAATGTCTTGGTAGATACTTGTGTTATCTGCTGATAGGTACCACTCACCATATCGGTAAATGAAACCAAATTGCCGTTAAGATATACTTCTATAGCGTCGGCATATGTTATAACCTCTACTTCATAGGTGCCTGCGGCGGTAATGCCTGCACCTGCTGCAACGGCTATAAGTGAGGTATTGGTTGTGTACTCATAGCCAATTCTAATCTGGTCATCTACGCCATTGAATACGATATACAAACCACTCTGACCGTATCCGTCAGGATCACGCAAAGCAAGTGTGGTTAAACGATAGCCTTCGGTTGCAGATGCCACAATGTTAAAGTTTACCTTGTATGCGCTTTCGGCATCAAGCGTTGCTGAAAGCCAGCGTGCGTTATAGTCATTAAGTGTTATATCTGCCTGACCTGCTACAAGGTTTGTATCTGACCATATAGAATCTGCCTCTTCTTCGGCTGCTTTTTCACCGTAAATACCAATGTTGGTGATCTGTGCATCCAAAACGCTACCCTGAGCCATAAAGCCTACCATACCGTCAGAGAATGTCTTGGTAGATACTTGTGTTATCTGCTGATAGGTACCACTCACCATATCGGTAAATGAAACCAAATTGCCGTTAAGATATACTTCTATAGCGTCGGCATATGTTATAACCTCTACTTCATAGGTGCCTGCGGCGGTAATGCCTGCACCTGCTGCAACGGCTATAAGTGAGGTATTGGTTGTGTACTCATAGCCAATTCTAATCTGGTCATCTACGCCATTGAATACGATATACAAACCACTCTGACCGTATCCGTCAGGATCACGCAAAGCAAGTGTGGTTAAACGATAGCCTTCGGTTGCAGATGCCACAATGTTAAAGTTTACCTTGTATGCGCTTTCGGCATCAAGTGTTGCATTTAACCAACGGGGAGTATAGTCGTTAAGAACTATGTCTGCCTGACCTTCGACAAGATTTGTGTCTGACCATCTTGAGTCACTGTTAGATGCAAGAACGCTCAACGGTATCGAAGAACATACCAGCATCAAAGCCACAATAATTGAAATAATTCTTTTGAAGCCTTTCATTTTTTTCAAACTCCTTTACTAAAAATTTTGTTAGTAATATGCGCGATAAAGTTTTTATCACCTCCGCAAAAAATTACATAATATAGCTTGCTGATTTATAAAGTCTATAGAACAACTATAGGATTTACTAATTGGCAAGTCCAGAAAGTGCCATTGATTTTACCAAAAGCTTTTGGCCAAACACAAACAGCACCATTAAGGGCAGAATAATAAGAATTGCCGCCGCGTTACGTAAAATGCCCGTTGCAAGCGGGTCGGGATTAAGTCCGACGCGTATGTACATTGTTTCAACCACATTTGCAAGCACCGGCATTTCATTGAAATAAAGCGACGAATATGCGGTATCGGTCCACTGCCAACAAAATGAAAACACAAAAACAGTTGCCATTGTTGTACGTGCGTTGGGTACCATAACACTGATAAAGGTCTGTATCGGGCTTGCGCCGTCAATATACGCAGCCTCCTCTATAGAAACCGGTAACGATCGGAACAGCTCACGCATCATATAAATGTAAAGCCCCTGTTTAATTCCCAAGCCGGTTGTAGATAGAATTATTACCGGCCAAAAAGTATCGGTCAAAGATATTACCTTTCCAAAAAAGTTAAAATAGTTAAAATCCAAATATCTTGCGATACTTATTACCTGAACGGGAACCAACATTATTAAAATAACAATAAAAAACGCTAACTTGTTTCCACGAAAATTAAAACGTGCCAATCCGTATCCAATCATTGTGCAGGAGA
>CAYLXT010000029.1:0-17830 GCA_964387615.1 uncultured Ruminococcus sp.
ATACGTGACCTGCGTATGCATCCTCTGCGGGTTCTACGCTAAGCTCTGCATCGTGGAATGCCTTGAGTTCAGGCATACCTGCGGTGCCAAGCCATGCGTCGCCGATTGCCACGCCCTTGAGCTCGTCTACAGTTACCTGCTTAAGCTGCTCTTCGCTGAACGCACGAGCTTCGCCATAAACAGCACCTGCCGGAGCATCGGTGTATACGTTTGAATAGCATTTAGGTTCTGATGTACGGTAACCATATGTTGGGGAATATGGCATAACGCCAAAGATTACTGAATTGCTGTATGAAGCGTATACAAAGTTACCTTCAGAATCTGTTATGCTATTCTTCATACCTATTGCTATTACAGCAACTGAATTATCTTCGGTGTTTTTAGCATCGTTGCCATATACTAAGCAGTTATTAATTGTTGCAACTTCACCGTTAGCTGATGAGAAGAATATACCGCCTCTTGATGCTTCGGTGTATCTAAAGTAGTTGTTAGCTATAACAATGCCATCAAATATAACTCTACCGTCGTTTTTGCCGTTACCGTAAGTACCACTACAAACGATTGCAGAGAAGATACCTGCGTTCCAACCTGACTTACCATATACGTAAGAGTTCTTAATTGCAAGGTTGCTGAATTCAGCGCCTTGGTCAATTGCCGGGAACAATGCGGGGTTTGAGTTCTTGTTGTGGTTAGCGTCAGTATTGAGATTCTTGGTAGCATCTGAATACATACCATAAATTGTTGCGCCGTTACCGTCGAATTTACCACAGAATGCATTAGCTGCCCAACCCTTGTTAACCCACTGTGTTGGAGTTACGTCAGCACTTTCAAAATATTCCTGTACTGCTGCTGCGTCTGCAAGAGCAACAATGTCATCTGCATATTCTGCAGACTGAAGTACGATTGCACCAACATTGTCAGCAATCTTATAGTATTTGCCTTCGGTTTCGGTACCCAAAGTTACAACGTAAGCAAGTTCTTCTGCTGTTGCAATAATGTATGGGTCAGCCTCTGTACCGGCACCCTTTGCGATACCTGTAGCTACTGAACCGTCCCAGGCAACTGTCTTGCGGGTTGCACAGTTAAGTTCTGCGCCGCAAGCACATGTGCCGTCAACGTATGTACAGTCAACTGCGATGCCGCCAAAGCCGCAAGCACAGGTAGCTGCGTGTGTGCCGTTTTTATTGTCAACCAATGTAACGTCTTTATGAGCGTTAGCAAGCTCGGGGTAACCGTCAGCGTCAGCCATCCAAACAGACCAGTCAAGGTCCATATTTTCTACTGCTGCTGCGCCCTTAAGCTGAGCGTCTCTAAGTGGGAATACTTTACCTGTAAAGTCACGAGCTGCCAATGTACCGCCAAGAGCAACATCGGTGATTGCAACATCGTCTGTTGTGTAAATGTTGGTAAAGCGGCTCTCAAGACCTGAGTGCTGAACGTCATTAAAGCTGGTGCTTGCTGATGTAGCATAAGGAGTAATACCGATTACTACGCAATCAGAAACAGACATAGCATTTGTGTTAATAAAGCCTGCTATACCGCCGTGGCAACCACGAACGTCAGCATCGCCGGGTTTAAGACATGAAATAAAATAATTTTCGTCAAGGTTTACATAGCAGTTTTTGATGTTAACTGCGCCATTTATGTAAATGGTGTCAGCCATATCGCCGTCGCCGTTGCCGTCAACGCCCTTGTCAGCTTCTTTCCAAGAAGAGAGGTTAGCAGAGTAACCAAGTATTGCACCAATACCATGGCCAAAGTTACCCGCGCCAGTGTATTCCAGGTGTGAGTCGGTGATTGAGCAGTTTTCAATAGTGAGGGTGTTGGTACCGTCACCCTTATGGTAACCAACAATACCGCCTACTGCAGCTGAAGCAGTAAATGAAGCAAATTTAACGTTAACGTTTTTAATGGTTACGTCGCCCTGTGTGCAGCTAAAAAGACCTGCGTATGCTGGAACGTTACCTTCGGTGTGGTTGGTCCAAGCGCCGTAAACGGTAACGCCGTTGCCGTCAAAGTGACCCTGAAAGCCGGGTGTGGCACCTGCGTGGTTTTTGCCCGAAGCCTTAACATTAGCAAGGTTGTCGGCAAGTGTGCCGTCTAAATCAAGGTTGCCCTTTGAAAGGTCAAAACCTGCAATGCCGTCAGCAACCTTAAAATACTTACCAACAGTGTCACTGTTGCTAACCTTAGCAATGTAAACAAACTCTTCTGCAGAGTCAATTATAATCGGGTCGTCCCAAGAAGCACCTGTTTCACCGTTATCGGCAACTACGGTGTCATAATACTGGCTTGAACTGCCTGCATCTGTAAGATAAGAGCCGAACTCAAGCAAATCAACGATGCCTTCTGCTGTAACAACGGGGTCAGCCGCACTTGCAACAATGCCTGTGAACAAAGACACTGCGAGTACTGCGAAAGCGAGTACAAAGCTGAGTATGCTCTTGCTGTTTTTAAACAATTTTGTCATTTAAAAAACATTCCTTTCTTTGTGGGGGTTCCCCACGAAAATTTAAAGAATTTGTTTTGATAAAAAATATCATTATGTGGGCATCGACCCCTACGATATTTTCTTACATCAAAACATAAATTGTGCTTAGTAAATGCGGGTGCGCAGCAGTAAATCAATTGTGACTGCCCACCGATTTAAAGGCACTACCCCACATTTACATATATGCATAATTATAATAATACAACTGTTTTAAAAATGCAAGAGGTTTTTTAATAAATTTTATGCTTTTAATACAAAAATTTCGATTTTAAGATTCTTCGCTTTGCTCAGAATGACAGTCACTTTTTGTCATTGCGAGCGGCGGTAGCCGCGTGGCAATCCGCTTCTTTGGGGATTACGGATTACTTCGGCGTAAAACGCCTCGTAATGACAGTCGCTCTTTGTCATTGCGAGCGGCGGTAGCCGTGAAGAATCTCGTTAGAGCAATACGGACGACCAAAGGTCGTCCCTACGATGTGATTTTAATTTTTTTGCGTAGGGGCGAGCATTGCTCGTCCGCCCGATTTTTGCGTTAATTCGCTTTTTGTCATTGCGAGCACCGTCAGGTGCGTGGCAATCTGTTGTTTTTGGAGATTACGGATTACTTCGGCGTAAAACGCCTCGTAATGACAGTTTGTTTTTTGTCATTGCGAGCGGCGGTAGCCGCGTGGCAATCCGTTTTCTTTGGAGATTACGGATTACTTCGGCGTAAAACGCCTCGTAATGACGGTCGCTTTTTGTCATTGCGAGCGGCGGTAGCCGCGTGGCAATCCGTTCTGTTTCTTACGGGAGGGGCAACCCCTCCCCTACGATATAATTTATATTTTCTGCGTAGGGGCGAGCATTGCTCGTCCGCCCGATTTTTGCGTTAATTCGCTTTTAGTCATTGCGAGCCTTAGCCTCCCTTGCCTAAAGGGAGGTGGCACCCGCAGGGTGACGGAGGGATACCATCGGCGTGGCAATCCGTTTTCTTTGGGGATTACGGATTACTTCGGCGTAAAACGCCTCGTAATGACGGTCGCTTTTTGTCATTGCGAGCGGCGGTAGCCGCGTGGCAATCCGTTCTGTTTCTTACGGGAGGGGCAACCCCTCCCCTACGATATAATTTATATTTTCTGCGTAGGGGCGAGCATTGCTCGTCCGCCCGATTTTTGCGTTAATTCGCTTTTTTGTCATTGCGAGCACCGTTAGGTGCGTGGCAATCCGCTTTCTTTTGGGATTGCGGATTACTTCGGCGTAAAACGCCTCGTAATGACGGTTTGTTTTTTGTCATTGCGAGGGGCGGTAGGCGCGTGGCAATCCGTTGTTTTATCGGACCGTCCGGGAGGCCGGTCCCTACGATATAATTTTTATATCCGTGCGACAGCACACCGAAATTTATTTGCCGCAAGGCAAATATACATCATTAAGGCGCAAGCCTTAACATCATTGTGCCTTTGCACACATCATTTTGCGGTAGCAAGGCATCATTTTATAGCCTTTGAGATTCTTCGTGGCACAGCCACTCAGAATGACGGGCGGACACACAAACAAAAACCACTCACCGTATTTCTACGGTGAGTGATTGTGATTTAATTCAATTGTGAATTAGTAACCGAAATGGTTGCCGTTGTTAAATGCTTCGGTTTCGGGGGTGATAAGGTCGCGTTTGTTCTGATAGATACGAACATAGTCAATAACCATATCTGCCCTGTTCTGATTTGTTTTGCTGTTGAGCATATCTTCAAACTCATGGCTTGTTCCGTCTGATGTAGACGTGTAGTATGTATTGTCTATAAGCATATACATATACTGGTTTGCATTGCTTTTATCAGTAGCAATCTTTGACAACTGAGCAAGGAAGGAATTATCATCTTCGCTATATGTGATATCTTCTGCGACAACCATTGGATCTACTACCGGTTTGCCTTCTTCATCATATACATAGAAGGTATATAACGCGGCATCATTGGTGGCATCCCATTTAACAGCAAAGGTGTAGGTTTCGCCACCCACTACATCTATTTTATAGGGTGTTCCGCTGAAATATTTACCTGCGTCAGAGGTGTTCTCAAGCATACCGTTTACATATTCATATCCGTAAGTTGTTGTAGTGGTGGTTTCTACGTATGTTATACTCCAACTCGTCGTTTCTTTCGTTGTTATGTCTGTGTTTATGCTTGTTTTGGTAGAGCTATATACCTTTTCTGTTAAAAATTCAGATACTGTTACATCGTCATATTGGTAGTTTGTATCCGTGTTTGACGTACCATTTATTGCAGTAATACCTGTATTTTTTTCTTTCTTTACCCAATTAACGTTGTCGTAACTCAAGAGCCTATTCTCTACTACGGTATGATATATATCCGAACTTCCGGATAATATGTTATCCCATTTTAAGAATTTAATAGCTTTTTCGCCGCTATTGTTGGTGTAAACACCGTTGCTATAGAACTTGTGGAATGTATAGTTTGCTTTTGCGGCGGTATCTGTTGCCTGCATAAGCTCAACAATATCAATTTCAAAGGTTGAATTTGGCAACTGATATTTAAAGGTGTTGGGATAGCGAGAATCCATAACATCAGCGCCGTTCCAAGCATACTGAGCAGCAACATCAGTCTTGGTGCCGTATGCTGCAGCGTTATTAAGCTTGAACGCCTTGCTGAACAACGATTTGCTAATGCTGCTGTTAGTAGGATTGCCGTCGCCGGTATAACCCATTAACCACCAGCAAGCAAATACGTGGCCGTCGGACGGGTATGAAACCTTCATTTCAAGATAACCTTGCTTAGCAAGAATAGAATCTTTTGTATCAATCTTACCTGCGGTAGCGTAAATATCGGTTTTTTCAACACGTCCGCCAAAGTTGTTGCTTATAAAATTTCCGGAATTATTTGTGGTTTCACCACTTGCTATTGTGCTTAGGTCTGCGCCGTGCGCCTCAAGTTTACCGTCAAGGGTACCCAAATATACCCAACCTGTGTTTGCCGAAGTGTACTCACTATCTGCATAATAGCCGCGGTTGATTGTGAGATAGCCTGTTGGCTTGCCGTCTTCGTCTGTGGTGCTATAAAGCTTCGACAGATCCTCGGGGAACGCAACCTCAAGGTTGGTAAAGTATTTACCTGTAGCGCCTGCTTCATTACGCGAGGTTTCATTTTGCATCGCGCCATAGTTCCAGGTATCAGTGTCAAGCACTGCGCTATCAAATTCGTCGCCCCAAGCGTAATAGTATGTGGTGTCGCCAACCACTTTGGGCCACTTTTTCTCGTCAAGCTTTGCAGATTCTATAGAGTAAATAGTGTTTTCGGACGGAACGCTGTTAAGTATAAAGTCAATTACAGCCTGTTCTACAGCGGTAAAGTTTTCACCCTGAATACAAACGCTGCAGCTTTCTTCATCCTTGGTTATAGAATAAGTGTTTGCATCAAGCTTTGATGTATAACCGGGTATATCGCCTACAACAATTTGCAGCTTGCCGTCAAGGGCATACAACGCTTTTTCTTCATCAGTCAAGTCTGTTCCATTGCCGTAAGCACCCCCGATGATGTCAATATCCTCAGCGTGAACATAAACCGCTTCGCTGTTACTGTCAGAACCACTGACAGTGCTGTTAGCAACTACAACCTTTTTAATGTCAACCTCATCATCGCTGCTTTTTAATATTGCTGCTTCAAGAGCGATCTCAAGCTTACGGGCTGCGTCGTAGTTGTCGTTTTCACCGTAGTAGATTACAATGTTGCCCTTTTCGGCATTGTGCCAGAAGCCATCACGAATATCGTTACGGTCATCAACCATCTCACGACGAATTACCGCAAGGTCACGCATATTTGTAACGCCGTCGTTGTTTACATCACCAAAAATATGCTCGTAGGCGTCGTTACCAACCAAGCATTTACGAAGAGCGGTAAGGTCGGCAGTAGTATACCAATCCTCGAAAATACCGTCAGCGTTAACGTCGGTTACGGTATGCGCCTTTGCAGCGCTTAGGTGACGGGCTATGCCGTCGGTGCCCATATACCATTCGGCATTTTCTGCGGGGTAAAGTGCAGTATCTGCCGGTTCGTCGCCTATATATGTAGCGGTTGTAGTACCGTTATCATCAGTAGTAGTGTAGTAAGAGTCGGTAGCTGTAATGCCGTTTGCAATATAGTTGGAAGTAGCGTTTGTAACAGCGGCAACCTCACTGCCTTCTACAGAGCAGTTTTCAATTGTACCCGTACCACTACCCACGATCAAGGCTGCCGAACTGTGCGAGCCCGCGTAGGAATTACGGATGTGAACGTCTTTAACGGTACCGCCGTTAAGAACCGGTATAAGACCGGCTGCCTTTTCGTCGGTTGCGTAAAGTCCTGTTATAACGTAACCCGCGCCGTCAAGTATACCCTCAAAGGGAACATAGGTGTATTGTGTGGTAACAGGGTTCTGGTTAATCCATCTAACACCGCCAAGGTCAATGTCACAAGCAAGCTTATAGTAAAGCTTTTGTGTTAGGTTTTTACCGCCGCAGGCAATTGCTTGCGCAAGCTGCAAAGCGTTGGTAATAAGGTAGGGATCGCTCTCGGTGCCTGCGCCTGTAAACTCTTGATACATACCATAGGTGCCGCTATCATAACCGTAGCCGCTCTTGTTTGCGCCGCTGCCGTTGTTGGAATCGGCAATTTGTTGTGAATAAACCGAGGTATTATCGCTTGCAACGCCTGTCGGCATTGGAATTATTCTATCGTCTTCAACCTCGGTAAGCTCCCAATTAAACCAATAAAGCAATGGCAGTGCTGATTTGTCATATACATCAAGATTTTCCTCAGCCTTTGCAACCTGTGTTTCAAAATACTCTGCCTCGGTAGAGTAAGAGTCATAGAAACGAACCTTATTTGAGTT
Organism: uncultured Ruminococcus sp.; assembly: GCA_964387615.1. GTDB lineage: Bacteria > Bacillota > Clostridia > Oscillospirales > Acutalibacteraceae > UBA737. Next base: position 7,352 of record CAYLXT010000029.1, read on the forward strand.
GTTATAGGTAGTAGTGGGATCGTTTTTGTTAACATAACGGAAAGAATTTGTTATCTTAACAGGAGCGTCGTTTGTAAATCCTGCTCCTATAGCCTCATCGGCTGTAAGTTCTTGTTCCTTTAACGCATTCGTATCCCAAGCAGGCTGAGGCATAACCGACGCGCCAAGTGAAATACAGTCGGTAATGGTAACATCATTATGGCTAGACGAAGCTGAATAAATACCTGCCTGCATTTTCATGTCCATTTCGAACGTTGCGCGGGTTTCATCAGAGTAACTTGTGCCGAACGACATGTTAAATGCCGTAATTTCATCTTTGGTCCACTTGTAGTCACCTGCTTTATATGAACCGTCTTTTGCATCTGAGCTCCATGTAGCATCCATGGCGACTTTAACGTTAGGACTTACAAGCTCACACGAATAACCGTCATAAATACAGTTGGAAATAGTGAGCATATCATTTGTTCCGGTCGGCGCCACAAAACCTGCCGCGTAACCGGCTATGCTATGAGTATAAGTACAGCTTTCTACAACGGTGGTGCCGTTTTCATCCTGCGTAGATACAACGCTTTCGGCTGTTTCTAACCATGGGGTGTTGGCAGATTCGATGCGCGAGTTACGAACAGTGACGGTCGTTATTTCGGCATAAGAATCGCCTGCTGTATAATTGCCAAGGTCGGTTGTAATAATTGCCGCATTACCGGTGCTGTAAACATAACAAGAATCAAAGTTAACGTTTTTGATTGATGCAGTACAAGCATAACCCATTGACTTAACAAAGCCTACGCGACCTCTTGCGCTATTGTTGCTGCCTTTGCTTATCATACCATAAATGGTTGCGCCGTTTCCGTCAAAATGGCCGTTGAAAGCATCAGTTACAGTGGTTGAAGCATTAAACCAGTTAAAGTAACTGCCCAAAGCGTACATGGCCTTAGCCTCGTCCTTTGTGCCAACATTGCTGAGATATATGGCATCAACCCCATCAGCCACCTTGTAGTAGTTGCCAACGGTGGTATCGGTGACCATTTTCCAAAGCTGATAACCTGTATAAATACGGTATGGATTATTTGCCGAGCCATCACCTTCTTCATACAAAACAGCGTCCTCATACGACCAGCCTTTAGGCATAATTACAGTTGGATATTCGCCCTTTGTAGCATACCAAACGCCCTCAGCACCTGCGTTATCGCTGGTTGCCCATGTTAAATTAGACATAGCAAGCGGAGCATGCAAGCCAATTGGTGTGTCGGGAACTGTTATAACGCTATTATCAGCTGCGACGCCCTGGTCGGTGTACACATTTGTATATGTTACATATTTACCTTTTAAATCCGTAGATCTGTAAATCGAGGTGTCGTAGACAGCCATGTTTTCCATAGTTGCCGTTACTTTTTCTGTTATAGTTTCCTCGTCGACTGTCTTATTTCTCTCTTGCGAACCGGTAAGAGTGCCGTACAAACCAAGTTTTGAAACTACATTATTATTATCGTCTATACCGTAGTTATTGTGAATAAAGCAGTTTGAAGCCTTAAGTACATCATTAGCACCAGAGTTACCTACAAAAACGCCTTTTGCGCCAACACCTTTATCGGAGGTACCTAAAAGATAGCAATTGCTTACTTCGATTGTTTTAAGGTTAATTACACCCTCAACGCCTATTAGATAGTTTTCTTTGCCAACTGTGCGCGCGCCTGAACCCCAAGCAGAAGAGTTTGAGTCGGCAAACACGGTGCCCAAACGATAAGAACTTGTAAAATAAGAGTGGCTTAAGGCAAAGTTTTCTATAGTAATACCGTCATTATCATAATACACTTTTATATCGTGCGAAACCTTGCCTTGACCGTCATTAGAGTCAAACACAGCCGCAGTCATATAATAACCGTCTTCTCCATCGTTTCCGGCAAGCACGCCGCCGTCAACAGCGGGGAACAAGGCAGCGTTTTGCTTATCAACTGCTACAGAGTTGGCATAAAGACCATAAATCTGTACGCCGCTACCATCAAAGTTACCGTTAAATCCCTCATAACCACTTTTAATCCAGTTTATCGGTGTAGTAGAAGCAAAGAAATCATTAACACCTTTAGCGTCCTTTGCTAAAAATGCGGCGAGGTCGGTAATAACTGTATTGGGTTGCAAAACAAACGCATTTATCTCTGGATCAACCTTATAATATTTACCGTTAGCAACACCGCCAGCGCCGGTACAAACCCAGTAAAGCTCGCTTGCATTGGTAATCATATAAGGCTCTTCCTTAGTACCCTTGCCTGTAAGGACTGCATCCTTGGTGCCGTCCCAATATTCAATGCGCCAAGTTGAATAATCGGTTGTGTCGGTCGTTTCTGCGCTGGCGTTTATGTTAATGCCAACGTTAGCGGTAAAAAGACAGCCTACAAGCATGGCAAATGCCAACACAAGACTTAATATTCTTTTTGCGCTTTTGTTTATATTTATTTTCATATAAAACCTCTCTTTTCTAATGTGATAGAAAATTTTATATACTAAAGGGCTACGCCCTTTGATTTTGGTTTGATATTTTTTGCCTTTGGATTCTTCGCGACTGCCGTCGCTCAGAATGACAGGGCTTTTTTGTCATTGCGAGCACCGTTAGGTGCGTGGCAATCAGTCGCTCTTTGTCATTGCGAGCGGCGGTAGCCGCGTGGCAATCCGCTTCTTTGGGGATTACGGATTACTTCGGCGTAAAACGCCTCGTAATGACAGTCGCTTTTTGTCATTGCGAGCGGCGGTAGCCGCGTGGCAATCCGTTTTCTTTGGGGATTACGGATTACTTCGGCGTAAAACGCCTCGTAATGACAGTCGCTTTTTGTCATTGCGAGCGGCGGTAGCTGCGTGGCAATCCGTTTTCTTTGGAGATTACGGATTACTTCGGCGTAAAACGCCTCGTAATGACAGTTTGTTGGATGTGATTGCGCGTTTTCGCGTTGGATCCACTTGGTGCGCAAGCGGTCCCCCGTCTCGCCTTGCGGGACGATGTAGGCATCGTCCCCTACAATTATCCCGTAAGGCTTGGGATTTTTTTGTGCGCTAATTAATTTTTGGCTATGGTTACGTCTTCGTATTGACCACCAATGCCAATACCTTCGTCACCGGGATATTCAACGCTTGTAACGATAATATCATTGGACTCTATTTCATAAATCTCAATTTTTGCTTTATTAAACATAGATCAAATTCTCCTTTTCATTATCGTTAATTATTCTGCGGACCATAGCGGTCTTTGAGCATTTCTGTGTAGAACAAAAGCGCTTTTGAGGCATCTACACAGGCATTGTAATATTCACAAGGATATTCTTTGCTTGCTTTGATAAAGTCATTTCCAAGACCCGCTGCACTAACAGTGCCAAGTAATACTTCGCCGATTGCGTTTTCATCGCCGCTATCATATTTAGCGTAAACATATATGTCATTTGTAAGGGCGGCAACAGGAAGATCCCTAAATTGATAGGTGTGGTATCTACCGTTTTTCACGCCGTTGGTCCAACCGTTTACGTCATTGATGTCCTCGTCGGTATATGCGGGAACAGAAATCCATTCGGTTGCCGTTTCAGTGCCATAAAAGTCAGTGTACACAAATCTAACGCTGATATTCTCACGGTTAGTCTTATACTCATCCTTAAAGGCAAAGATAAATGACATATACGGATTAGCCTTAAGGTTAAGCGATACGCTCTTTAGACCAAATATGCTGCTGTCAACACCGCCGTTGGTAGTGTTAATGGTATTAAACTTGTCGATTACATAGTTGTCGTACTCGGCATCTAACCAGCTTGGGATTGCGTCGGCCTCTTCAAAGCCCGGGTAATCGCCTATGGCACCTACGTACCAAGTAGTGCCGTTGTCACCGTTAAGCGCGCTTACAATACCGGCAGCGTTAGAACCCTTGAGGGTTGAAAGGTCGATAACACCTTTAAGGTCTTCATCAGAGTATGTGTGGGTAGCACCATTTCCAAATGTAACTGTACCAACAGGAGCATCGGTATAAACGTTGCTGAATGAATTGTCATCGCTTATTCTCGATTGTAAGTAGTTGGTTGGGTATGGAGATGCGCCTAAAATAATTGAATTTGTAATTGTGTTGTAGTTGAATGCAGTTGTATCATCAACCAACTTCTGGTCGTTTCTCACACCGCTGCGCGCCCAAAGAGCAGCGCCATTTTTATCGGTAGCATTGTTGCCGTAAACGAGAACATTGTTAAGCTTAACAACCTCGCCGCCGCATTCACCCGTTACAACGCCTGCTTTACCTTCGCTATATGTCCTTGCGGTGTTATTCATATAGCAGTTGATAACTGCGCAGGTATCAACATTCCAGGTGCCGTTTACATAAGCGCCATAAGTATTTGAGTATGACTGAGCGCCAAATACGCCAAGACGGTTGCCAGATACCATATATGAATAGCCAACGGTAATGTTGCTTACGGTATTACCAACATTGTCGGTATTAACAGCAACATGATATAATTTTTTGTTGGTACTATCATATCTATGCTCGTTACAACCATCAACTGTGCACACATATGTTGACGCATCGTATGAATCAACGTCATCTGTTTGCTTCAATTCGCCCTTCTTACCGCCGTCAAACGCGCCTATAAGACCTGCAAGGTTACTTGTAGTGTCGTAAAGACCAACAATTTGAACGCCGTTACCGTCGATATTGCCGTTAAATACGGCGGAAGATGTCCATCCTTTAAGATTTGATGCATCAAGGGTATCAAAATAAGCCTTTACCTCGGTACCGTTTTTGCAAGCCAAAAGCTTTTCAAGGTCAAGCACGCCCTCCGGCTGTAAAACGATGGTGTCGATGCCGTCAGCTATTCTGTAGTAGTTGCCTCCTGTAACAGTATTACCTGCAACACGGATTACATAGTAAAGCTCTTCGGCAGAGTCAATGATAATTGGGTTGTCTGCCGTACCATCCTGTGTGCTGTAATCATGCCCTTCATCAGTTAAATTTTTATCTGTATCGCCGCTCCAGTAAATTGTTTTGCCTGCGGTGGATACATAGCCGCTCTGAATTGGCTGAGGATAGCCGCTTGTTGTCATCCAGTCGCTTTCCCAATCAAGATTTGGACAAGCAGCCTCAACATCAGCGCTTGCAAATGTTTCAGCGCTTACCTGTTTGATGTCGGTTTCAGTAAATGTGCAGGTGTAGTTCGGATAAGTAACAGTTCCATCATCGGCTGTTTTCTTGTATGTATTATTAAATGTTACCGTACCTGCAGCTGCGGTTGTGTAAATATTTTCATAAGAGCTAGCGCTTGAACCTGAATATGAGAAGTCAATCAAATATGGCTCTGCGTCAATACAAATTGTGTTTGTAACTGTATTTATAGCACGAGTACCGTTTGCATGGTCGGTATCACTCTTTGGATACCAGCAGTCACTTGTTGCGCCTGCAATTTTAAGGGTAGTGATACCTTCTTCTATTCTCGTGGATGCACTTGTTGAGGTATAGAAATTACCAACATTACCATAAACTAAACAGTTATCAATAGCATAACGGTCATAAGTATTAAAGGAACCAACAATTAAGCCTTTATTATAAAGATTTTGGTTCGCACCTGTTGTTGTACCGTCGTCGTTAGTAAGGTAGCAGCCGGATACTGAACAGCCGGTAACGTTTACCAAACCTGCAACATCAGCAGCAGAACCTATGTTATAGGAACCTGCAACGATACCACCGATTGCCCAAGAACGCATATAGGAGTTTTTAAGGTTAATGTTTTTGATTGTGTTACCTGAATAATCGTAATAATATTCAACAGGAACAGTAGTTTCTACGCCGTCAACCGTAACTTTCTTGGTTCCGAATGTATAGTAGTTAACGCCGTCATTTGTACCGCCGTCAACACGACCAAACAAACCAACATAACCGCTGGTTGAATGTAAGCCGTAAACATTTACACCGTTACCATCAAAGTGACCGTTAAACGAACCATTGTCGCCTGACCAATTGAAGACACCGCTTATGCCGGTGAGGTAGTCTTTAACCTCGTTAGCATCGGTCATAGCCATAAGCTCGTCACCGTCAACCTTGCTTGATGGTTGAAGGATGAAGTTTTTGATGTTATCGGAAACCTTGAAGTACTTATCTGCAGTAACATCATAGGTAGATACACGGCAGAGCCAATAAAGCTCGTTAGCATTGTCAATTATAATTGGGTCTTCCCAAGAATCGCCCGAAGCTTTTGTATCATTAAGTGCATCAATTGAGGTTTCGTCTCCCGCACCCCAAGTATCCCAATAAATGGTCTTTGTCTTTTGGGTGGGGATATCGTTCGTTGTGTTAAGAACGGTGGTGGCTGCGTCTGCATAGTTAAGCAGAGCGGCAGCTACCTTTTTGTCGGCGAGCTTTGTGTCGTCGGTCACGCCTTCTTCATAGGTAACCTTGTCGTTCAAAACGCTTTTTGCATAGTCGGCGATAGTGATAAGCTGAGATTTACCCCATTCCTTAACCGCACCGTTGGTTGCAACAAGGGTTGGTACCCAAGCGGTGTTAATATCACGCGAAGAAAGATTAGATATGGTAAACATCATTGCTGTTTGACCAATTTCTCCACCATACACTTCGCTCAACGCGTCGCGCATACTTGATTCGGTGGGCTCGCTAACCTTTACAAACGGAGTATAACCCGATCCGTCAGCCTTACCTACGTAAAGCACAGGCTCATAGCCTTCGGTGGGAATGTAGTGGAAATTAAAGTCAATTGAACCGTCGTTATTGTATGAGATATTGCTACCTACAAGACCAAACGCACCGTTTGAAAGATTTTCTGCCTTGGCGTCACTCAATGCCGTAAGCACCGGATAGCCGTTTAACGAATATTGCCAATCGGTACCCCAAGCAAGATTAGGCATATTGTCTTTAGCTTGTGTGCCGATAATATCATTCGTCGTAACACCTCCGCAGTTATACTGTGCAAGTTGGTCAGCAGTATACTGTGTCTGATCGGTATATACATTTGTATAATATCCACCCGCAAGTGTAAAGTTTGTATTCCATGGTGTACCTAATACAACAGATGAATGAAGTTCAAATTTATAGTTTGTTCCCGCTATTTCCTTATTATTACCAGTGTCACCAATTATCTGGATATCAACAAGTTGATAAGTGTCCTCAGTTTGTTCAGCTACATGGTACCATCCGCTTACGTTTTTATTGGTCCACTGTTTGAATTTGGCGTAATTGCCATAAACCAAACAATTTTTAACCTGCAAAACATCAGAAGTAGAATGCAAAGTACCAACTAAAACACCATTTCCAGTCAAGGCAACATTATAGGTATTAACTTTTACGTCATTAACAGTTCTTTCATAAGTATTAGTAGAATTACAATACATATAGCAATTAGAAATTTCACAATTTTCAACACTAATTAAGCCGTTGGCGGTTCCGTATTGGTTGTAATCTGCTTCACGCGAAAGTGCAGCAATCGCGCCCATACGGCGTTTTGCTTCTAAATACGAGTTCTTGATTGCAAAATTTTTGAAAGTATTACCTGTAGCATTATAACCATCTGCATCCGGTGTTCCTGAATCTATAGCACGGAACAAGCCGGCATTAGTTTGAGTTCCATCGGCATAAAGACCATAAATTTCAACGCCATTACCGTCAAAGCTACCATTAAACGGTACCTCGCTGCTGTTAATAACCCATGGCGTAAATGACACATCACTATTTGTGAAATAGTCATATGTTGCATCGCTGCTTGAAAGATTCATTAACTTCTCAACGCCACCAGCTGCAATAACTGTTTCTTGAGGCTGTAAAATGATGACATCAATACCGTCAGCAATCTTGTACTTTTTGCCTGCGGTCTCTTCAACAAGCTCGGCGGCTTTTTTACCGGAGTCATTTCTTTGAGCGATGTAGTGAAGCTCTTCCGCCGTATTGATGATGTATGTACCGTCTTCCGCCTGCTCGGTAGGATGAGAACCGGTTGTACCATCCCAATAAATAATATTTAAACCGTCCGATACGAGCGACGGATATTCGCCGTCGGTGCCATAGCTCCAACCATCACCCCAAGAAAGATTTGGACAGGTGGTAGTAGCGTTGTAGCCTTTAACATTAGCGTAGTTTTCGCCGACGTCAATTATGGTAAGCCCACCATTAGACTTTTCAGCCGCTAATTCTGTGCTTATAACATAATATATTGTGTCGCCCTTAGTACCGCCGAGATAGTATTTTCCATCTTTATACTGATAAGGCTTTACCTCCGCTTCCGTTGTTGTTACATTTGTATAAACAGCGCTGTATGCGGTTTGGGGTTTTCCATTTGTCGTATGAAGGTCGGTGTTAGCATTAGTGCTGGCCACTATCTCTGTATCAAGAAGCAGAGAATTTTTAATATAGCAGCCCTCTACACCAGTGCCAATATAAGGACTAGTCGCAGGATTATCATTAGCTATATAACCTGCCATTACGGTTAAGTGCTGAGGGGTGGTTTCCCCATCTTCGTTCGTGTAAGGAAATAATGTACCGCTATATTCCATATCGTTGCCATACATAACAAGACCGTTGATATGCACCGGCGTGTAATCGCCAACATAACCCACAAGCAATCCGCTATATTGGCTTCGAGAACACCATGGATCTTTAATTGTTATTTTACAGTTAGCAATCTTTATATTGTCAAAGGTAACATAACCCTTTTCGTACGCAGTATTAACCCAGCCTTCTATTTTACCGTCACCGTTCAAGTCTTCAGTAGTTTCTTGAACAGACGTATTTTTTACAGTTGTGCCGTCAGGAGCGGTATAGCCCATAACTTGACCCGCAATCATCGAGATATAACCGTCTTGATACGATACGCCATAAGAATTTTCTACCGCAATGTTTGAAACCGACGCGCTAACACCCATATAACCAAATAACGCGCTGTGCAATTTTTCCGTAGCACTGCCAAGCGACATGCCGTAAATGGTTGCGCCGTTACCATCAAAATGACCGCAGAACATGGTTGTTGATCCGTCATTTCTTACCCATGATATTATGTCGTTTTCATCATTAGTAAAATATGCCTCTACATCAGTATAATTGTCAAACGCCATAATTTCCTTAGCGCCGTCCGCTTGCAAAACAATATTATCAATATTATCTGCCAAACGGAAATATTTTTCATGTGTTTGGGCAATTGTTGCCTGTGACGCAAGCCAAGCTAATTGCTCGGCGTTTTCAATAACGTGCGGGTCGCCCTCTTCACCGGTAGCCTTTGTAAGATCAATAGCCTCGGTTTTGCCGCTCCATGTAATTGTGTCTTCACTAAGAACCTCGGTTGAAGGAACAAGCTGATAACCAAACTCCTTTTTACAAAGAACACAAACAGAGCTTTCGTATACGGCGTATTCATAATCACCGTCAATGTTAATCGGGTTACCCTGTACGCTTAAAACGTGGTCGCAGTTTGTATTAATAATACCTTCAAGAGCGGGTGTAAAGTTATGCGTATGCTCATCAAAAGATGTGCCAACTTCAACCTGGTTTAAATAGATCTTGTACGATTCACCCATTTTAGCATCTTCGCTAAGGTCAAGCTCTATTTTAAAAACAACGGTATCATACGCTACATAGGTATCGACAACAGCAGTAACCTCTCCGTCTTCTTTCCGCTCAACGACGACATTTAAATCGTTAATATCAAAGGTTTTGTCGGTGTCATATGGAGTAGTTGTTATAGCACCGCTTTCAAAACCCTCGGCTGACTCAACAACAGCAATATTCTTAACCGATAATATTGAATCGGTGCTAAACACAAAGCGTATTGTGTTTATACCCTCGTTTTCAAATTTACTTGATTTGTGCAAAGCAAGATAAATAGTTGCCACGTCATTTTCGGTAGATGTTGCGCCATCTGACCATTGGGCGCAGCATACCGCATCGGCAGCGTTGGCTGTAATAAGGCAGCCAAAAACTGTTGTCGCACAAATCGCAAGGGCAAGAATTACCGATAACAATTTGCTTGAAAGTTTTTTTGTCATGATCTCTCAATCTCCTTTTTAGATGCCATAAACATCTTTTTGATTTTCGGCTACCTCGCCGATGGGAAATATGATATTTGATAGTCGGGGAGTGTGTGTTGCCCAACCCACACCGCCGAAGGCGGATTTTCTACCATATATGGTAGAGGTTATTGTATAAAATACAATAAGGGCATAACCCGACAAATATACTACTATATAATAGCATTTAACCCACCGTTTTGTCAATATTTTAGTATAAATTTTTTTACATAAAATGCAAAAAAATTATACAATTTATATAAACAGCTGTAAGCGGCTTTGCTGAATCGGGTGAAAAGCGGGTGCGCGTCCGTTTTCTTTAGGGCATTACGGATTACCGCGTCGCTTTGCTCCTCGTAATGACATAGTGTGTTGTCATTGCGAAGGGCGGTAGCCCTGTGGCAATCCGTTGTTTTATCGGACCGTCCGGGAGGCCGGTCCCTACGATATAATTTT
>CAYLXT010000030.1:0-17785 GCA_964387615.1 uncultured Ruminococcus sp.
TCCCCTACGTTCATATTTTACGCGTTAAGATATTTCTTAATATCCGATACGCCTGTATATTTTGATGCTTTTCCGTTTTCTACAACAACGAGTGTTGGAGCTTGCTTAATGCCCAAAGCATTAACTGCCTCTACATTTTCGTTTGCAAGAAGTTTGTTGAAGATAACTCCTGCTTTATCAAGAAGTGATACTGCAATTTTGCAATTAGGGCAGGTTGCCGTTGTGAAAAGATAGTTGCCGTCAGCAAGTACAGCATCGGTCTTATCTTCACGCGCACAAGCCTCTTGCACGCCGTCGTGTGTAAGCTTTGAATTTGCAACATCGTAAACCTTGCGGTCTTTAAACTCTTGTGACTTGCCGTCGTTCCAGTTTTGAACAGGACGGTAGTAACCTGTAATACGGCTGTAAACCTCGGTCTTTTCGCCACAGTCGGGACAGGTGTATTCTTCACCTGCAATATAACCGTGCTTGCGGCATACAGAGTATGTCGGTGACATGGTGTAATAAGGCAAACGATAGTTTTCTGCAATTTTTCTTACCAGATTAGCCGCTGCCTTCCAATCAGGAAGCTTTTCGCCCAAGAATGCATGGAATACAGTACCAGAAGTGTAAAGAGTCTGAAGCTCGTCCTGAACGTCGAGAGCCGAGAAGATATCCTCGGTATAGCCAACGGGCAGGTGCGACGAGTTGGTGTAATACGGTGTCTCATCAGGACCGCGACCTGCGGTAATAATGTTTGGATAGTGCTTAAGGTCATGCTTAGCAAGACGGAAAGCAGTTGACTCTGCAGGGGTAGCTTCGAGGTTATAGAGGTCGCCGTACTGCTCCTGATAGTCAGAAAGACGCTCACGCATATGGTTAAGAACATCTTTTGTAAATTCTTGTGTCTTTTTGTGGGTCAAATCCTCTCCGAGCCACTTTGCATTAAGACCAACCTCGTTCATACCAACAAGACCGATGGTTGAGAAGTGGTTGTTAAATGTACCTAAGTATCTTTTGGTGTAAGGATAAAGACCTGCATCAAGAAGCTTTGTGATAACTGTACGCTTAACGTGAAGCGAGCGGGCAGAAATGTCCATCATCTTGTCAAGACGGGCATAAAAATCGGCCTCGTCCTTTGCAAGATAAGCGATACGCGGCATATTGATGGTAACAACGCCGACAGAGCCTGTTGATTCGCCGCTACCAAAGAAGCCGCCTGATTTTTTACGAAGCTCGCGAAGGTCAAGACGAAGTCTGCAGCACATTGAACGAACGTCTGAGGGTTCCATATCGCTATTAATATAGTTTGAGAAATAAGGAGTACCGTATTTTGCGGTCATTTCAAAGAGCAGCTTGTTGTTCTCGGTATCACTCCAGTCAAAGTCGCGTGTGATTGAGTATGTAGGAATTGGATACTGGAAGCCGCGACCGTTAGCATCGCCTTCAATCATAATTTCAATAAACGCGCGGTTTACCATATCCATTTCTTTTTTACAATCTTTATACTTGAAGTCCATTTCCTTGCCGCCAACGATACAGTTAAGCTCGGCCAAGTCGTTTGGAACTGTCCAGTCAAGAGTGATATTGGTAAACGGTGACTGTGTACCCCAACGAGAAGGTGTATTTACACCGTAAATAAAGCTTTGGATACACTGCTTAACCTCTTTGTATGTAAGGTTGTCCGCCTTAACAAAGGGAGCCAGATAGGTATCAAACGATGAGAATGCCTGTGCGCCTGCCCATTCGTTTTGCATAATACCAAGGAAGTTAACCATCTGGTTGCAAAGGGTTGACAAATGGCTTGCGGGTGAAGATGTAATCTTGCCGGGCACACCGCCAAGACCCTCCTGAATAAGCTGCTTAAGCGACCAACCTGCGCAATAGCCCGTAAGCATAGAAAGGTCGTGAATGTGAATGTCGGCATTGCGGTGCGCGTTACCGATTTCATCGTCATATATTTCAGAAAGCCAATAGTTAGCTGTAACTGCGCCCGAATTTGACAGAATAAGACCGCCCACAGAATATGTAACGGTAGAATTTTCTTTAACGCGCCAGTCATTGATATTGAGGTAGTTGTCTATAATCTCCTTATAGTCAACCATTGTTGCGTTAATATTACGAACCTTTTCGCGCTGGCGACGATAAATAATATATGCCTTTGCAACATCATCATAGCCCGCTTTAATAAGAACCGATTCAACACTGTCCTGAATATTTTCAACGGTAATTTTACCATCCTCTATCTTATCGGTAAAATCAGCAGTAACCTTAAGCGCTAAAAAATCTATTACGTCCTGATTGTATGCCTTTTGGCAAGCATCAAACGCTTGTTTGATGGCTTCGCTAATCTTTTGTATGTCAAAGTTTACAAGCTTTCCATCACGTTTTACTACATTATACATATCCTGTCCCCTTTTCTTATTTTCCTCTTTTTGAGGTGAGCAAGATACATTATATAGTTTATTTTGTGGTTTGTCAATAGTAAAAACCACAATATTTTGTGTTAGATTCCACGAATTTCCACTTTTGGTATCATATCTTGTGCCCCACGCCGCATAAAATCTAAGTTTCGCGGCTTCCCTTCGCACCTTTTCATAGCATATAAAAAGTGATGACTGTTTCAGTCATCGCTTTTTGTTGAGTATTATAACCCTCTGATTTGGGTGTTTGGTATTGCTTTTTGCGCGGTGGCACACATACGGTCAAGTGTTTCGCGGCCGACGGCAGATAAATCGCTTTTTATTAAATTGCCCGAATCAATAAAGTTTTGTAAAAAATACTTATCGGCGGGCGATATCCACTCGGCAATTTTTTTAATATCCTCTACCGTATGATACTCTTTTACTACTGTTGTTCGAAATTCAAAATCTATCTTCCCCGATTTTAAAAGCTCGATGCTCTTTTCCGCATTCAGTAAATCCCGTTCGTTGCAGTCGGCGGTTTCAAGATATTTTTCTTTGCAATTTTTAATATCCATTGCGACATAGTCAATATTACCGCTGTCAATAAGTGCGGCAAGACGGTCGGGGTATGAGCCGTTGGTGTCAAGCTTTACCAAATAACCCAACGCCTTTACCTTTGCAATAAACTCGGGCAGCTCTTTGTGCATTAGCGGCTCGCCGCCTGTGATGCAAACACCGTCCAATACGCCTGCGCGCTTTTTTAGATAATCTAAAATATATTCTTCGTCATAACACGCGTTACTGTCAATATGAGTTACAAGCGCGGCATTGTGGCAAAAAGGACAACGGAAATTGCACCCTGCTGTAAATAGGGTGCAGGCAGTTTTTTCGGGAAAGTCGAGTAATGTTAATTTTTGAAATCCACTAAATTGCATTTTGTTTCCTCGCGTAAATTAGTTATCTGCCGCAAATTGCTCTTCAATGGCGGTTTTGCTGTCGGGTCTTGAGTCACCGTGACGCACAAAGCACATTGTTATAAACGAAGCCACAGAGAATATTACTGCATAGGGGAACAAAATTTTATATCCCATGGGCAAGATTTTAATAAGCCAGCCTGAAAGCAAGGGTGTAACAATTTGTGCCGCCATAGAAAAGGTGTAATAATAGCCGGTGTATTTGCCCACGTCAGAGCCTGTGCACATTTCAACAACCATTGGGAACGAATTTACATTTATAGACGCCCAACCAACACCAATGATAGCAAACATTATATACATTAGCCACTGGTTTTGCGTTGCGATTTCTGCATTTACAAAAATCGCAACGGTATAGCAAACTGTCATTAATACAATGCCAAATAAGACGGCTTTTTTTCTGCCGATTTTGCTGGACAAAAATCCCAGAGGAACAAATGCCGCTATCGCCGCAATAGTCGCCACAGTAAGATACATTGACGACGCACCTAAATCTATTCCCCAAATATTAAAGCAGTACATAGAAAAAGAGGTTGTTACACCGTTATAGGCTGTATACCACAAAAACACCGACAAAAGAATAAGAACAAGGCTTACCTTAACCGGCTTTGATAGCTTTTTATTCTCATCCGCGTCAATCGCTTCTTCCTCGTCCTTTATATTGGTCTCGGCTAAAATCTTGTTTTCTTTAACAGTAAGCACCATAATAAGAACGGCCACCAACATAAACGCAGCTATTATTATAAAAATCGGCGTAAAGGACAGGCTGTCCGGGTATTTAATTTTTATTTCCCCATTCTCTACATACTTTTCGCCGCCCTTTAGCATAAACATCATTAAAATCGTAGCAAATATTCCACCGATATAGCCCACAAGGTTAATAATTGCGTTTCCCTTACTGCGAAGCGGTTTTTCGGTGACATCGGGCATATATGCAACTGCGGGTGAACGGTAGGTTGCCATAGCAACAAGCAGAAGCATTAGCACAATGATAAAGCCGCAGAAATTATTTTTACTTTCAAAATATGCCAAGACACAAAGAAGAATTGCCGAGGCTATCGTTCCGTAAAGTATATACGGTGTGCGCTTGCCCAAACGAGTATGAGTTTTATCTGACAATTTACCAAACAACGGCAGCATAAAAACAGCAAGCACATTATCCATTGCCATAAAAACCTTTGACTCAAAAACATCACGACCGAATTTTACCTCAAGCAAATATGGTATCACCTGATCGTAAAACTGCCAGAAAGCAAGGATTGCCATAAAAGCAAAGCCTATAAGTATGGTGCGCTTGTAATTCAGTTTCAAAATTTTGTCCCCCTTAAGAATTTTAAATCAGTTCTATTATCGCGGCAAGATTACCGCGTTTGCCGCCTGTTGCTCGGTGAGAGTGAAGTTTATCTGCATTACAGCAGGTGCAAATATCGCTTATATCTATATTTTCCTCTTTAATTCCTGCCGAAATCAAAATGTTTTTATTGGCGGCAACAAGGTTTAACATAAAATGATTTTCGTCGCGCCCTTCACAAAAGACATCGGCAATGTCAATTCCGCTATCCACAAAGGCATCAAGGACGGGAGTGTCAACCTCGTAGCAATTCTGACAGATGCAAGGTCCTATTGCGGCTACAATATCGTTTGGGTCGCATCCGAATTCGTTTGCCATTTTTTCAACTGTGACTCTGCCAATCTGACTTACCGTACCGCGCCAACCTGCGTGACTTGTAGCACACACTCGCTTGACAGGGTCGCAAAACAAAAGAGGTGTACAGTCGGCATATTGAGTTACAAGTGCTACATCAGGCCGATTTGTGATAAGACCGTCAACGTCGCTGAAACCCGGTTTTGTGTAACCTGTTCCGCAATCGGCTTTTGTTACCACGCGCACGTTATTGGTGTGGGTTTGATGGCTCAACACAAGGTGAGATATATCAATACCCACCGCACCACACAGCCTGCGGTAATTTTCTTCAACCTTTTCAAACTTATCACCGGACAAAAAGCTTGTGTTCATAGTAGCAAATTGACTCTCGCTTACACCGCCCAAACGGGTAGAAAAAATATGCCGTACAGCCCCACAATTTTCAAGACGCGGAAAGGTTATATAAACCAGTTCACCGTTTTTATTGATTTTTAAGTTATTGCTATACATTAACGGCCTCGATTTCTTCTAAAAGTTGGTTTGAGTTATCAATCAATCGGTTTGCAGCAGGTTTTCCTAACCTGTCAGTTATAATCTCAAGCGCTTGCTTTATTTGCGGCGGACGGCGTTCGGGAGAATGAGTGTCACTTGCAAGATAGGATATATATCCTTTTTTTATAAGCTTTTCACAAATTTTTACTGTCTCTTTAGCAGTAACCGCACCTGCATTTATGTGTGCCAAAGCAACGCCATTATCTATAAGCTCCAAAAGTTTTTTAAAACCGGACACCTTGCTATATCTTTCAATATGCGCAAGTATTGGCAACAGCCCTTGTCGCTCGTATATATCTGTTATGTCTTGTAAAACACCTTTTGTAATGGGAGCGCCATAGGGCAGCTCTAATAACAAGTAATTTGTGCCTTTTAGAACAAATTGCTTTATCGCATGGCTTTTACCCATTCCGCTGAAATATCTCAATTCGCATGCCAAAAAAACTCTCGGTAAATCCTTGTGTGCTCTTGCGTTCTTTAATTGATTATACGCATTTTGAACAAGTTTTGCAAAATCTTCCGCGTTATCTATATCCGGATAAAAGTGAGGTGTAGCTATAACATCGGAAACTCCCTGCTCTTTTAACATCTCTAACAAAACTATTGCTGTTTCTAAATCCTTTGCTCCGTCGTCAACGCCAGGCAAAATGTGTGAATGCATATCAAGAAATCGCATTTGAATCCCTTCTTTTAAAAAATCGGGAAAACGCCAAGGTTCTCCCGATTTGATGATTATTGCTGTTGTTCTTTAACAGGCTCTTCTGGCTTTTTTAGCGTAGGTGTATGCCCATAACCATAGCCGTATCCGTATCCATGTTTTGAATATCCGTACTTGCGATAATATCCATATTTACGGTAGTAGCTATATTTTCGATATCCATATCTGCCACCAGACTTTGGATTAGCAGCATTCATAACAGCGCCCAATATATTAATGCCTGCAAATTTTGCCGCATCTATCGCGCGATTGATTGAATCAGTAGGTGTAACCTGATCCTTTACAATCAAAACAAGACCGGCTATATGCGGAGCTATAACCAAAGCATCGGTTACGACATCTACCGGTGGCGTATCAATTATAACATAGCTATACTCTTTGCCAACTGCTTCAACTAGCTCCTTGAATCTGGCCGAACCCAAAAGCTCCGATGGATTAGGTGGAATCTGGCCCGCCGTAATCACATCAAAGGTATCGCTTATGTGGTTTATTACCTCCGAATATTTATTAAATCCAGCCAGAATATTTGATAGTCCGGCACGGTTTTCGATCTTCAATTTCTTATGGATAGAGCTTTTACGCATATCTGCATCAATGAGCAACACCTTGTCGCCAAGCTGAGAGAACGCGATAGCCATATTAACAGATGTGGTAGATTTTCCTTCGCCGGCCTCCGGACTTGTTATGCCAAAAACCTTTGTTTCGTTACTTGAAAGCAAAAAAGTAAGGTTAGTACGAATTGCCTTATAAGCCTCAACTACAGCAAAGGGAACATGACGGGTTTCGCTTATGTTCATAACAGCGCTTTTTCCATCGTTTTTTTTCTTAATAGCCACTGCTATAACCTCCTCTGCCTTTTGATTTTCGGTAACTGCTACTTTCAACATTTTCAAAATCAGGCACTGCGCCTAAAAGCGGTACATCAAAGCTGTTAACAAAGTCCTCTTCGCCTTTTATTGCCCGATTCATAGAATCTATTATAAACAGCACTATGTATGCTACCGCCGCTCCGCCAACACCGGCAACTGCTGTTGTCATCAATGTGCGCGGATATGTCATTACCGACTTTATGGCGGTAGATGCTACATTAGCGCGAGCCGATGGAATAAATTCGGGCACATAATCACAGGCAACCTCGACAAACTTGTTTGCAATGCGCATTGCTTCTTTTGGATCGGTACTTGAAAATGTAACATCAATAAATAACGTGTCCTCGCTTCTTCTCGCAACAGAAGATGCATTCATAAGACCCTGATAGCTATAATCCTTTCCGAGCTGATCGGCAACCTTTTTGTAAATATCCGGCGTATTAAGAATATCAACCACAGTATATGCAAGATATAGTGACGCCGAGATATCACTGCCCGAAACCTTATCCCCTGCATTATCGTAGGAAGTTGTAACCGCACCGTTTGTTACAAGGATTGACGCAGTTGCACTGTAGGACGGTGTTACTAATAATTTACAATAGCTAAATGCGCTAGCCGCAAAAACAACTGTAGCTAAAATTATTATCCAAATATGTCGCCAAGCAAGCAACACAAGATCCATAATATTTATATTTTTTTCTTCCATTTTATTTCTCTTTTCTTATAAATCAATGATGGCAACATTCGTCGTTGCAAATATGTTCCCTAGGGTTGCACGTATCCGGATTCTCGCCGTTTACACACAACGCAAGTATACCTGTAAGATAAGTCATCAGCTCATCAATATCAGTTCTCGCTTTTTCATATGCTTGCATGTTGGGATTTGACATTATCTTTTCGTAAACGGCACGGAACTGTTTATCGTAAGACTCTAACAACTCGTTATCCGGATTTTTCTTTGCCGCCTCATCCTGATATGCGCTTTGAATATATTGAATTTGTGTCATTTGCTCGTTAAGCTCTATGTCTTGATCGTTGGCTTTAATTGCTTTCTGCATTGCAAGATATCTTTCATCCTGCTGAATCGCCTTTCCAAGTTCTCGCGTGAGTTTTTCTAACTGCATTGACATCGGCCTCCTAATACTTTGTCATATTTATTTTATAATAACATCTTTATTATAGTTTTTCAAGATATTATTTCGCATAGCGTGAATATAAATGAAACTGATCGTAAACAGTGGGCCATAAGCCAGAACCCTTGAAGGTTACGCAAACGTATTCATTGCCCGCATCACTCTTGCCAAAGCTTGCTATGCAGTATCCCGATTCGTTTACAAATCCGGTTTTACCACCCAATATATCAGAGCCCTCGGGCTCTGTACCATACATATAACTAAAAAGCGTGCTGGTAAGCAGCAGACCATCGGGATGTTGCGGCGTTGCGGCAGTTGTGTATTGATAGGTTGACAGTATTTTTCGGCAAAGCTCATTTTGCATCGCCGCACGCAGTATCACCGCCATATCCTCGGGGGTAGTATAGTGATTTTCATCAAACAACCCACTGGTGTTCACGAAATTTGTATTTTTTAATCCAAGCTCTTCTGCTTTTTTATTCATAAGCTTTACAAACTCTTCTTCACTGCCCGCAATTGATAACGCAAGACCTACGGTAGCATCTGCGCCCGAAGGCAATATCGCGCCATATAGCATATCGGTCATATTAACCGATTCATTTGCCAAAAAGCCCGCGACCGTAGCATCGGCAATATAAAGCGGGTCGGTTATTTCGAGGCTGAAGGTAAATGTTTTGTTATAATCGGTTATATAATCAACCGCGGTAAGAATAGTCATTACTTTTGTGGTGGACGCAGGATAGCACCGTTCGGTTGCGTTGCGCGCTGCCACCACCTGATTGTTTTTACAATCAACTACTATAATATTGCCGCTTACAATGTCCGATTCAATTTCTTGCGTGCTATCGGTAAATTCGGCAAAATAATTTATTGGGAAAATAAATTCTTCTTTTATGTCGCTAACAGTATTTTCCGCGCTTTGAATTTCAGAAGGTGTTTGTTGTTTCGCTTTTGACTTTTTGGGAATTGCCGCTATTAAAACAATAATCGCTACCAATAAAAGTGCCGTAATATAAACCCGAGGGCGAAGCCGCACCACACCACTGTAAACCTTTTTGTTGGTTTTTGGAGCCTGTTGTGGTTTTTGTTCCGCTTGAGTTTTTCTTTCGAGATTTCTTTCAAGGGCGGAAAAATATTCACCGTAATCCTTATCATTAAATTGTTCGGACATTTCTCCACCTCTTTTTATGTGTTTTCTTTTTCGGTTATCTAAAACATCAACAATTCCCCTTTGTTAAGGGGAATTTTGTGTTAAAACTTTCTTCCTGCTCCGCCTCCGCCAAACGAGCCTCCGCCGCCTTTAAAGCCGCTAACGCCTCCGCCCGACGAGCCGCCAAAACCACCGTGACGATGGTTGTTATATCCGCCGCCAAAAAAGTGTGGCGAACCAAATATAAACAGTCCGCCTCGTCTGCCAAAAATCCCCATATAAAGCGCTACCAGAATTATAAGCACTATCCACGAAATTGCTATTTCACCGACAGAGCTTGTGTCGTTCTGAGTATCGGGCAAAAGGTCGGCAGGTATATAGTTTTCGGACGGTTGCATACCGTATTCGATATAAATCTCGTTTACTATTGCGTTATAAACGTTTACAAGTCCCGCAGAAAAATTATCGCTTGAAAAATATGACCTTCCGTATGTGTCTATAATTCTTCCTGTTTTGCTGTCGGGCAATGCGCCCTCAAGCCCGTAGCCTACGGCAATATAAATTTCTCGGTCACTCTCGGACAACAAAACAACAACACCGTTATCCTTATCCTCGTCTCCAACGCCCCATTCTCTTCCAAGATACAATGCGTAGTCCGACGCTTCTTCGCCATCCAGACTGTCAATTGTTACAATAACCGCCTGTGCGGTCGTTGCCTCATCTAATGCGGCCCCCGCCGCATACACAGTATTGATATCGGCCTCGGTCATAACGTCTGCAAAATCGTTTACAAAAAATCGGTCACTTGGTGCTGGGTATTGCTTTTCTTTGTCACTTCCGCAAGAGGTAAGCGATAATACCGTGACTGCGGCAAAAAACATTGCCGCTACCCTTAAAATTTTCTTTTTCATATTAGCCGAAATCTACCGTAGGAACATCGTTGGCATCGGCATCTGCTTCAAAATATTCAGCCTTTTCAAAGCCAAATATTCCCGCAATGATATTTGCAGGGAATTTTCGTATAGAGGTGTTGTATTCCTGCGCCACTTTGTTATAATCATTTCGCGCAGTAGCAATTCGGTTTTCGCTGCCTGCAAGCTCATCCTGTAAAGCGATGTACTGAGAATCTGCTTTAAGCTCGGGATACGCCTCGGTTACGGCATTTACCCAAATATCAATAGCGCTGTCAAGAGCGGCGCTTGCCTCGGCCTGTTCTTCAACCGTACTTGCTTTCGTTACTGCTGAACGCGCCTCGGTTACGGCTGTATAGGTTTCTTGCTCGTGCAAAGAATACGCCTTTACCGTTTCAACGAAGTTGGGAATTAAATCTGCGCGGCGTTGTAAATAAACCGAAATGTCCGACCGCGCGTTTTGTACCGATTCATCCATTTCAACAAATTTGTTGTAATTTGATGAAAACACTCCGATTAAAGCAATAACCGCAACTAATATTATTGCAATTGTAATTATTAAACCTTTCTTTTTCATATCAAAGCTCCTTTACAAATTCCTCTATTCTGTGTAGTGCCTCAACAATGTGCTCCGTGCTATAGCAATATGACGCGCGAACAAAGCCCTCGCCGCCTTTTCCAAAAGCCGTACCCGGCACTACCGCTACATGCTTGCCTTCAAGCAAGCGCTCGCAGAACTCGTCACTTGTAAGGCCTGTGCTTTTTATGCACGGAAAAGCGTAAAACGCACCCTTAGGCTCGCGGCAGGTAAGTCCCGCCTTATTAAAGCCATCTACTATAAGTCTGCGGCGGCGGTTATATTCCGCCTTCATATCTGCTACCGCTTCGTCGCAGCCCCTTAATGCCTCTATTGCGGCGTATTGCGCCGTGGTTGGCGCGCACATTATTGCAAATTGGTGAATTTTTGTAACCTGAGAGATTATCTCGCTCGGACCACACGCAAAGCCCAGTCGCCAACCTGTCATAGAAAAGGTTTTTGAAAAACCGTTTATAAGGATTGTGCGCTCACGCATACCGTCAATAGCTGCAATAGACGTGTGCGGATTTTCGGCAAAGGTAAGTTCAGAATAAATCTCATCCGAGATTACCAAAATATTTGTATCGCGTAAAATTTCTGCCAGTGCTTCTAAATCAGCCTTTTCCATTATTGCGCCCGTAGGGTTGCACGGATAGGGCAGTATCAGCGCCTTGGTTTTATTGCTTATAGCATTTTTTAGCTGTTGGGGTGTTACCTTAAAATCGTTTTCGGCAAGCGTTTCAATTATTACAGGCGTGCCGCCACACAACTCAGTAATAGGTTCATAACACACATAGGACGGTTGCGGAATAATAATTTCGTCGCCCGGTGTGATAACCGCGCGAAGCGTAGCGTCAATCGCTTCACTACCGCCCACCGAAATTAAAATTTCATCCAAAGGATTATAATCCACACCGCATTTGCGATTGATATAACTTGAAATTTCTCGTCTTAAAGCCTCAAGACCCGAATTAGAGGTATATTTAGTTTTTCCTTTCTCAAGCGAGGTTATACCTGCCTTTCGCACCGACCACGGTGTCTGAAAATCAGGCTCACCCACGCCCAAGGATATAACATCATCCATTGTAGCGGCTATGTCAAAAAACTTTCTTATACCAGAGGGCTTAATATCTTGCACGGTACGAGACAGTATTTTTGAATAGTCGATCATAGCAAATATGTCCCCCTATCGTCCTTTTCGGTTTCGATGAGTTTAACGTCCATTTCTTTATAGCGGCGCATAACGAAATGTGTAGCGGTAGATGTAACCGAGTCAATGGTGGCAAGCTCACGCGCTACAAAACGCGAAACCTCCTGCAGATTTTTACCCTTTACAACAACGTTAAGGTCATATCCGCCAGACATAAGATATACTGCTTCTACTTCGGGATACGAAGCCACCTTTTCGGCAACCTCTTCAAAGCCGAGATCGGCCTTTGGCACAACATTAAGCTCAATTATTGCAGAAACGCTTGTGGCGTCCACCTTTTCCCAGTCTATAACGGTTTTATATCCACAGATAACGCCCTCTTTTTGCAAAGCATCTATCTCGGCCGCGACTGCCTCAGGTACGGCGGCAAGCATTACCGCTAACTGCTCTACGGTATAGCGCGCATTGGTGCTAAGCAATTTTAAAAGTTCGTTTCTCATATTAAAACCTCCTAAGGTGAATTAATTGTATATTTATATTATTATAATAGAAATACTGTTGTTCGTCAATACAAAATAAAGTCTATTGAAAACCTAATGATTATATGTTAAAATATTGTAATTAAACTTTTAAGTAGGTGATTCTGATGTCTGAACGCACAATTGCGGCTATTGCCACACCCTTGGGCGAAGGCGGTATCGGTGTTATAAGAATTTCGGGTGACGATGCGATATCGGTTGCCGAAAAATGCTTTGCCGCTTTTTCGGGCAAAAAGTTATCTTCTCTTGACGGATATCAAGCCGCTTACGGAAAAGTTGTTGATAACGAAGGTAATGCTTTGGACGATGCGGTGGCATTGGTTTTTCGCGCGCCTAAAAGCTACACAGGCGAAGATGTTGTAGAAATCTCGGTCCACGGCGGTACCGTGATTGCCCGTCAGGTTTTGCGTCGGGTATTAGAGTGCGGTGCAACGCTGGCTACGGGCGGCGAATTTACAAAGCGCGCATTTTTAAACGGCAAATTAGACCTTACCAAAGCCGAAAGCGTTATGGGGATGATTAGCGCCCGAAATGATGCGGCGGCAAAAATCTCTCGCGGGGCTCGTGAAGGACGAATCTGTCGCGACACAGAAGATATTTTAAACAAACTACTCGAAACCGCGGCTTCGCTTGCGGCTTTTGCCGATTATCCCGACGAAGATATCCCAAATTTAAACGAAGAGAATTTTTTGCGGCTTTTAGATGAGTGTCACTTAAAATGCCAAAAGCTTTTGTCCACCTATGACACAGGACGTATTATTCGCGAGGGTATTAACTGCGCTATCGTTGGAAAACCTAATGTTGGTAAATCCACCCTTATGAATATGCTGTGCGGCTCTGACCGTTCGATTGTAACCGATATTGCAGGCACCACTCGTGACATAGTCGAAACAACGGTTAATGTAGGCGACGTTACTCTAAATCTCGCCGATACAGCGGGTATTCACGAAACCTGCGATACCGTAGAAAAATTTGGCGTGACCAAAGCAAAAGAAAAAATCGATAATGCCGAACTGCTCTTGGCTGTTTTCGACAGTTCTTCTCCCATTGACGACGACGACCGACAACTACTTAACAGTATCCAAGATAAAAAATGCATTATCATACTTAATAAAACCGACCTTTCTCCTATGTTTGATAAACAAGAATTAAACAATTTTGAAACAATAGAAATTTCGGCACGCATTGGTGCCGGTTATCAAAAACTTTGTGATGCTATAAACCGCGTTTGTAAACTCGAAATGCTTTCTCCCGACGACACCGTGCTTATAAACGAGCGTCAACGCGACTGTGTAAATCGCGCACTCCAAGCAGTAGCATCGGCAAAAGACGCTCTGCTTTGCGGTATAACACTTGATGCCGTCGGTGTTTGTGTGGACGATGCAATCGCCGCTTTGCTTGAGCTTACGGGCAAGCGTGTTACAAACGAGGTCTGCGACGAAATATTTAAAAGATTTTGTGTTGGTAAATAAAATTTACATTTCGCAATTCACTATGTAGGGGCGAGCATTGTTCGTCCGCAAAAGAGGATTTTTATGATTAAAGAATACACAGCAGAAAATTATGACATAGCCGTAATAGGTGGCGGTCACGCAGGCATTGAGGCGGCTTTAGCTCCCGCGCGACTCGGTTGCAAAACGGTTATGTTTACGATTAATCTTGACTGGGTGGGTAATATGCCCTGCAATCCGTCGATAGGCGGCACCGCTAAAGGTCACCTTGTGCGCGAGCTTGATGCTCTGGGCGGTGAGATGGGAAAGGCAGCCGATGCAACCACACTGCAAAGCCGTATGTTAAACCGAGGCAAAGGTCCTGCGGTTTATTCACTACGCGCGCAAATTGACCGCCGTGAGTATTGCGGTTATATGAAACACGCGGTAGAAAAACAAGAAAACCTTGACGTTAAACAGGCAGAAATTGTACATATCGAAAAGCGCGATGATGGACTATGGCACTGCATTACACGACTTGGCGCAGATTATGCCTGTAAATGTGTAATCCTTGCAACAGGTACGTTCTTAGGCGGCAGAATTTACATAGGCGAGGTCAATTACGAAAGCGGTCCCGACGGCAACTTTCCCGCAACCGAGCTTGCCTCTTCACTTAAAAAGCTAAACCTTCCGCTCCGCCGATTTAAAACGGGTACCCCTGCGCGTGTAGACCGTGCAAGTATTGATTTTTCAAAGCTTGAAGTACAAGACGGCGATGAAAACACCGTGCCCTTCAGTTTTTCAACCTCTACCCCGCCCCAAAATAAAGTTGTTTGTCATATTGGCTATACCAACGACGAAACAAAAAAGGTAATACTTGACAATCTGCACCGTTCGCCGCTATATGCCGGTGATATTGAAGGTGTTGGTCCCCGCTATTGCCCCAGTATAGAGGATAAAATCGTGCGTTTTGCCGACAAGCAGCGTCATCAAATGTTTGTTGAGCCTTGCGGCGAAAACACCGAAGAGATGTACCTGCAGGGTATGTCATCTTCCCTCCCCGAAGAGGTACAAATACAGTTTTATCGTACCATTAAAGGTCTTGAAAACGTAAAGGTTATGCGTGCGGCTTATGCTATCGAATATGATTGTATTGACCCGTTGGCACTTTACGCCACTCTTGAAATCAAAGAGCACGAGGGTCTTTACGGCGCAGGTCAGTTCAACGGCTCTTCAGGTTATGAGGAAGCCGCCGCGCAGGGCTTTGTTGCAGGCGTTAACGCCGCACACAAAGTACTCGGCCGCGATCCACTTATACTTTCGCGTTCCTCATCATACATAGGCACGCTTATAGATGACCTTGTAACAAAGGGTTGCTCTGATCCATACAGAATGATGACCTCGCGCAGCGAATACCGCTTGCTGCTTCGTCAAGATAACGCCGACGAGCGACTTATGCCCATAGGTCACAAAATAGGTCTTGTAAGCGATACTGAATATGATAGATTTTTAGAACGTCGTCGCCTGAAGGAGCAGGAAATAGAGCGTGTGAACCACACGTTTCTTGCGCCAAAAGATGACCTTAACGCCATGTTGTCAGAACGCGGCACCGCACCGCTTAGCACGGGCACACGACTTGCCGACCTTATAAAAAGACCGCAACTTGACTACAAGTGTTTAGCGCCGTTCGATGCAGAGCGTCCCGAGCTTTCGGATGATATTTGCGAAAAGGTTGAAATCGAAATCAAATATGAGGGTTATATCAGCCGCCAGCAAGCACAGGTTGACGAAATGCTCAGGCTTGAAAGCAAGCCAATACCACAAGACTTTAACTATTCGGCAATAAAAGGCTTGCGTCTTGAAGCGGTAGAAAAGCTAAACAAGGTTCGCCCCGATAACATAGGTCAGGCATCACGCATATCGGGTGTCAGCCCCGCCGATGTGTCAGTGCTTTTAATATATCTTTCCAAATAAAAATTACGAGGTTTTTATGATAGATTTTAACATTGAAAAAATTGTTCCCGTATGCCAAAAGTTTGGTTTAACTCTCGATCAAACAGCAATAGACCGACTTAACACATACGGCAATATGCTGATAGAGTGGAACGAAAAAATGAATTTGACAGCCATTACCGAGCCCGAAGAGGTTTTGTATAAGCATTTTTTAGACTGCCTTTTGTTTTTTAAAAATGTTGATGTAAAAAAAGGCGACAAGGTAATAGACGTAGGTACAGGTGCGGGATTTCCCGGTATGGTGATTAAAATCGCCCGACCCGACATAGACCTCACCCTTATGGACGGACTTAACAAACGTCTTACTTTTTTAAACGCCGTATTAGAAGAATTAAAGCTCACAGCAAAAACCGTTCATATGCGTGCCGAAGACGGCGGTAAAAATCCCACTTACCGTGAGCAGTACGATATCGCCTGCGCAAGAGCGGTTGCAAACCTACCTGTGCTTTGCGAATATTGTATACCCTTTGTTAAAGAGGGCGGTCAATTTGTCGCTATGAAAGGTGCCTCTGCAAAAGAAGAGCTTGAACTTGCTACCAACGCATATAAAACACTTGGTTGCGAAAAGGCTACAATTATATGCGAAAACTTACGTGAAAATGAGGCACGTGCCTTTATAATTGCAAAAAAGACATCGCAAACTCCTCCAAAATATCCCCGTATGGGTGGTAAAATAGCAAAAAGCGCCTTATAAAAAGGCGCTTTTTTGTTTTTAGTGTCAATTTGCCACGACCGCTTTTGCTTTACAACCACAAAATTTTAGGTTAAAATTTACTTGCAAACAAATCAAAGGAAAGGCGTGAAACGGTTGCATACTTTTGCTGATAAAAAACTGCTTATGATAAAGCCTGATGATATAATCCCCTGTAACAACCAGCCGCGAAAATATTTTGATACATACGAATTGCAGTCGCTAGCCGATTCAATCGCCGCCAACGGAATAATTCAACCGCTTACCGTACGCAAGGCAGAGGGCGGAAAATATTCTCTTATAGCGGGCGAACGGCGACTTCGCGCCGCAAAGATGGTAGGACTTCGTCGTGTGCCGTGCGTATTACACCGCACAAACGATACCCTTGCAGCGCTTTACAGTCTTACCGAAAATATGCAGCGGTCAGACCTTAACTGCTTTGAAGAGGCTGAAGCAATAGAAAACCTTATTACCGAGTTCCGCCTGACACAGACCGAAGCGGCTATGAGGTTGGGACTTGCGAATTCTACCGTAAGCAACAAGCTGCGTTTGCTTAAACTGTCGTGCGAAATCAGAGAACGTATCACATCGGCAAACCTTACCGAACGCCACGCCAGGGCACTTTTGCGATTACCCTCAGAGCAACGAAACAGCGCCCTTGATAAAATAATTGCCGATGGGCTTAACCTTACCCAAAGCGAAGAATTTATCGAAAGCATCCTGAACCCTCCAGAGAAGAAAGCCGAAGCAACAGAAAAGGAGTCAACGCCCATTCGCAAAGCTGCAATTGGTGATATAAAACTTTTTTCAAACAGTCTATCGCAACTGCTTTGCACAATGCAAAATGCAGGCATTACGGCTAATTCACGAAAACATGAAACCGAAAAATATATCGAATACAAGGTAAGAATTTTTAAAAACAAGCCACAAGAAAAGCAATTAAAACTTTGTTAAAATCTGCAGATGATACCTCTGTCCCCTTGGTATCTGCGCAGTTTTTATAAATGCCTTGGGCGGTTACTGCACTTCCGCCAAAGGCGCCCACCATA
>CAYLXT010000031.1:0-17649 GCA_964387615.1 uncultured Ruminococcus sp.
TGCTGTTAATCTTTTCATTTTTGTCACCCTTAATTATTATTTAACTCGCCTTTTGAGGCGGCTTTAAGATACGCGTTAATAAATCCGTCAAGATCGCCGTCCATTACAGCGTTTATATTGCCCGATTCAAATCCGGTGCGGTGGTCTTTTGCCAATGTATAAGGCATAAATACATATGAACGAATCTGTGAGCCCCAAGTTATCTCCTTTTGAACACCTTTTATATCTTCAATTTTTTCAAGATGCTCACGCTCTTTTATTTCAAGCAATTTGGATTTTAGCATACGCATTGCTTGCTCGCGGTTTTGAACCTGACTGCGCTCATTTTGGCAGGCAACAACTATTCCCGTAGGTATGTGTGTAAGTCGCACCGCAGACGAGGTTTTGTTAATGTGCTGACCTCCGGCTCCTGAAGAGCGGAAAACATCCATTTTAATGTCATCGTCCCTGATTTCAATATCCATATCATCGGTGATTTCAGGCATAACCTCAAGTGAAGCAAATGATGTATGTCTTCTGCCCGAAGCATCAAACGGTGATACACGCACAAGACGGTGAACACCCGATTCGCTCTTTAAATAGCCGTAGGCATTTTCACCCTCTACAAGCATTGTAGCACTTTTAAGTCCTGCCTCGTCACCGTCAAGAAAATCAAGTATTTTCACGTTAAAGCCATGACGCTCACCCCAACGTGTATACATACGAACAAGCATTTGCGCCCAGTCCATAGCCTCGGTACCGCCCGAGCCCGCATGAAAGGTAAGAATTGTATTATTGCCGTCGTACTCGCCGGTTAACAATGTAGTAAGGCGTAACGAAGACAATTTTTCCTCAAGTTCATCAATCGACGAGGTAATCTCCTCTACCATTGATGTGTCTCCCTCTTCATCTGCCATATCAATAAGCACTAAAAGGTCATCATATGTTGAAGAAATGCCGTCGTATGTCTCTACTTTGTTTTTTAATTTGCCTGTTTTTTGCACAACCGCTTGTGAATTTTCAAGGTCATCCCAAAAGCCCGGCGCTGTTTGTTTAAGTTCTAATTCTTCAATATCGCGAACGAGCTTATCATAACCTATAGCATCACGCAAATCGTGTATTTCCTGTTCGTTGGCAATAAGCCGCAATTTTAACTGCTCAAATTCAAGCATTAAACTTCCTCCAAATTACTTTGTTAATACATAAGCGTGCCATTCTTCGCGCGTAAGGCTTTCGGCTATTGTAAATCCGTGTTCCACGGCAGATTTTTCCACCTCAGCCGCGCGCATATCAATTATACCCGATACAATAAGTATACCGTCTTTCTTCATAAAGTCGGCCACATTGTCAAAAAGTCTTATTACAACGTCGGCAACTATATTAGCGCAAACTATATCATATTTACCGCTAATTTTATCGGCAAGGTCGCCTACTAAAAACTCAGTTTTTTCACTAACGCCGTTAATTTCGGCATTTTGTATTGCTGTCTTTACCGATTGCGCATCAATATCTACACCAATTGCGCTCTTTGCACCCAACAAATCGGCGGCAATAGCTAATATGCCGCTACCCGTACCAATGTCAAGTACAGTTGTATCGTTGGTAACTCGCTTTTCAAGTATCTCAAGACAAAGTGAGGTTGTAGCGTGACTACCCGTACCAAAAGCGGCTCCTGGGTCGAGCGAAATAACGGTACGGCTATCTTTATTATCATATTCTTCCCAACTGGGACAAACCGCTAATTTTTTACCTATTTCAAACGCTTTAAAATACTTTTTCCAGTTTTCATTCCAATCAGCATCATCAACAAGTTCGCACTTAATTTCATTTTGTATTCCGCATGCTGTAAAACGCTCGCGCAGATAAGAGACCGCCTCAACAGCATTATCACTTTCTGCAATATACATATGAATTATAGAGTGAGTTCTGTCTTTATTGACAAGCTCATCGTCAATAAGGTCTATATGCGCAATTTCCTCGGCATCAGATTCAAGATTTGTGTAATCTTCAATATAAATACCGTATGGCACGGTCATATTTGCAATAGCCGCAGCCTCATCAGTTTTGTCGGTGGGCACTTTTGCCGTAATTTCGGTCCAATCCATTATAACACCTCAAA
Source organism: uncultured Ruminococcus sp. (assembly GCA_964387615.1). Classification (GTDB taxonomy): domain Bacteria; phylum Bacillota; class Clostridia; order Oscillospirales; family Acutalibacteraceae; genus UBA737. The sequence goes on from CAYLXT010000031.1 coordinate 2,099, forward strand.
AAGTAAGTATAACATAAGTCGGTCAAAATTAAAAGAATAATTTTATATTTTCTTGTGTGGCATCTACAGTGCCCTGTACCATACCGCCACGACCACCGCCGCGAACAGAAAATTGACTTTTAAATTTGCAGAAAAATTTCTGAAGCTCGGTGTCAGCACCGCAAATTGCAAATGAATAATTTTCTCCACTACCCGAAAAAGCAGCCCTTATACCACCAAGTTTTTTATGTAACTTATCTGCAATAAGTTGTAAATCTTTAACATCGCAGTCATCAATAAAAAGGCAGTTTGTATTTTCATTTGCAGAGGCTATCGTTAGCTCGGCAATCTTCTTTTTAAGTTCATTTATCTTTTGATTTGCAAAAGATATTTTTTCATCTAATTTTTTGACTGCATCATAAGCATTCTCTTGTTTTGCTGAAAGCAATGCAGAAATTTGAGATACATTTTCATATTTATCCTGATAATCGGCAAGCGCAAATGCGCCGCATTTTAAAACAATGCGAATGCCGCCGCGCATACGCTCGGTATCTAAAAGTTTTATAATTCCTATCTCACCGGTGTTTTTTACGTGTGGCGCGCAACAAGCGCAAATATCGGTATTCTCAATATTCACAAGACGAACCGCACCATCGATCGTTTTTTTACTGCGATAGTCGGTATCTTTTAGTTCTTCTTCGGTTGGATAATAAGCGTTAACAGATAAATTTTGCCATACCGTTTGATTGGCAAGATACTCTATCTCATTAAGTTGCTCTCGTGAGAGTTCTTTATCAAAATCTATCGTTACAAGCTCTTCACCTAAATGAAATCCTACGTTATTAACGCCATACAATTTATGAGCAATGCCTGATACAATATGTTCACCCGAATGGTTTTGCATAAAGTTAAATCGGCGGTCAAAGTCTATTTTGCATCTAACCGCATCACCGATATTAAGCGATTTATCAGTATAATGATAAATTATTTCATTTTCAATTTGAGTGTCAGATACCGTTATATCACCTAATACACCCTTATCTCCTGCTTGTCCGCCGCCCTCAGGAAAAAAGGCAGTTTTATTAAGCGCGATTTTAAAACCATTATCAATCGGTGTACAAGCAACCACGGTTGCTGTAAAATCTTTTATATAGGCATCATTTTCGTATAACTTTTCGGTCATCCTAATTTCTCCAGAATAATATGGGCAACTTTATAGATATCCCCTGCGCCCATAGTAATAATCAAGTCGCCGTCAACTGCGGCATCAATCATCTTTTCTGCAAGTTCGTTATAATCGGCAACCACCTCGGCATCCGCCAGAGCATCCGTAACATCTTCGGATTTTACGCCGTAAATATTTTCTTCACGCGCGGCAACAATAGGTGTCATAAACACTTTATCTGCAACCGATAGTGCCTTAATCATACCGTCACGAAGCAGTGCTACTCGTGAATAGGTATAAGGCTGAAAAACTACAATAACCTTTTTATAATCGAGTGTTTTGGCAGCCTGCAAAGTGGCCATCATCTCGGTCGGATGGTGAGCATAGTCGTCAACAACAGTAACGCCCTTGCTTTCACCTATAAATTCAAATCGTCTACCCGCACCTGTAAAACGCGCTATAGCATCAGCAATACCTTCTGCATCAACGCCCATTTCATAACAAACTGCAAAAGACACAAGTCCGTTATAAATATTATGCTTACCCGGCGCATGCATTTCAAGACTGCCAATTTTTTGACCTTTGTTCATTACATCAAAGCAAAAACCATATTTACCCGCTACGATGTTTTTCGGATAGTAGTCGTTATCATCATTAAAACCATAGGTTATTACTTTAGAATCAAGGTCACATACAACTTCTCTTACTAATGTATCATCGCCGTTTGCATAACAGATTTTACCCATTGATATAAACTTTTTAAACGAGTTTTGAAGATTTTCCATAGTTTTAAAATAATCCATATGGTCATCATCAATATTAAGCAAAATTGTTATGTCTGGTGAAAACTGCAAAAAGCTATCAACAAATTCACAGGACTCACAAACCAGAGTCTCAGAATCTCCCACAACACAGGAAGAATCAGCTATTGGTAACTTGCCGCCAATAACTGCGTTAGGATTTTGCTTGTTAAGTAACAAGATTTGTGTTATCATAGAAGAAACGGTAGTTTTGCCGTGCGTACCGCTGACACCTATTACATTATCATAACAGCGGGTAATTGCGCCTAATAACTCTGAGCGTTCCATCTTGGGAATACCACATTCATCTGCGGCAACCATTTCGGGATTATCGGCAGGCACAGCCGCAGAAAAGGCTACCAAATCGGCGTTCTTTATGTTGTCGGCAGTGTGATTGTTATAAACAGTAACACCAAGACTTTTAAGCCTTTTTACATTTGCGTTTTCATTACGGTCAGAGCCCGTAACCCTATATCCACGTGACAACAAAAGTTCGGCTATAGGGCACATACCGCTACCGCCGATACCAATCATATGGATGTGGCGAGCCTCTAAAAAAGATTTATCAGAATTAAGTTGTTTTTTCATAAAAACACCTCAAATAATCATAGTTATTTATATTATACTATTTTTTATACAAAAAATAAACCCCTTTTTTAAGAAAGGTTAGCAAAATGAATTTTAAATTACCACAAGAAATTGATTACGTACTTGATATATTAATAAACAACGGGCACAAAGCCTATATCGTAGGCGGTTATGTGCGTGATTTATTGTGCGGCAAAGCTCCTCACGACTATGACATAACCACCTCTGCTACACCCGACGAAACACAAAGGCTATTTAAAAAAACAATAGCAACAGGTATTAAGCACGGTACCGTAACGGTTATAATTAACGGCGAACAAATTGAGGTAACTACCTTCAGAACCGAAAGCTGTTATAACGATAGCCGCCACCCCGAAAGCGTAGACTTTGTACGGGAGGTGGGCGATGACCTTGCACGCCGTGATTTTACGGTAAACGCTATGTGTTACAATCACAAAGAAGGGTTAATTGACCTTTTTAACGGTAAAGACGATATAAACAACAAAGTATTAAGGGCTGTAGGCACCCCTGAAACACGATTTAAAGAAGATGCCTTACGCATATTAAGGTTGTTCCGCTTTGCCGCAACACTTGGATTTGCTATAGAAAAGCAAACCTTTAATGCCGCTGTAAAATGTGCGCCGCTGCTAAAAAATATAAGCGCAGAACGCATCTTTGTTGAGCTGCAAAAAACGGCAAGTGGTTTAAATCCCGATATAATACGCCCGCTGCTTGATACCGATTGTCTTTATGATTATTCGCTGAAAAGCGCTGATTTAAACTGCATTTCAAAACTTGAGAATAAGCAGGACTTACGCACCTTTGCCCTGCTTAATATTGCAAGCTATAATTTACCTCAAACACTTGACAACTTAAAATGCAGTAACAGTTTTAAAGATTACTGTATTAAAATGAATTGTCTTACTCAAAATATAATTAACGCCGATAAAATAAGTATTAAAAAGGCATTAAACTATGCTGATACCGATATAATTTCAGATGTTTTGCTTTATTACCGCGATATACTTAATATCGATATTCTAAAACACAAATCTTTGCTTGATGAAATAATTGAAAATGACGAACCATATAAAATATCACATCTTGATATTTCCGGTAAAGATATAATGGCTTTAGGTTATAACGGAAAACAAGTAGGTGAAAAATTAGATTTTTTGCTTAATGTGGTAGTCAAAGATTCCACCCTCAACAAACGTGAAAAACTTTTAAATTTAATATGTAACTAAACTACTAAAAGCGCCATAAAATGTATTGAATTACATTTATGGCGCTTAAATTTTTTATGGTAGTGTGAGTTTATGAACATATTGATTGTTGGCGGAGATTGCCGTATGCGTATTGCGATGCAAGAGTTAAAAAACAATGGCTATAAAACCGATTCATTAGGACTTTTTGAAAACGATAACGGTAATATAAAAAATGCCGACGTTGTACTGCTGCCCGTACCAACAACGCGTGACGGCAAAAATATCTTTTGTCCTGATGCCGACAAAACAATACCGCTTGATACTTTAAACGAAGCAAAACCCGATGCTTTAATTTTAAGTTGCGGTTATAGTTTTAAAAACAAAAACTGTATTGACTATTTAAAGTGCGATGACTTTTGCCTGCTTAATGCAGTACCAACGGCAGAGGGTGCCATTGCAAGAGCAATTAATGACACACCGTTTTGCTTGTGGCGGTCACGCGTTTTGGTTATAGGTTGTGGTAGAGTTGCAAAAATTCTTGCAGATAGATTAAATGCCCTTAAATGCGACCTTACGGTATCTGCAAGAAAAACGCGTGACTTTGCCTATCTGCAAGCACTGGGTATAAAACACATACACACAAACGATGTTGCCAAAAAAGCCGACAATTTTGATATCATTTTTAACACCATTGACGTGCCGCTTTTTGATGATATAAACACACTTAAAAACTGCTATTTATATGATCTTTCAACCAAAGGGTGCGTAGATTTTGAAGTTGCACGACAAAGCGGCATAAACGCCGTAAAACTACCCGGTATTCCGGGCAAGGTGGCGCCTCACACCGCCGGTAAAATTATAGCGCAAACAGTAAATGATATATTAGGAGAATGGGTATGCAAAATATAAAACTTGGTTACGCGTTTTGCGGTTCTTTTTGCACAATAAACAAGTCCCTCGCTGTACTTAAAGAGCTCGCAAAACACGATATTGATATAACGCCTATAATGAGCGAAATCACCTACAGCACCGACACCCGCTTTGCAAAGGCAGACGAATTTAATGCTGTTGTAGAAGAAATTTGCGGCAAAAAGATTATACACACGGTGCCCGCCGCCGAGCCTATAGGTCCTAAAAATCTGCTTGACATAATTGTGGTAGCCCCCTGTACGGGTAACACCATTTCAAAAATTGCTCTTGGCATTACCGATACATCGGTTACAATGGCGGTTAAGGCGCATTTGCGAAACAACAAACCTGTGGTACTCGGTATTGCAACAAATGATGCGCTGGGTGCTACGGCTAAAAACATAGGACTGCTACACAACACCAAAAACATATACTTTGTCCCCTACGGTCAGGATGATCCTATTGGCAAAAACAACTCACTTGTGTGCGATTTCTCACAAATACCGCAAACTATTGAAAATACACTAAACGGAAAACAAATTCAACCTGTGATTATATAAAAAAGGCTCCCAATCGGGAGCCTCAAATTATTATTCAATTCCAAAATATCTTGCCGCGTTATTGTAACAAATATCTTCAACAATTTGACCTAAAGTTTCCATATCTGCGGGGTATTCACCGTTTTCTACCCAAGTGCCAAGCACATTACAGAGTATGCGTCTGAAATACTCATGGCGGGTATATGATAAGAAACTGCGAGAGTCGGTAAGCATACCAACAAAGTTGCCAAGGAGTGACAAATTAGCAAGAGACTTTAGTTGTGTTTCCATACCTGATTTGGTATCGCTGAACCACCAAGCAGAACCGTGCTGAATTTTACCTGCCGCTTCAGTACCCTGGAATGCGCCGATAACGGTGTCTATCATTTCGTTATCGTGAGGATTAAGTGAATAAACAATAGTCTTTGGTAACAAATCGTCAATAGCGAGAGCGTTTAAAAGACCTGTAAGCGCTTCACTGCAAGGACGGTTTGAAATGGTATCAAAGCCTGTATCAGCGCCGATTTTAGCAAACATTGCCTTATTGGTGTTACGCTGAACGCTATAGTGAATCTGCATTACGATACCGCGTTTTGCATACTCTTTACCAAGACATACAAGTATAGCAGTTTTATACATATCAGCCTGCTCTGCAGTGATTGCTTCGCCCTTCATTGCAGCCTTAAATGCAGCTTCAATTTCCTCGTCAGTGCCTTCGGCAAACGGAATATAATCAAGACCGTGGTCGGTAGCCTTACAACCCATCTCACAGAAGAAGTCAAGGCGTTTGATAAGCGCAGCCTTAACGTCAGCCACACTGTTAATTTCCATATCGGCAGCTTCGCCCAGTGCTTTTATGTACTCAACAAATCCTGCTTTGTCAATGTTAACTGCTTTATCGGGACGGTATGATGGCAAAACGAGTGCGTCACAAACGCCCTCTTCTTTAATCTTTTTGTGCCACTCAAGTGTGTCAATCGGGTCATCGGTAGTACCAATCATCTTAACGTTTGACTTCTTGATAATACTGCAAGCCGACATATCATCTGACTGTAGTTTTTCGTTGCAAAGGTTCCAGACCTCTTCGGCAGTCTTTGCGCTGAGTATTCCGTCATAGTCAAAATAACGTTTAAGCTCAAGATGGTTCCAGTGATACATTGGGTTACCAATAGCGCGTGGCAACATCTCGGCAAAGCGTAAAAACTTGGTATAATCGTCAGCGTCACCTGTAATCTCGTTTTCGGGTGTGCCGTTGCTACGGATTAAACGCCACTTATAGTGGTCGCCACCAAGCCAGATTTCGGTAATGTTTTTAAACTTTTTGTTTTCATAAATCTCTTTTGGATTAATATGACAATGGTAGTCAATAATCGGCATTTTTTCGGCATAATCGTGGTAAAGCCTTTTAGCCGTTTCATTGGTCAAAATAAAATCATCGTTAATAAAGCTCATAGCAATATCTCCTTAAAATTTTTACTGTAAATATTATATATTGTTTTGTTTATTAAAGCAAGAAAATTATTCCTGCAATTCAAAATGCTTGGTATTATAAACGTATAACACCTTATCTTTAGCTGTTACCAAATAAAATTCATCGCCTATATCTGCCGAACGAAAAATCTGCCAATCGTTCATACTGTTTATCTGCGACCAGCTATAAAGTCTTCCGCAAGGCAAAAAGTATTCTTTGTATTTTTCAAAGCACAGCTTATAAAAATAATTGTTTCTCAATACTTGAGTTTCTATTTTGGGAAGCACATAAACAAAAGGCCTTTTACCTAATTCGGAAGTTTCTTCGCTATAAAACTCACTTAATTTTTTGTTTGACATTATTCTGCTTAAATCTGTAAGCTTGTCCGTTACAATCTCAAACTTATTATCCTTCACCGCAAACAACAGTTTTGCAAAACTAATAACCGAAAATGTTAAAAATGTAAAAACCAAAACTAATATTATCGTAAAAAGAATCATACATCCAATTTGTATGATGTCTGCTGCCGGCGAAAGTGTTTTAATATAATCTGCCATACCACCATCATCACCAATTATTACAAAGATCAAAAATAAAGAAGCGGTCAACAAAACCACAAGCGCGACAAGCATCGCTAGTATATTGAATATATAAATTCCCTTTAGTTCTTTTTGTATAGTATTCTTTGTTAAAATCTCTTTTTCTGTTTCTTCCCGCACAAAATCACCTCTTGAAATAACAAATAAAATTTGTAGGGACTGGCCTCCGGACAGTCCGCATGGCATTTAACGGACCGTCGGGGACGCCGGTCCCTACGATGTATTTATTTAATTTTAATAATTATGCATCAGTAAAGAATCTTACCCTCGGCAACCTTTTTAAGATGCTCGCCATAAGGTGATTTGCCGTATTTTTCAGCCGATTCAATAAGCTTTTCTTTGCTTATCCAGCCGTTTTTGTAAGCGATTTCTTCAACTGCAGAAATCTGAATACCCTGACGGCTTTCAATAACCTTTACAAATTCGGTAGCTTCAGCCAAAGCGTCCATTGTACCTGTGTCAAGCCAAGCGTAGCCGCGACCGAGTGTTACAACGTTAAGGGTATCATCTTCAAGATAAAGCTTATTAAGGTCGGTAATTTCAAGCTCGCCACGAGCAGAGGGTTTAACCTTTTTAGCCATTTCAACAACACGGTTGTCGTAAAAATACAAACCTGTTACGCAGTAGTTTGACTTTGGATTCTTTGGCTTTTCTTCCAAAGAAATAGCCTTACCGTTTTCATCAAATTCTACTATACCAAAACGCTCGGGGTCGTCAACGTAATAGCCAAACACTGTAGCGCCTGTCTCGCGTGCTGCTGCCTCGCGAAGATGCTGCTTTAATCCGCTACCATAAAAGATATTGTCACCCAATACCATTGCGCAGCTATCGCCATCGATAAACTTTTCACCAATAAGGAATGCCTGAGCCAGACCGTCCGGTGAAGGCTGAACCTCGTAAGAAAGATTTATACCATAGCGTGAACCGTCACCCAAAAGGCGCTCAAAGTTTGGTAAATCGGTAGGTGTCGAGATAATAAGAATATCACGAATACCTGCGAGCATTAAGGTTGACAACGGATAATAAATCATTGGCTTATCATATACGGGGAGAAGTTGTTTCGAGGTTACCATAGTAAGTGGATAAAGACGCGTTCCGCTGCCGCCTGCAAGAATAATACCTTTCATTTTAAAAACTCCTTAATCTTTAACAAAAATATCAATAGTGTCAATCACTACAGCATTTACGGGTTTATCGTTTGCGCCAACCTTTGTTTTTGCAATATTATCAACGGTGTCCATACCGTTTACTACCTGTCCAAATACTGTGTGGCGAAAATCAAGCCACGGTGTGCCGCCCAGGCGGGCATAAGCCTCGGTAATTTCAGGTGGAAAACCGTTATCGGCAAGATCCTTCATCTGAGAAAGCATATTAGCGGGAACCTCGCTTGCCTGCACGATAAAGAACTGACTGCCGTTTGTATCAGGACCCGCATTTGCCATACATAACGCGCCGCGCAAATTGTGAAGCTCGGGTGTAAATTCATCTTGGAATGAATGTCCCCAAATAGATTCACCGCCCATACCCGTGCCTGTCGGGTCACCGCCCTGAATCATAAAATCATTTATAACTCTGTGAAAAATAAGACCGTTATAATAACCGTTCTTTGCGTGTGTTGTAAAATTTTCTACAGTTTTGGGTGCCAGCTCGGGAAAAAGTTTAATCTCGATATCGCCCATATTGGTATGCATTACCGCAACCGTATCGCCGCTTTTTACGGCGCTAAGCTGTAAACAAGACATAAAATTACCTCTTTTGCTAATTTTGTATTCATTTTAACAGTATTTTACCAAAGTTTCAATACTTATTTTTAAAAAAGGTTTTATTGATATTTTTTTACTATTGTGATATATTTAAAACATATTGATTCTCGGTAGGTGTTTTTATGAGCAATACACTGAAAAACTGTTGTTGGATAGGTGCCGCAAAGGAGATTGTCTCCCCTATTATACTGCGCCGATTTAACGTATCAGATATCAAATCAGCGACCTTGATTATAACGGGCGTTGGTTATTTTGAAGCCAAGATAAACGATAATGCGGTTACCGATTATATGTATTTACCTGTAGTTACCGACTACGAGCCACGCGACCTGACGCTTTGCGCGCACAAAGGCACCTCAGGCACCACCACCAATCGAATATATTATTACGATTTTGATATTACCAATTTACTAAAAGAAGGCAAAAACATACTTTCAATTCAGCTCGGCAACGGTTGGTACCGTCAAGAAGAACGAACTGCTGAAGGTAAAATGTATTTTGGCGATACGCTAAAATGCATTTACAAAATAGTTTTAGAAACCGAAAACGGCACAGTAGAGCTTTGCTCTGACGGTAGCGAGACTTATACCGACAGCCCGATACGTTTTTGTAATTTATATTTAGGCGAAATTATAGATTACAGCGTAAAGCTACAAGAGGAAAAAGCAGTAAATATACTTCCCTCACCCGATACTATTTTAAGCGAAGCAACAGGTGCGCCCGATAAGGTTATTCGGACGATTTCCCCTAAAAAAATTGCCGATGTTGACGGTAAACAAATTTTTGATGCGGGCGAAAATATTACAGGTGTGGTTAGTATTAAATCAAGTTACAATGGCACAATCACCCTTCGCTTTGCAGAAAACGTAAATGAAGATATGTCACTTAATTTTTCTTCAACAATAAGCTCATACGAGGCAACACGTACCGGCGAAATGCAAATTATGAAGAACGCCTTTATAACAGATGGTACGCCTCGCACGCTCAAATCAAAATTTGTGTGGTATGCCTTCCGCTATTTTGAAATCGAGGGTGATTTTGACGAGCTTTTGGTGGAGGTTATTCATGCCGATACCCCTGTCACCTCAGCGTTTACTTCAAACCACGAGGGTATGAACTTTCTATATGATGCGTTTTTGCGCACCCAGCTTGATAATATGCACGGCAGTATTCCGTCCGACTGCCCTCACCGTGAACGACTGGGTTACACAGGTGACGGTCAGATATGCGCGCCTGCTGTTATGATGATGTTAGACTGCAAGGAGTTTTACAAAAAATGGATACAGGATATACTTGATTGTCAGGACACCAACGGTCATATCCGCCACACTGCGCCCTTTATGGGTGGCGGCGGTGGACCAGGTGGTTGGGGTTCGGCTATCGTTATTGTTCCCTACGCTTATTATAAGCAATACGGCGACACCGATATAATAGAGCAATGCTACGACAGTATGAAGCTGTGGATTAGTTATCTGCTTTCTCACCAAGAAAATGGACTTGTTACAAGTGAAGATCCGGGCGGTTGGTGTCTTGGTGACTGGGCATCGCTTGAAAAGATGGAAATACCCGAGCCGTATGTAAACAGTTGCTATTTTGTTAAAAATCTACTTCTTTTAGAAGAAATGGCTGCCCTTATCGGTAAGAGTAATGATATTCCCTATTATCAATCACTTCGCAAACTTAGCGAAAAGGCTATTGTAGATACTTATTATGATGCCGAAAGCGGTCACTTTGCAGGTGGTGGTCAGGGTGCCGACGCGTTTGCAATATGGTGCGGTATCGCGGGTGCAGAAACCGCAAAAATGCTCGCCGAAAAATACACCGAGCTTCAGTATTTTGATACAGGATTTATATGCACCGATATTTTGTGCGAGGTGCTATGCAATTACGGCTATACCGATGTTTTTATGTCACTGCTTGAAAGCGAGAAATTAGGTAGTTTTCTTTATATGAAGCGTCACGGCGCTACAACTATATGGGAATACTTTATGGGCAAATGCTCGAACAATCACCCAATGTTTGGCGCGTGCGCGCGTCAGTTGTTCCAAAGCGTATTGGGCATCCGCCAGCGTGAAGGTACTGCGGGTTATACTGATGTGATTATAAACCCCGTAAAAACAAAACGCGCTTTGCGGGTATCGGGTAGCATAACCACACCAAACGGTGTAATAAGCGTGTCGCTTGACACCACCGGCGAAAAGCCTATTGTACAAATTGATGCGCCAAAGAACATTAAAATCGAAATAAGATAATTCCTCTCAAGCTTCCCTTACCTAAAGGGAGGGGGACCGTTTAGGCGGTGGAGGGATACTCCTATGCGAAAGAGGTTAAAAATGACTTATATTTATCTTGTCCGTCACTGTGAGGCTATTGGCAATCACAAGCGACTTTTCCAAGGCTCTACCGATTGTGACATAAGCGAAATCGGCGCCAAGCAGTTAGAATACTTAAAAGAGCGTTTCAAAGACACAAGGCTTGACGCAGTCTGTTCAAGTCCGCTTATACGCGCGCAAAAAACTGCCGAGGCAGTGGCTTACGGCAAAGGTTTAGAAATTATAACCCGTAAAAATTTAGCCGAGCTTGACGGCGGTGTAGTTGAAGGCCGACCTTTTCAGGAGGCATTTAACGCTATCCCCGGTCTTGCTGATGCGTGGAACAATCACCCACAGGATTTCGCACCCGAAGGCGGCGAGGCTATGCGCGACGCCTACATTCGCATTTATGACGAGGTTATGGCGCTTGTGCGTGAAAATCGCGGTAAAACCATTGCGGCGGCTTCGCACGGCGGAGTGCTACGCTGCCTTACCTGTCGCATTCTTTATAACGATATTACCCGTCTTAAAGACGTACCCTGGCACGAAAACACTGCCGTAACGTTAATTAAAATTGATGATAACGACAATATTGGTATAGAGTTTTTTAACGATTACTCTCACGTACCACCCGAATATATGCCAAAACGCAACCGAATAATCGGCAAATCTTAGCGAGGTGAAAATATGATTATTATGTCAGTCGATTTAGGAAAAGCAAGAACGGGTATTGCCGTATCTGATGCAACAAATCAGTTTGCCTTTCCTAAAGATGTTATAACCGAATATCACACCGACCGCCTTGTAGAAAAAGTATGCAATAAAGCAAGAGAATACTCTGCTGAACGCATTGTTGTAGGCTACCCTAAAAATATGGACGGCACTTTAGGTGAACGCGCACAGGAATGCGCTGCAATAGCCGAGCAAATAAAGACGACAAGCGGTATAGAAACAGTCCTTTGGGATGAGCGTTGCACCACAGTTACCGCGCACAATTACCTAAGTATGAACAATGTCCGCGGCAAAAAACGCAAAGAAACGGTTGATGCCGTAGCGGCGGTTATAATCTTGGAGGATTATTTAAGAAGTCTTAAATAAAATGCAGAAACGGGCGATTATAAATCGCCCGCTTTTTATTTTCGTTTCGCGTATGCGAAACACCTCACCTCTTCACTTTTCACTCCTACCTTTTCACTAAAAAAGACGGCGAAAGCCGTCTTTTTTTAGTGTGATATTACGTTTACTGTTGAATATTTGCTATACTGCTGTACGTTTCCGGGTTGGTTACCGTATGCATTAAGCAATTCTTCCTCATATTCTGGGATACTATCTACCCTGCCTGCTACGTAGTCCAGTATTCTTCTGCGGCAAGCGTCGGTGCGGTGTATCATACCGCCTATGCGGTGGTCCTGAATATCAAAGCCCTGTGGTTTATTGTCTTTGTACCACTGTTTTTCAAAGGCAAGACCGAACTTGCGCATATTTTTAGCCACTGCAACATAATCGTTTTTGGCAAGTCGCTCCAATTCTGCCTTATTCCCTGCTTTATAAGCCTCACGAGTCTTTTTGCCAAGCTCGTACTTATATTTCATAACCTCGCACATTTTTGCCGCAGCATCAAACAAATAGCCATACTTGCGGCTGCGTTTAGCCACTGCGTAAAGCTTTTCGGCTAAATTTTTGTAATACTCATAAGAATTTACATTATCACGAACCGTTACGTCTAAAAAGTCACTCATATAATCCGAGTAGAACATATATTTAACGGGATTGGGTGGTGTTTTGCAAGTAGTAACCATATCAACCTTATTCGGCTTGTCAATCAGCATAAAATCGTCATAGCCAATGCCTGTAAGGCGCTTGAATTTGGCTTTTATTTTTTCTTCGTCGGTGTTGCCCTTTGCATATTCTGCTATGTAAAGCAGTGCTGGTAAAAGAGTAAAACGTGAGCATTCGGCGCCATCGTCACCCCATATTGTAAAGAAAATATTTTTAACTTTTGTTTCTTTACAACCGTCTATAGCAGGTATAGAGGTTTTTATAGAATATTCATTAGACGGTGTAAAACCGTGCCAACCCCACACGCCGCCTGCAAACCATACGTTTTTAGAAAGCTGCTTGTGGTTTTTAAACATATCAACGTAATGCTGTTTGTCATCATTGTAATAATCCCAATAAACAGGAATAACATCGGGGTGCATAGCATCAATAAATTCTTGCGGCACCTTTTTTTCGCCCTCAATAAAGCAGTATTTGCCGTCGTTCCAAGGTCTGAAATACATATCTGACCACATAAGCGGAATATAATCATACTTTTTAGCAATTTCACAAATCTTATCGAGATGACGCTTTAGTATAGAATGAGCATCCTCGTATCCGTGAATGTCAAGATGTTTACCGCGACCTACCATATGCGCTTCATCCATACCAATATGTATATATGGAGATTTAAAGCACTTTTTAAGTGTTTTAAACATTCTGTCAATCAAATCGTAAACTTTCGCGTTATCGGTAAGCATAATATCGTTACAGTCAACGGGAATTGTGCCCCAACGAAGTGCTTGATTTAAGTGGGCTAAGGTTTGAATACAAGGAATTAACTCAATACCCAAACCGTTTGCATACTCATCAAGTTCTTTCATTTCTGCAACAGAATATCTGCCACGCATATAGCCAAAATAGGGTTCACCCTCTACCTCGTAGGTATCTTCGGTATAAAGCATAACCGAGTTATAACCCATCTTTTTAAGCAAAACAAAATACTCTTTAAGCGCCTTTACATTCATAACGGCATTACGCGACATATCCAGCATAACACCAAGTCTTTCATAATTTTTAGCCATAAAACCGCCACCTTTCAAGAAAAAGTATAACATTTTTAAAAGTAAAGTCAATAAAAAACGAAAATTATGTAACATTCATAACACAAACTCATACCCCTCATCTTTTAGGCATTTTAGTATTGTAGGCAATGCTTCGGGGGTGTGGTCGGCATCGTTGTGAAACAGCACAATACTGCCATTCTTAACCTTGCTTGTCACACGCTTGCAAATACTCTCAGGCGTGGCGTTATCTTTACAGTCAAGAGAATCACAATCCCATATGGTTGAAAATTGGGATTTTATTAGCAAAAAATATTATTGTATATAAGTGTAATATATTGTATAATATCAATGTTAAAAAACACTTTGAGGAGTGATAGTTGTGGGTTTATTTTTTGATATCATCTTTTTTGCAAGTTATTTTTCTATTCTAATTGTTTTTTTAACAATTGCGATTATATTGTCAAAAAAATTAAGCGCTTGGATATGGTATTCAATTGGCGCAATAGTTACCTTTTTTTCTGTATACGGTAATCAAATAACATATGATTATTCTACTGCCGTCTATGATCCATCTATCTATTGGATGATTTATATTGCTTTACTGCTGATTTCAGGTGTTATAATTTTTACCAGATATTCTACATCACAAGAAAACTCTCCGAAATTTTATGAACTCTATCCCGAAGATCCCGAATTAAATATCAAGAAAACCGATAAACCTAAAAAAATTTATACCAAAAAGCCACATCTAATCATAAAAAAAATAATAAATATTTTAAAATGCATATTTTTCATTCCTTTAAGTATCCTTGCTGCCGACATATTACTAATGCTTGTATTTGGTAATTCTGTTGAAGGTGCGCTAGCATTATTTTTGCTCTTTATTGTTTCAGCACTAATCTTTTCTTTACTTTGCTATCTCTTTTGGGGTCGAAAAAAGCATTCAAAGAAAATTTCTATTAAATTTGAAAAAATTAATTCACGCGATAAAGCTCATGAAGAATTTTTAAAAGGAAATTTAGAAGTATTATTTTTAATACCTCCAATGTTTGGTGGTTCAATAGACGATGACAATATACTATATGTGCCCATTGGAGTTAACAAACTAAAGGAAAGTTGCGATAACATTGTTGCTGAACTTTTGGATGAAGGAAAAGTAAAGTCATATGGTTGTCATCCAGAATACGAGGGAGAAAGTTTTATTCCAAGTAAACTGACAATTACTTCCGGCAAAGATGGAAATATAGTATTTGAAGAAACTATTAATGTATGGTAATAATTTCTCAAAAACACGAAGACGGTGCTACTGGGCACCGTCTTTTAGTTTGCACTGTGTTCCGTCGTGGATGATTTCGTAATTATCTTTATAAATTAAATCACTTATAAACACAAA